>CALIMV010000220.1 GCA_938045275.1 uncultured Granulosicoccaceae bacterium
AATGTTCGATATAAATCAGAGGTACATGGCGCCGTACTGAATATTCAGAACGAACACGAGCTAACCGGCGCTTACAATTCCATTTCGGAAAGTATGGCGAGCATACGACCCGATGCCGAATTTCGTGGCGTACTGATCGAACGCATGCATTCGGACAAAAACATCCGAAACCTGTCAATGAGCTTAAGCCGAGACGCAACTTTCGGCCCCGTTATTAGCGTCGGTGTGGGAGGTGATATATCAGCACTTGTGCATCAGCGCGCGGCACAGCTGCCTCCATTGAACAATTTTCTTATCAACAGTATGTTGGCTACTCCTACTATTGCCAATTACCTCGGTGAATTCAGGCATCAAAAACCAGTTGGTAGAAAAGCCGCTGCGCATATGCTGCGTCGCTTATCAGAAATAGCATGCGAGCTGCCCGATGTGTTCTCAGTGGATATCAACCCGGTTCGGGTCGGTGTAGATAATGCCATTGCGATGGACGTACAAGTGGTCATTGAACGGTCTAAAGCGCGTAAAGAATATGCGCATCTGGCAATTCACCCATACCCGTGGAGTTGGGTTCGCCTGGAAAAGTTAAAGCACGGACGCACTGTACAACTAAGACCTATACGTCCTGAAGACGGCGAGTCTATACAGAAAATGGTGCATAACATGTCTGCAGAATCTCGCTATTTTCGGTTTATGCATGCCATCAACGACTTAACACCACAAATGATCGCACAATTCACCAAGCTCGACTATGATCGCCAAATGGCTTTTGTAGCTGTCAGCAAAAATGGCGGCGGTGATGTGGTTGGCGTTAGCCGTTACGCTATGACAACCGACAAATTAAGTGCAGAGTTCGCTGTTTCCATAGCCGACGACTGGCAGGGGCATGGTTTGGCTTCAGCACTAATGAAACTTGTCATTGAACACGCCAAAGCACAAAATTTGCAGCGGCTGACAGGCGATGTGCTTGTCACTAATAATCCAATGCGAGGATTAATGAAAAGCCTTGGATTTACAGCCACGCGTGATCCAAATGATCGAGAACTGCTGCTGTTTACCTTGCCACTACACTAGCATTACACACCCTGCATTAATCCCGTTATGAGAGAAATAAAAGTTCCAAGACCCGAAGCAATAAACCTAAGCGTGAATGGAAAATCCATTGCTGGCATTCGCCATCGCATACAAGGTGAAGACTCACCTACAAAATTATTGTGTTTACACGGTTGGCTCGACAATGCGAACAGCTTCTTGCCTATGATGTCACTGCTTCCCGATATGGACATTGTCGCTATCGATATGCCAGGTCATGGATTTTCAGACCACTTGGACTCTACCTATACCGTTCCAGACTCAGCTTACTGGGCTGCGGCGGTGATTAAAGCGCTCGGTTGGGAAAGTTGCCATATTGCCGGTCATTCCCTGGGCGGTATTATTGCTCCGCTTGTGGCTGTGGGCATTCCAGATACAATCAAGTCTTTAATACTAATTGAATCCAGCGGCGCACTAACCAGCGAACCCGATGAGTTTGTTGAGCGTTTGCAAAGCTCATTGAGCGATCAGCTAACAGATGATAAATACAAATCACGGGTTTATGCCAACAAGGATGAAGCCATTAATACGCGCTTGCGTTCGGCAAAAATGAATACCAACGCTGCACGGCTCATTATCGATAGGCAATTAGCTGAATTCGACGATGGTTGGCGTTGGCGCTTTGACCCAAAACTGCGTGTGTCCACAGCGCATCGACTAACTGAGGAGCATGTGCGAGCCGTTAACGAATCCATTCAGTGTCCGGTGCTAACCATTATCGCAAAAGACGGTTTTTTGACGTCTCGCGAACAAACCGCTTCGCGCATGAAATTAATTAAGGATCATCGTTCAGTCACACTGACTGGGCATCATCATTTGCACATGGACACGCCAGAACCGGTTGCGGCCGCTATCAATCAGTTTTTAGGCACCACACCCGCCTTGGGAGGGTAAAGCGTAGTGAGGATGACGATGTTGGCGCGCACCATTGAATTTGATGCGCACCTGTGGCGGTAGTCTTTATTCCGCACTCAAATTGCTGACTTGCATTCCTACTTCTGGAAAAATAACTTCCACCCGCCGATTTTTCTGACGGCCAGCAGAGGTATTGTTGTCGGCAATTGGCGCAGCCTCACCGAGACTTTTCAGCGTGATACGAGAACCATCGATACCTCGCGAAACTAACGCTGCCTGAACAGAAAATGCGCGCTCTCTGGCCAAATCCAGGTTGAAATCATCATCACCCATATTATCGGTGTGTCCTTCAACGATTGCCGAGCGTTCAGGGTACTTGTTCATAAAACTGGCAATCTTGTCTATGTTGGCGGCCGATGACGTTTTTAATGTGGCCTCGCCGATATCGAATAGCACATCGCCCAAAGTAGCAACGATACCCCGCTCCGTTACTTGAGCTTGCATTTCTTCGAGTTGTCGTTGCATAGCCAGCGTCTCTTCTCGGGCTTGATCAACTTGCTTTGAACGAGCGTCCAGCTGAACTTTCTGTCGTTCCAGATCCATAGTTGAGAGCCGTGCATCATCTTCTTTTCGTTGAGCAATTAGCTCAGCGATTTTCACTTTCTGACTGGCTATATAGGCATAGTGCTCGGTGTGGCCAGGCTTGCCTTCGTCTTTGAATATCCGATCAGCTTTGGACAGCGCAATACGGGCATCATCAAGCTCTGAGGCAGCGTGTTTGAC
Source organism: uncultured Granulosicoccaceae bacterium (assembly GCA_938045275.1). Classification (GTDB taxonomy): domain Bacteria; phylum Pseudomonadota; class Gammaproteobacteria; order Granulosicoccales; family Granulosicoccaceae; genus Granulosicoccus. Next base: position 2,725 of record CALIMV010000220.1, read on the forward strand.
AACGACCTCATTGGCACTGGCATTGGAATAAGCTGTGCGTGCGGATTCAAGTGCACCAATCTGCTTTGGTGCGCCGCCGCATGCAGCCAATAAAAGCAGTGCGGCTATAGGTAATACAGGAACGATAGGATTTTTCATTGGTGCAATCCTTAATAGGGTGAATTTAGGTATTTGAGTTTGAGTTAAACGGTGTATTAACAACGCTGCTAGCTATTGAAAATCTTACTGATCTAGCTCAGCCCGAATCACATTAATACTGTCTTCAACCTCTTTTACCGCTGCACGAGACTTTTCAGCTTCACTTTTTGCCTTGGCAAGCTCTGCGTCTACAGCTGCCTGCTCAGAGAGCTGTTTAGCCGTTAGGTAATTCTTTGAAGACATTGCACTGTTCGCTAACGCCTGTTTTTCTTTGGCGGTACGCAGTTCAATGGGCGCAAGATCAGTCGCACCAGCCACTTCGGCGTTTTGCACAGCGGCATTTGACAAAGCTATTTCAGTTTTGGGTTTTGGCGTGCCCGAACATGCGCCCAGTGAAATAGCCGTAACCACTAACACACACCATTTCGATTTTGTTTTAACCATGTGCTTCTAACCTCGTAAAGATGTAATGCAGGTAGCGGCATCTACAACGAGTACAAAAGCAAAAAAAATTACATGATGCTCAGATTCTCGCTAACATGTTGAATAGTATTGAATTATTTAGCTTTATGAGATGGAAGAACCCAACTAAAACAGTCTGTTGGGTTCCTCCACGTTATCGAACGCTGGTCAGAAACTGCAACACATCGCATTTTGCTGAAAGGCCGAGTTTGTGCACAGTGAAAGTGTCTGTCTTCTCAAGCGCAATAATTTAAGTTTCCCGAATGGACAAAATCCGGTCTTATAAAAGGTACAATCGGCCAGTGAACATCCCGCCACGCGTTATAAATTTTGATGATGTTATTGAGCTTTGCGGTTCAGTAGCCACCTCGCGCGGGCGTGTTTACAAAACCAGTGGTGCAGTTAAGGAACTCGACTGGATTAGCGAAGGCAGCGTTCTCTACAGCACGGTGCAGGGCTCAGAGAGCGAGCCATACCAGCAGCGCACCCTGATTGCCGCTCACCGGCTCGATGGCGAGTGCTCCTGCCCGGTCCACTACAATTGCAAACACGTTGCAGCGGCGTTACTTTGCTGGATTGACAAGCAATCCGCCAAGCCAACCGCCGACGATCAAGCATTGCGTGCTGTTAATCGATGGCTGCAGAAGTTGGTTGAGCAGGGTAAGCGGGGGTCGTCACGTCAGGAACACCATGAGCCTGGAGAACCGTTGCTTTTCTATCAACTCGATAGCAATGCACTCACTCAAGGAAAAACAGGTATCACTTTGGAAATACTGCAAAGTCGCCTGTTGAAACGAGGTGGTTACGGTAAAGAAACCCCGTATAGATACCACGGCCATTATCACCATCCTGAATGGGTGCTTGCAAGCGATCGCGCCATTCTGGAACTTGCCGTTGGACGGCATGCTGACTTTACCTACAGAACGCTGACTATCGATGGCGATATTGGCCACTTGATCATGGGCAAATTGCTAACCACCAACCGTTGCTATTGGGGTAACAGCCGAGAAACGCCCTTACAAATAGGTGATACAAAGAGTCTGGAATTCGACTGGTCCAGCTCGGGTGAATCGTCGCTCAAACTCGACATTGTCCTGCCTGACACGAAAAACTGGGAAATCATACCTGCCGATCCACCCTGGTATATAGACATCGATACCATGCGCGCAGGCCCCCTGCATGATGTTCCCTCTTCCGGCGTGCTTGCCAACCTGGTCAATGCACCAGAACTACCTGAAGCACATGCACAAGCGGTTAGCAATTATCTGGCATCGCGAATGCCTGATGCTTCCTTGCCACTGCCGGTAGAGCCGAATTTTGTTCGCGTGGATGTACCACCCGAGCCATTACTGGTATTGCAATCGCGTGAAGACAGCGCGGATATTCGCGAATTTTACGCATCCATTCGTTTTCGTTATGGCGAGTATTTGTTGCCGTTTGACGGCATGGAAGCAGAAGCCACGCTTGAGGGCAAAACCTCAGATGGCAACCCGCTGATGCTAACCCGAGACCTGATAGCGGAAACCCGGTTTGCTGTTGAATTTGGCAAGCGCTTCACCGAATTTGAATCAGCAATGCAAAGCGACCCCAATTTCTTTTCCCGCGCAGATCGCAAACCACGTGCCAAAGATGTGCAGTCTATCGCCCGGGCGTGGCACTCTCTATTGGCAGATAGAAGCGCTCTGGAAGCCGAAGGTTGGAAAGTACAATGTCGAGAACCATTTGATCTGGATTTCACTCCCGTAACCACGATTGAGGCAACACTGAGCGACAGCACCTCCAGCTGGTTTGATATGGCTTTGCAGCTAACGCATGAAAATCAGATGTTTGACTTGCTACCGCTGGTTATTGAATGGTTGCAATCAGACACCCGTGATCAATCCATTTTATTGCAGGCAGAAAGCGGGCAATGGCTCGAAGTTGCACCGGAGGTATTTGCACCGGTTGCAGACACCCTGCTCGAACTGTTCGATGACCCTTCTCAAAGCGAAAAGCTCAGACTACCCCGCCAACGGGTAACCAGCCTTGAAAACCTTGAGCAGCACTGGCAGGAATCCGGATTGAACGTACGCTGGCACGGTGCAAAAGAGCTATTCAAATTATCCGACAAACTGCATTCATTCGAGGGCATCGAAAATCCGGAGATGCCAAAAACACTGGAAGCTCATCTGCGACCCTATCAACTTGATGGTACGGGTTGGCTAAGCTTCCTCGCCGAGTACCAATTTAACGGCATTCTCGCCGACGACATGGGACTGGGTAAAACGCTGCAAACACTGGCGCACAT
>CALIMV010000221.1 GCA_938045275.1 uncultured Granulosicoccaceae bacterium
CGGACGGTGTGAAAGTCCACAAACCGGTTGCCGCGTTGATCGCTGCAGTACCATTGGTAGCTGCCGTCGTTACCGTAAAGACCGTACCATCGGTTAAACCGTCCACATCGGTCGCTGTCATTGTGCCAGTGACAGAACCTCCTTCGTTGCCGATGTAACTAACATCGCCGGCGATCACTGCAGCATCGTCGACATTGGCGAGCGTTATATTGACAACCTGAGTGCTTGTGCCGCCCAGGTCATCCGTGACAGTAACGACAAAACTATCACTGCCGAACCAATTCGCATCGATCGGTGCGAAAGTCCATGCTCCGGTTGCCGGGTTGATCGCTGCTGCACCATTGGTAGCTGCCGTGGTAACCGTAAAGACGGTACCATCAGTTAAGCCTTCCACATCGGTCGCCGTCATTGTGCCAGTTACAGCGTCCCCTTCGTTGCCGGTGTAACTTACATCACCGGCAATGATAGCCGCATCATCCACATTGGCGAGCGTTATATTAACAACCTGAGTGGTTGTGCCGCCCAGGTCATCGGTTACCGTAACAATGAAACTATCACTGCCGAACCAATTGGTATCGGTCGGTGTAAAAGTCCACATACCGCTTGCCGGGTTGATCAACGCTGTGCCATTGGCTGCTGCTGTTGTTACAGTAAAGACTGTACCATCGGTCAAGCCTTCCACATCGGTCGCTATCATTGTGCCAGTCACGGCGTCGCCTTCGTTACCGGTGTAACTTATATCGCCGCTGATAACCGCAGGATCATCGATTGGAGTAATATTAACAATTGTGTTTCCGGTAGCTTGTAAAGCTCCTCCACTGCCCTGCGCACCGATTGTGTTTCCATCATCAAATACCCAGTCGATCTGAACACTTGCTGGTGGATTTTCACTTAGGTTGCTGTACGCAATTGATTGCATCACACCTGCAACTGAATTTCTTTCTACCGTGGAAGAGAAAGACAGCACCAATGTACCACCACTGTTGGTTGTAACACTCCCAATTGTATTTCCATCATAGATAAGACTGCCCGATTCATTCAATGCACTCAGCAGATTAGTTGCACTGAATACATCATCGGCATTAGCAGCCGAAGAACGTTCCAAGATTAAGGTCGTTCCACCATAATCCTGTAACTTGTCAAGCTCTCGGTCAAATATTTGTACATTGGCATCCAGGACAACCGGTGCACCATTTTCTATGTAAGTGGGATTTCCATCAAGCAGACCGGATTGCAAAGTTGAATCCAGCGTTCCGTCATTATTCAATCGAACAACCATGGCTTCGGACCAAGAAAATAAACTTGCGTAGCCACCTACCACAATTTTTTCACTTCCACCAACGTTATAAATTGAAAGTGAGTAAGCGTCACTGTAATCAAATGTGCGACCCATCAACCACGCGCCGTTCTCGCCGAATGTTGTATCTAATGTGCCGTCACTATTCAAGCGAAAAACCAACCATTCCCACCCGAATTCTCCACTGGTAGCCGCGGTCCCACCAATAACCAGTTTCCCATCTGATTGCTGAATAATATTTATTCCATAAGCTTCAACAACGGCTGGTGTCTGCAAAGTAAAAGTACCGCCAGTAGCGAAGCCCGAGTCAATCGACCCATCTGAATTGAACCGACTAACAACAACATCATCACCTAAGAATCCGGTTACAGCGATTTTGTTATCACTTTGTAGTATTAGTCCGTTGGACCTGTGACCAACTGCAAGAATGCCGTCGGTGTCGAACGTGGTGTCGTAAGTACCATCGGTGTTTAAACGAATGACATGTGACTCACCAACAGTGAGTATTTTGCCATCAGGCTGAATCTGGACCTTAGCCAACCGCTCATATGTTCCACCCAAATTAACTGAAACGATTCCATCCGTATCGAATGTAGTGTCTAATGTGCCATCGGTGTTATAGCGCAGAATGAATGAGTCCGACCCAGCCGCACCAACTACAACGATTTTTCCATCTGACTGAACAGTGATGCCGTAAGCTTCATCGTCACCGCCAACCGCCGTAAGTACAAGTCCGCCAACCCCAAAAGTACTGTCGAGCGTTCCATCTGGGTTATATCTAACGACCGCGATATCGGAGCCAGCAAAACCTGCTACCAGTATTTTTCCGTCTACCTGCTCAACAATTCCTTCAATATAATCTGCTGCCGATTCTTCAAAGTAACCAGCATTTCCAAATGCAAGATCTAATTCCCCATCAGGACCAAGCTTGGCAACAACAGTGTTATATGCTTCGTTATATGGGGTAATTAAAACACTACCGTCTGACAGTACAAGCGATGCTGCATTTTGATTATAGCCACCAGGTACATTAGCCACTGAATACCCGCCTACAGAGCCAAATGTAGGCGCGTCATTTAGTGACGCAGTTTCAATAGAACTGCGAATTATTTCTGTGGAAAATGCCGAGGATCCACCATTGAAAAAAGTACTCGCGTAGTCACCAAAAACACCAGATGTCTGATCCCAGGCACGAAATCTAATAGTTTCGCTTTGACCTGTTATCGAGTTGGGTGAAAACCGAACCAGATCTGATGATCGCAGTAATAAAGCATTATAAATTGATACCGAATCTATGCTGGTCCAAACGGCACCACCATCAATTGAATATTCAAAAGCAGACGAAACGTAGGTTATTGCAATGCCTTCAGGGTCGCCGTCCGCGTCAGATATTAGATCTCCACTGACACTTGCGATTAGTGACGCAACTGTATTACCAGGGTTGTTGACATCATCTTCAGTGATTGCAGTGAATACAGGTCTCTCAGTCACCGCTATATTGTCAATATATCCGTCAACAGAGTTTGTGTCCGCTGAAATATCTGTGAAGGTCAGCGTACTGGTCGTCGAGTTAGCAACAAAGGAATAAGTGGCCGAGCTAAACGTTGTACCCGATAGAGAGCTAATTCTATTTATGTTTAATACTTCTCCTCCACTAGCAACGATAGCTTGCAGCGTTTGACTCTTCGATGCACTGTCATCTCGATAGTTAAAGGTCAGTTCATAGGTTTTTCCTATAACCGTTGCAAAAGACTGAGATGCAGAATGCGGACCTGGCGCATCTAATTCACCAAAGCGTATTGCATTCCCTGAATTACTGACAGTGCCGGTGGTTACCCAACCGGACAGATCACCTGTTTCAAGATCTCCATTAACAAGTAAATTGATAGTAGAAATTACCGGAGCGTCATTAGTAGCAGCAATATTAATAGTTGTTGTTGCCACGGAACTGGTATTAGTTCCATCACTGGCCACTAAAGTGATGGACCGTGGTGTCGTGTTTGGCGTATCGGATGAATTATCATAGCTAATTGTTCGTAGGACTTGCTCATAATTTGCCTGCGTATCAGTACCAGACAAGGTCAACACGCCCAGGCCAGAATCGTAGTTGGCTATGATTGCAGTACCAGCTGTGTTTGCAGCTAGCACCTCTTCTACTCCATCCAGTAGGTTGCTGATAGACACAGTTAACTGCATCAAGTTGGCGCTGTCTGGGTCGGTTAGTGTTGCATCGGTATCTGCAACCAATACAGCACCACCGCCTTCAACCCAATTAGCAACATAGTTGACGCCAACCGCCGCTGAATCATCAGCATCCAAATCCAATGCAGGGTCGTTATCAAGATTGACAATAGTGACATCATCTGCATCCAAACCGTTATAGCCTGCATCAGCACTGGTAGCCGGATTCACTAGGACCGTATAGCTAATATCGCCATCGCTTAATGCGTCGTCTAAACCCGTTACAGTCACTGTTTGCGGGGTGTCCCAATCCAATGTAGTGAAAGTCAGCGTTGTTGTGGACAGCAGACCCTCAGTTCCATCGGGTATGGCAAGCGGTACAGTAACATCAGTTGTTGGCGGTTCTTTCAGAACAACATTAAAAGAAGCCGTATCACCATTTTCACTCGTGAATGCGCCGAAACGGCGACTTTCAACCGTTGCCGTATTCCAGTCAGTCCAGACGATGACAAATTGCCCTTCACTGCTCGTTGTAATGGACGAGTATTCCTGACCACTCAATGTTGTAGAGTTAACTAAAATTTCAGTCGAAAGAGCCACTCCATTGCGATCAAACCGTCGAGCAGTTATGCCCCAGTCATCGCCCTCGATGCTGCTATCTGTATAAGTAACGACAAAATCACCATTGTTGTCGATGGCGATTTGTGGATAATTTGTTACACCAACAGCATCAGCAACTTGAATTTCTCCGCCGCGTGCAGAACCGTCCGCGTTGTAAAGTTGAGCATAAATACCGCCGACTTGACCATCATCGCGCCATGCAATCACAAATTCACCAGAGCGGTTAATGTCTATTGATGGCAGTAATTGGTCATTTAGGACGGTCGTATTAACCAGTATTTCTCCTGTTAGGGCTACACCTGTATTGTCGAAGCGACGATAGTAAATTCCGTCTGTTGCACCTGAATCCTGACTATTGCTTTGCCATACAACAATAAAGCTGCCATCAGTGGCTGATGAAACTCTAGGGTAGTTTTGATTGCTCGCCGTGGTCAAGTTAACGGCAAATTCGCCACCGAGCGATGCACCTGCTGAATCAAAACGCTGCCCGAAAATACCTGTCGCATCACCTGGCCCAGTACCAAACCAGACAACGATAAAATCTCCGTTACCAGCCAAGGACACCGATGGGATCTGCTGCGTGCCGGCTGTTGTTGAATTAACAAGCGATTCGGCCCCTTGTGCAACCCCAGTTGAATCAAAACGCCGCATAAATATGCCGTCGTTATCACCAGCACCGTTGCCGCTCCACACGACGACAAAGTTTCCCGCATCGTCGACTGCAACAGAAGCATAGGACTGAAACCCAGCCGTCGTGGTGTTTACGATAAACTCATCGCCAAGCGCATTGCCAGCGGCGTCAAATTGACGAGCTAATATGTTTTGATCACCACCCGTATCACTTGTCCACACAACCACATAGTTACCAACTGCATCGCTGGCAATAGACCGCGACAACGCAGTACCTTCACTATAAGCTGTTGACTGACTCACCTGCGACTGTTCAATTGCGGGTGTCAGTACTGGAACGGAAATAATGATGTCAGGGTTATAAACTGGTGTGATACTAACGGTCGTGCTACCAGTCGCGCTCAAATTTCCTCCGCTGCCCTGCGCGCTTGCATTATTACCGTCGTCGAATAACCAGTCTATTTGTACACTTGCAGGTGGAGTGCTGCTCAGGTTTTCATACGCGATCTGTTGCATTGCCTCATTGACAAGTGCATTGGTCGCATTTGCATTGAAACTCAATACTAAGGTGCCTGACGAGTTCGTTGTAACTGTTCCAATGGTAACAACGCCTACATTCAAAGCACTACCTTCTGACAACGCACCCAGCGTTCCTGTCGTAGCAGCTATAAATTGATCGTCAATACTAGCAGTGCCATTTCGAACCAACGTTAGCGTTGCACCATCGAAACTATCAATCGATGTTAACTCTTCGTCAAAAATTTTCACATCGCCATCAAGCACGACTGCAGAACTATCTTCAATATATGATGGGTTGTTATCGAGCGTGTTTACAGGTTCAAAACTAGGGTCCAGTAGCCCGGTAGAGTCAAAACGTGAGAGATGAAAACCGCTTGTAGCAGCATCAGTTCTGCCAGTGACAACTATGTTGCCAACCGGATCAATGGCTACAGCGCTGACGTCGTCCGTGGCTGTACCGACAGGTAGTCGAATTTTGCCATCACCATCGAAAGTAACATCCAGTATTCCGCCCTCTGTTAAGCGAATAACAGAAATATCGTTTATTCCGGCAGGTGTGTAAGCGCTACCGGCCAGAACAATTTTCCCATCAGCTTGAATCGCAAGGTCAGTTATATCTTCAAAAGGTACCCCCGCAGAAATAATATTACTGCCCGTGCTGTTGAACGAAGTATCCAGACTACCGTTTGCAAGTAGACGCATTGCAAAAGAATCGGAGTCGGCCATCACTGTCATTCCACCCAAAACAAGCCGACCAGCTGAATCAATCGCTATTGCCGTTGCGGCATCGAAATCACCAGATAGGTCGTGCGAAAACATTCCATCACCATCGAACGTTGCATCCAAAGTACCGTCTGTATCAAATCGCATAACCAGGATGTCGTCATTGACACCGTTGAACGTGCTTCCAACTGCAACAATTCGGTTTGAGTTATCGACAGTTACTGCATTCAAATGATCATCACCAGGACCGACGCTCAGTATATGGATGCCGGTGCCATTAAAACTCGTGTCGAGACTTCCATCAGTATTAAGCCGCACTACAGTGGTTTCTTCAGTAGTATTATTGGCATAGCCAACAGCAACTATTTTCCCGTCAGCTTGTACTGTAATGTCTTTAAAAGAATCTATAGATGAGGTAGCAAGGTTAAATGTCGAAAAACCATCGACGTCAAAAGATGTGTCGATAGAACCATCAGCGTTAAAACGCGCTATTAATGACTCGCTGTTAGTAGTACCAGCGATCAGTATTTTTCCGTCTGCCTGCAATGCTCCGGCCTGAACATTGTCAGTGGTACCAAACGCATTGGTAACGAGTCCACCTGTACCGAACGTTGTATCTAATGTTCCATCATTTAAAAAACGTGTAACCGCAACCTCTTGTCCTGAACCATCATTTGCAGCACCCACTACAACGATCTTGTCGTCTGCCTGCAGCAGTACATCTGCCGCATAGTCAGCAACGCTCGATGGGAAATTGGTAATAACACCGTCTCCAACAAAAAATGTCGGTGCATCGTTAACAGACTGAACAGTGATGGTCACAACATCACTGGTGCTGACCTGATCAGCAAACAATGCCTCAATTTCCTGCGCTGAAAGTGCACGGGAATAAATGCGAGTATCGTCAATGCTCCCGGCTGTATGCCACCTAGGGCTACCTGCACCCTGGTTGTAACCAATTGCCATTGCATCCGCGTCAGCGACACTACTAAAAAAATGCTGCGTGGACGAATCGCCGGCTTGATACGTTAAATTACCGGCAGTTATCGCCTGTCCATCTACGAACAGTGTATTACCGTTTGAGTCAACAGTGACTGCAACGTGGTGCCAATTGCCATCGTTGATTAGCTTGCCACTATTGTATACGGCGGTCTGGAATACACCATTCTCGGCTACCACGTAAGTAAGGTGGCCTGCACTGCCAATGGACAATATTGCGTAGCTGTCGAAATCTGCGGTGTCAGAAATTGAAAATAGTGTTTGATTAGTCCCTGTGGATTTTATCCAGCCGGAAATAGTGCCCTCGTTTAAGCTGGAGAAACTGGATGTACTGGAAGAGAGATCAACAAAATCATCCAAACCATCAAGACTCAATACTTCACCACGTACACCATCAATCACCGTTGATGCACCATTGCTCATGGTACCGTTCTGAGAAAGCCCAACGCTTTGATCTACTGCGTTACCGCCTTCAAAGGTGTAATACCCAACCATGTCAGCGCCAAGCGATGTAGTGACATTCAGTGTTATTACGCCTGTATAACCTGTATCTGGGGTGAACGTCATACCTTCAAATGCGGCATTTATATCTGACTCAGTTCCATGAATCGTCATGAATCTCGTACCATTACTACCGCCCAGAATCGATAATCCCGTAGTCTGTGATAGATTCAAAACACCGTCGTTGACTGATATAAAAACTTGCAACCGTGAATCTAATTCCGCAACGGTATCGCTAACCGTTACGGTATTGCCATTTCCAGAACTGAATGTGAGTACATCGTTTTCAGCGATAGTCTGGGCACCCGGTACAGTTTGAGTCGGCTCAATTCCATTGTCGATATCGATCGTCATCGTTTCCAAATAACTCTGGCCAGAGGCATCAGTCACGGTTATGTCGATGTTATGCGTTTGCTGAGTTTCGTAGTCCAGAGTACTGGTGGCAGCTACTGTTATTTCACCAGTGTTGTTATCAATTTCAAAATTATTGGAAGTGTCGTTTAACGCAAACGTATAATTGGAGAGTACCTGATTAGCATCCCACTC
>CALIMV010000222.1 GCA_938045275.1 uncultured Granulosicoccaceae bacterium
CCGTGTAAGCACGCTGGACATGGTAAACACGCCACGTAATGACAAAGGCGAAGTCGATTTTAATCAGGATTTTTTTGGTAGCGAAGCGTTTTTAACCGTTTCTGGTCAGCTGAACGCCGAAGCTTATGCATTGGCATTGTCGAAGGTTTATACATTTGGTCCAACGTTTCGTGCTGAAAACTCGAACACCAGTCGCCATCTGGCTGAATTCTGGATGATAGAGCCAGAGGTGGCGTTTGCCGATCTTATCGATAACGCAGCACTTGCTGAGGATTTTTTAAAATACCTGTTTAACGCTGTTCTTGATGAGTGTGAGAGTGACATGGCTTTTTTTGCCCAGCGAGTAGATAAAGAGGCACTCACGCGTTTGCAAGGCGTTGTTAACGCCGATTTCGAACGCATGGATTACACCGATGCTATTGAGGTTTTAAAGTCAGCGAATAAGAAATTTGAGTTTCCGGTAAGTTGGGGATTGGATTTGCAATCAGAACACGAACGTTTTTTGGCTGAAGAACATGTCGGACGACCAATCGTTCTAATGAACTACCCCAAGGAAATTAAAGCGTTCTATATGCGGCTCAACGATGATGAAAAAACCGTTGCAGCCATGGATGTTCTAGCCCCTGGAATTGGTGAAATTATTGGTGGTAGTCAACGTGAGGAGCGATTGGATTACCTGGATGCGCGACTGAACGAGAACGACCTGCTGGAGCATCTGGGGTGGTATCGCGACTTGCGTCGTTACGGTACCGCGCCACACGCTGGCTTCGGCCTGGGGTTTGAACGACTGGTTACTTATGTTACCGGAATGGAAAATATTCGCGATGCGATCCCTTTTCCACGTGTGCCGCGTAGCGCGCCGTTTTAGTGATGTTAAAATTTTAGTCACAAAATTTTGTTCATATAATTTCAATATTAATACCGGCTAATTATTGCGTAAGCTGTGCTGAAAGATAAGTTAAAAGAGACTATTGCTATTTCATCTCCGATGGCAGAAACTATTGCGGTGCGAAGGAATCGCGCAGTTCTAACAACACTGTCATTACGTCAAGGAGGTACACCCATGACTCATACGAAATTGTCGCAAAAATTACCAACTGGCCTGTCAACGGATCGAACAGGCGGGTTCACTCATCAATTGTCCGATTACGAATTGTCCGATTACGATTTGTCCGAGCACGATTTGCCCGATTACGCGGCCAACGCGCCGCTTGCTAACTTGCCCACTAAGCTACCCCATAAGAAGCTAGCGAGTGAACTGCCGCAAAGGCAGCCCAATAAAATACAAAGTGGATTCACTCTGGTCGAAATGGCCATAGTGCTGATTATCATTGGTCTGATTCTTGGCGGTGTATTTAAGGGCCAGGCCCTGATCGATTCGGCTCGAGTTCGTTCATTGTCTACCGATGTGTCTGGTATCCGTACAGCATGGTATTCGTTTCAGGAACGTTATCGCTCCATTCCAGGTGACTTCTCAAATGCGCAGTCGCAAATCGATAGTGCGTCTACCCAGGGCAACGGTAATGGCCGTATCGACGATGGACAGGAACGTGCTGGTGTATGGCAACAGATGGCTTTGGCCGGATTCATACCCGGTAGTTTTGATGGCGCTCAAAATGCGACCGGTAGTGCATCCGACATGACATGCGCTCCTGGCACATGTCCTCAAAATCCGTTTAACGGCTACTATAAAATCAGCTACAGTGCTCAAGCGGCCGATGTGGAAGGATTAGCGCATGAAATATACACCGGTGAACAAATCCCGGTCAGTATACTTTCTCAGCTTGACAATAAACTTGATGATGGCAAACCGGCTAGCGGTCGTTTTCGAGTTCATCGTGCCTATCAAACGGCGTGCACAAAAGACGGACAATGGGATGTTGCAGCCGGTCATGCTAATTGCGCCGGCGTACTTCGAGACTAAAAAAACCGATACTTATATTCCGATACTTATATTTTATGACCTCCCAGCTGGAAAAAGCACAGACATTCAAAAGCCTGCATGAGCGCAAAGGATTGTTTGTGCTGCCGAATCCATGGGATGTTGGTTCTGCGAAAATGTTGGCGGGTCTCGGGTTCGAGGCGCTGGCTACCACCAGTGCAGGCTACGCTTTTTCCCAGGGTAAGCTGGACAGGATAGGTATCATGCAACGCGACGACGTGTTGCAGCATGCCAAAGACATTGTACAAGCCACAAGTCTGCCTGTTTCCGCTGATCTTGAAAACGGCTATGGTGATGCCCCAGAGGAAGTTAAAAAAACAATTTTCGCTGCGGCAGAAGTGGGGCTGGTTGGTTGTACCATTGAAGACACCACCGGAGTCGCTGGTAAACCCATCTATGATCGGGCATTTGCAATTGAACGTATTGCTGCCGCTGCAGAGGCGGTAGCGACACTCGATTTTCCTTTTACATTAACCGCGCGCGCCGAAAATTACTTGCATGGGCGTCCCGATCTTGAAGACACCATTGCCCGGTTGCAAGGCTACGAGAGTGTTGGTGCAGACGTACTTTATGCGCCTGGTCTGCCGGATATCGATGCCATTAAAACTATTTGTGATTCTGTTACCAGGCCTGTCAATGTTGTTGCCGGTATTGCAGTACGCGGTGTGTCTACCAGCCAGCTGGAGCAATGCGGTGTAAAACGTGTCAGTGTAGGTTCATCGCTGGCGCGTACGGCAATAGGTAGCATGATCAATGCATCGAAAGCCATGTTGGAACACGGCACATTCGAAGCGTTTGAAACCGCTGCATCGTTCAATGACATTGAAACTCTCATTGAACTTGGCACTAATTAGACTTGATACTGGTTGAAGGTAATCCATTTACCCGGCCAAAAAACAGCCTAATCCAACTCCAGCTCGCGAATCTTTCGGGTCAACGTATTACGTCCCCACCCAAGTAGTCGGGCTGCCTCTTGTCGCTTGTCTTGCGTTTTGTTCAACGCAACCTGAATCAGTATTTTCTCCATGGTGCTGGTAGCGGTGGGCAGCAAGTTGATTTCGCCATCGTGTAGTGCTTTGTTGGCCCATTGCCGAAATCCGGCTTCCCAATTGCTGTCGACTTGAGTAGGCAGCTCCTGGTCCTGTTTTGGCAGATCGGCTACTTCCAGCGTGTTATTGCTCGCCATAACAGTTAGCCAATGTGCTGTGTTTTGTAATTGTCGAACGTTGCCAGGCCAGGGCAGTGCCGTGATATACGCCTTAAACTCTGCCGACATGGTTTTTGGGGTTTCGTTTAATTCAACCGCCGCTTTTTCCAGAAAGTGATTCAATAGCATGGGAATATCTTCACGCCGTTCACGAAGTGGTGGAGCTTCTATGCGTATCACATTAAGGCGATGGAACAGGTCTTCTCGAAACAATTTCTTCTCAACCAACGCTTCAAGGTTTTGATGGGTTGCGGCTATGATTCTGACATCGACTTTGATGGGGGTGTGTCCACCTACTCTGTAAAATTGGCCATCGGCCAGAACCCTTAGCAGGCGAGTTTGTAGTGTCGCTGGCATATCTCCTATTTCATCGAGAAACAGGGTGCCACCATCGGATTGTTCAAATCGACCAACCCGCATTGATTGCGCACCGGTAAAAGCGCCTTTTTCATGACCGAACAACTCAGACTCCATTAAGTCGTGCGGAATGGCGGCCATATTTAGAGCAACAAAGGGTTTGTCTGAGCGTGGGCTATGCCGATGCAATGCGTTTGCAATTAACTCTTTACCCGTACCTGATTCGCCATTGACCATGACGGTAATCTTGGACTTGCTCAAACGACCGATGGCTTTAAATACCGATTGCATTGCTGGCGCATCGCCAATCAGTTCGTCGGTTTGTTCGTGTGACGGTACTTTGCTGGTGCTTGCGTTAGTGCGTTGTGGTTGATCACGTTTGAGTTGGCAGGCACGTTGTGTGCGCTCGATTACGCTGTCAACATCAAATGGTTTGGCAATGTACTCGAATGCGCCATCTTCAAAGGCTGTTACTGTGCTGTCCAAATCGGAATAAGCCGTCATTATCAAGACTGGCAAGTCTGGATGTACTGCTTTTAGCTGCTTGAGTAAAGAAAGCCCATCTGAGCCTGGCATGCGAATATCGCTGATAACGACATTGGGCGGGATAGCGTTGTCACGAATCAGTTGCAAGGCTTCATCAGCCGATTCGAATGTGGTGACGGCCATATTGGCTTGCTTTAATGCTTTTTCCAGTACCCAGCGAATCGATTTATCGTCATCTATAACCCAGACGTATTCGTCATTCATAGTATCTCCAGTGGGGCCAACACCGTGAAAACGGTATCCCCCGGTTCGCTTCTGCACTCAATTAATCCACCAAGTTGATTCATGATGGATTGCGCTATAGACAGTCCGAGTCCTGTGCCAATGTCTGTTCCTGAAACCATTGGATAAAAAATTTGATCACGTAGTTCGGTCGGAACACCGGGGCCATCGTCGCGTATCTCAATAGCAACAACCAGAGGGTGACGTTGGACACCAATGGTGAAACTACTGACAACACGTGAACGGAACACGATGTTGCCAACCTCGCCAACGGCATTGATGGCGTTGGCGGCAATGTTCAGTAGTACCTGTATTAAACGACCTCGATCACTGTAGAATTCCGGGATACTTGGGTCGTAGTCGAATGTTATGTCGACGTGTGGTGGGGCACCCACTTTGGTGATCTTGCGCACGTGCTCCAATACTTCATGAATGTTGACCACCTCCCGTGCAGGCTTTGTTACTGGCCCTAACATTCGATCAATTAACGCACGGAGTCGATCTGCTTCTTGAATAATGATGCTGGTGTAGTCATGGAGTTCAGGGTTGCCAAGCTGTTTTTCCAGCAATTGCGCAGCACCTCGGATGCCGCCAAGCGGATTCTTGATTTCGTGGGCAAGCCCACGCAGCAGCGAGCGCGCGTGTTCCTGTTGAGCCAGGATAGCTTCATCTTTCGCTATGCGCAGTGGTCGGTCCAGCGCTTCGATTTCAATCAACAAACCACGTTGCTGGTTTTCAGTCAGTTGCGGCGTGATCGCGATATCAACAACTTTTGGTTCAAGGCCATGCGGTTCAATAATCGACTGCCGGTCAGTAAAAGGTTGGCCACTGTCTATCGCTTCACGTAAGCGGGCAAGCAGGGCATCTGACAGATTGACAACCTGAACGAGTCGTTTGCCCAGGGTGCGGGCCATACTGGCGCTGAACAGCTGCTCTGCCGCCGCGTTGAGGTACAGAATACGTAGACCATCGTCCAATAGCATCACAGACGTGGATAATTGATCGAGCAGTGCGAATTCGCTGTTAGTGTCTAGTTTGGTGCTCATTGCATCATCTCTGGTGCAATTCTTGAACCCAATAAATAGTGTGATATGGTGCGCTTTGGGCTGCAACTAAATATAATAAAAACAAATACTTAGTAAAAATCGCAGGTTTTCTATGATAATCGGATTCGCACTATAATAATGCATTAGACGATTTCAATGCACAATAATGGTGCAAATATTGGAGGTGATCGACACAATCAAGTTAAATGTTTTATGCAGCGAATCAGTTCGCCTTCAAATCCTTTACGTTCGTACAGAGCCCGAGCCTTTGTATTATTGGCGAACACATGCAGTGTGATTGATTTTGCACCGCGATCTTTGGCAAGCCTGTCAACTTCATCCATTAATGCCGTTGCAATGCCATGTCCTTCAGCTGACTTTTCAAGGGCCAACACTTCCAGATGCGCGCTTGGTTCTGCACTGAGCAATTCTTTGCGCATCGATAACATGGCTACGCCCGCAACTCCGTTGGCGGTACAGGCAACACACACAGCCATATCATTACGTTGGCCATTGGCCCACTCATGCAGCATGTTTACATCGCCTTGCCACAGGTGATCGGGGTTGCGATTTTTAGGGATATTGAAATCGGCAAGGCGGGGCATTATTGAAACGATGGCATCGACATCGTCCAATGTCGCCATTCTGATTGAATAGTCCATTTGCTGAAACAGCGCCCTTCATCGGTTCAATCTACTGCTTGGCAGATCTGTATTTAACGTGGATATTTATCGCTCGAGACTGGTGAAAAAGTCGGCCTTTTTTATCAACCAGCTTCACCTGTAACACATGCGTTCCATGTGCAGGTGGAGGCAACTTTAGCACGGTGCTCCGGTCGCTGGTTACTAAGTTTCCGTCCATCCAGAGTTGTGCAGTTAAACCTGATCTGCTGATCGATGTTGGATACGATTGCACTTCTACCCAAATCTGACCTAATGGGTCGTGCACGCTTGTGTTTTGCTCTGGGGTCAGGATTTCAACTCTTGCTATCGGGAGATGATTGGCGGGTTCTTCGGTTTCTGTAGCCGTGTGCTTAGGCGGTTTAACCGGCTCGGGCGCAACCAACAGTTGTGAAGGCAGGTTGGCATTCTCATATTCGTTGTCGTCATCGTCTCCCTCATCGTCGTCGTCATCTTCGAATGGCGACTGTGCGTCGTTGGATTCCGAATGGCGAGCGTGTTGTTGCCTGATGGCTTCGCTGTTGATCGGTTCAGCATCTTCGGACGGTTGGTCGGTAAAAACGACGTTACCCTGGCTGTCTATCGATTTGTAAATGCCACCAGCTACAGCCCACGGAGAAAGGGCTGCCAGTATCATGCTGACAATAGCCAAAACTG
>CALIMV010000223.1 GCA_938045275.1 uncultured Granulosicoccaceae bacterium
ATAGATTGGCATTTATCGACGTATTCAAATCCAATGTCAGCTTCACCAAGCGCACCAAAATAGATCAACGTAAGCGCATTGTAGTTTTTAGCAATTTCGACAGCGAGCTGCATATCGTCGGGGTATTTTTTTTGTAACCGGTACTGCAAGGCCAGTGATTTTTCGTAGGTAGCTGCCGCTTTTAATGGCTCTCCCAAATTGACGCTGGCAGGATAACCCTGCAGACTCCCCAGTTGTTGGTAGGCAATTGTTAGTTCACGCATTAAATCATCGTTATCAGATTGGCTATTGACCAGCTCATCCAGTTTCGTGATTCCCTGATCAAGTAATTGCACTCGCAATTGGGTAGAGCCAGGCTGTGACGCCATGGTTTTCGGCAACTCGTCGACCAAAGTATTGATCATATTGCGAACATCAGCAAAGCGTTCTTCAGCAAGGTTTTGTTTGTCCATCGCAATTCGCCATTGCCAAACACTGAAAACACTACCTGCCCACAATGACAAAGCAGCTACAGCTGTAAGTGCGACGCCCCACTTATTACGCAAGGTAAATTTGCGACAACGATACCACCAGGTATTGGGTGTAACGCTAACGGGAAATCCCGCAATGTATTGCTGTATGTCGTTGGATAAAGCCTGTATCGATGTGTAGCGTTGCTGCGGATCTTTAGCCAGCGCCTTCATAACTATATTGTCCAGGTCACCCTGCAACTGTGCTTTTCTTTCTTTACCAGCCTTTGCACTGGGAGGGCAAACATCGAAACTGAGCACGGCATTCGCAAGTTCTGAACGGCTTACTCCCGTAACTGAGTAAGGATAGTGGCCAGACAACAAACGATATAGTACGACGCCAAAAGCATAGATGTCGGTTGCAGTGGAAATCGGTTCACCCTTTATTTGCTCTGGTGATGCAAAGGTGGGTGTCATCAGGGTAGAAGAATCCGATTGCTGTGTATACACCGATGTTTCTGGTACGTGTGTGGGGGCCAACAGCGTCGCAATGCCAAAGTCCAGCAATTTCGGAACGCCTTCACTGACCAGAATATTGGATGGTTTTAGATCGCAGTGCACAATCAGATTTCTATGTGCATAGCTCACTGCATCGCATACCGGTAGCATCAGTTGCAGTATCTGACTAATCGATTGACAATTTGAGTCACACCAGTTGTCAATGGAGACGCCTTGTACATACTCCATAACCAGGTAAGAGTGACCATCCGGTCCGGTACCACCATCGAGCAACTGTGCGATATTGGGATGACGCAAGTTGGCGAGAATTTGTCGCTCGGTATGAAACCGTTCTAACATTTCGCTCGATGTTAATCCTAACTTAGCCAGTTTGATTGCGACTTGCTGTTGGTAGTGCCCATCATTGCGTTCGGCCAGAAACACGATACCCATGCCACCGCTATCGAGTTCCTGTAAAATCCGCCACGAATCAATTTGTTGACCAATAATTGCGCTGGTGTCTTGTGCGGGCATGTCTGCCCCGCATGTGGCAAGCGGTCCTACAGACAGAAAACCTTGCGCTTTTTCAGCAGCATGAAGTAAGGACTCAAGTTCGGATACCAGTTCTTTATCTTCACCACAAAGTAAATGAAGTTGAGCGTGGCGTTGTTCCGCGGGATATTCAAGGACTGCAGTAAAAACTTCCTCAACACGCTCCATGTGTGTGGGCTTTTGGCTCATGATTCAGCTGGGTGTAGCTCTCGATAAAGCCATGCCTGCGCTAACGACCATTTGCGCTTGACCGTGGCAGGTGATAATTCCAGAGCGTTTGCGGTTTGCGAGATAGTAAGGCCACCAAAATACCGAAGTTCGACAATGCGGGCTTGAGCCATGTCTTCAGCCGCAAGCTTGTTCAACGCATGATCGAGGGCCAACACATCGACTATGTCGGGCGAGCTATCGCCAACGTTCTCAAGTGTTATACAGATTGCATCTCCCTGACGTCTCTGTGCAGAACGCGCACGTGCATGATCGACTAATATTCGTCGCATTATGGTCGATGCGACAGTGTAAAAGTGTTCACGATCTTGCCATTCAATTTTGCGTAATTCCAGCATTCGAAAGTAAGCTTCATGCACGAGTGCCTGGGTTTGCAAGGTGTGGTTGTTGCGCTCTGCGCGCATCAGATAACTCGCCTTGCGCGAGAGTTCAGCGTAAACCAGATCAACCAATTCATCGAGCGATTGCGATTTATCGCTGCGCGATTCATTCAGTAGTTTCGTAATATTGCTAGCGTCGTTCATGATCAATGTCTCGTTACATATGACTAATCAGAGTAGATATGCGTGAGGCAACATTACAACGCTTCGGCTAGTCAACACATCAGCATTTTGGGTTAATTAGAGGGTTAATTCACTTTTTGGAAGTGTTATGGACTGATAGACGCACTGAACCAACCTCCTACATCCTACACTCGATGTAGGTAACGAGATTAGGGCTAAATCATCGACAGATTAGTCGAAGTAAGACTGGCGATACGGCTGTGAATCCAATACGCGCAATTCGGGAATAAGCGTTAACCACACTGTTTTCTGGCGCGACTGATCTGGCAGCGCAATATCCATTACACCATCGTCGTTATAGTCGATAATCCTGGCGGTAGACACACGTTTGGAACCAATACTGTGATTGGAAAAACCGCGCAGTTCAGCAAGCTGCTCAAATTCATTTCCGATTATTGACCAGACTTTTAAAATGCCGCCTATGTGAGGTGTTTGAACATAGGCAATATCCAATTGCGCATCGTTGTTAAAGTCTGCAATGCCTACGGGGGCAAGCCATCGAAAAGGTGTTCCAATGGGTGGGGTTGCTGCCAGCTCGACCACTTCGTCGTTTTTGATCTGGTAAATAGCAATCGCAGCCCCAGCAGACTCATCACTTCGAATAACAAGCACATCGTTAAATCCATCGCCGTTCATGTCGGCAATGCGCGGCTCAAGATCTTCAAATACTTGAGTTTGGGGTAATTCGATAGTAAAAGAACGGTCTGATTCGTCAAGCACAATCAAGCAGCCAGCTTCAATTCCATCACCCAACACAGCATGGGCATAACGTTCAGTTTCACATGAAAACATGGCGGCAACAATACCCTTGCCACTGCTGCTGGCCACAATACTATCGGGTATCGGAACGCTCTTTCCAAACCCGGCGTGTTCTGTGTTTGACACTGCGGCAGTGGCAATGAAACACAGAATTAATGAGCAAAACCAAATGCCAATTGCTTTACTTTTCCAACGCTGCGTGACCGACATTTTGAAAACCTCTTGGCAACTTACGGCCACGCTGACCTCGCGCACCGCTGTAGTTATCCAGTTCTGCATACTTAATAGTAGTGTGGCGCTTACCGCTGGTAATACGCAATTTGCCCTTGGGAGGTACAACGCATAATGCGACCATGGATTCTTCACCCGCTTTAAACTTCTTCGACGGTATATTGAATATTTTGTTCCCTTTACCTTTTGACATTTCAGGTAACTCACCAACAGGGAAAACCAGCATACTGCCAGCACTGTTAATAGACGCAACAAGATCATCTGTTAATGAATTCACTTTTACTGCCGGTAAAACTTGCGCCCCTGCCGGCACGGATATAACCGCCTTACCGGCTTTATTGCGACTGATTAGATCACCGAGTCGAGCCACAAATCCATACCCAGCGCTCGTTGAGAACAAATAACAATCATCATCGGCGCCCATCATCACGCTGATGAACTTTGCGCCATCAGGCGGCTTTAAACGCCCGCTTATCGGCTCGCCCAGTCCACGAGCAGATGGAAATCCGTGTGCCGGAACACAATAAACACGGCCAGTTGAATCGAGAAACATGGACGTACCATTTGTGCGACCCAATGCTGATGATTGATACTCATCACCGGCCTTATAGTTCAAGCTGATGGGGTCGACCTCATGGCCCTTGCCCGCACGTACCCAACCACGCTGAGACAACACAACAGTGACCGGTTCGCTCGGTATAAGCTCAGCTTCCGATATGGCCTGTGCTGCATCTCTTTGAACAATGGGTGAGCGGCGCTCATCGCCATAAGTTTCAATGTCTTCCTGAAGCTCTTTCTTGATCAGTGTTTTCATACGACGATCAGAGCCAAGTGTGGTTTGCAATTGATCGCGCTCCTTTTCCAGCTCTTCCTGCTCACCTCGAATTTTCATTTCTTCGAGTTGCGCAAGGTTACGCAGCTTAAGCTCAAGGATCGCTTCAGCTTGAATATCACTGATTTTGAAGGTTTTCATTAAAACCGGTTTTGGCACTTCATGAGTCCGAATAATTCGAATAACCTCATCAATATTCAAATAGGCGACCAACAAGCCCGCCAGAATATGCAAACGTTTTTCAACTTTATCCAAGCGCCATTGCAAACGCCTGCGCACAGTTTCAAGTCGGAACTTCAACCACTCTTTCAAAATACCCAGTAGTGTTTTAACCTGCGGCCGCCCATCCAAGCCAATCATGTTCATGTTGACGCGATAAGTGCGCTCAAGATCTGTTGTGGCAAACAGATGCTGCATTAGGTTTTCAATATCAACTCGATTACTACGCGGCGTAATAACCAGCCGCGTTGGATTTTCATGGTCAGACTCATCACGCAAATCTTCGACCATAGGCAACTTTTTGGCCTGCATTTGCGCGGCGATTTGTTCCAGCACTTTTGAACCCGATACTTGATAAGGCAGCGCGGTAATGATGATGTCAGTGTTCTCTTTCTCATAAACAGCGCGAGCGCGAAGTCCACCATGGCCGGTTGCATACATCGCCTGTATGTCCTCAGGTGTAGAGATAACTTCAGCATTGGTTGGGTAGTCGGGCCCTTTTATGTATTTCAACAAGTCTTCCAGTTTTGCTTTGGGCTTATCAAGCAAATGAATACAAGCCTTGCCTACCTCGGCCAGATTGTGGGACGGAATATCTGTTGCCATACCAACAGCAATTCCTGTGGTGTTGTTCAACAAAATGTGCGGTAATCTTGAAGGCAGTAACCTTGGTTCATCTAACGAGCCGTCAAAGTTGGTTACCCAATCGACTGTGCCTTGTCCCAACTCCTGTAACAGTGATTTAGAAAACCGAGTTAGCTTCGATTCGGTATAGCGCATTGCGGCAAATGATTTCGGATCGTCCTGTGACCCCCAATTGCCCTGCCCGTCTACCAGGGTGTAGCGATAAGTAAATGGTTGCGCCATCAACACC
>CALIMV010000224.1 GCA_938045275.1 uncultured Granulosicoccaceae bacterium
GTCATATCATCTGCGAACAGTGTTTGCATCCAAGGGTCTATCGAAAAGCGGATTGCCTTGATTTCCTGAGATAGTGATATTGAGTACGTGGTTTTTCCGGCACCAGTCGGGCCACAGACCAGGATAAGCCTTGCCATTTTATTCGAGTTCTCCTGTGGGTTGTAGTTGGGATATTGAAACCTAATGAATTTTTATATGTGTTACGAGTCTTTTGTTGCTCCACGAGTGAGAACAGACTCATCATTCCAACGCTCGTCATTCCATCACTCATCATTCCATCACTCATCATTCCATCGCTCATCATTCCATCGCTCGTCGAACGCACGAGCGTGATCAAACCCCATCAGCTGAACAAAGTCGTCAAACGAACACAATGGCACATCTACATTTAAGCTGGAGCCTTCGTTTGCTATGGTTGTGTAACATCGTCGCATAGCTTCGGTTGCTGCCAAAAAACCAGTACACGGGAAAATTGCCATGTTGTATCCCAGGTCTTCAATTTGCGCTTTTGAAAGCACCTGAGTTGTACGACCGTCTACCATGTTCAATAGTTTTGGCCGTTGAATCTGTTTGCAGATGGTTTTCATTTCTTCAATAGATTCTGGTGCTTCTATAAAGATAATATCTGCACCGGCATCTTCAAATGCCAATGCTCGGTCGAGTGCTTCTGTTAATCCGTAGCCACGTCGAGCATCGGTGCGAGCGACGATAAGAAAATCATCATTGCTACGAGCCTCAAGGGCAACTTTTATTTTATCGACCATCAACGGCAGAGCAACTACTTCGGTTACCGCCGCAAATCCACACTTCTTCGGGGCGACTTGATCTTCTAGTTGAATTCCGGCAGCACCAGCCCGTTCGTAGCCTCTAACTGTACGATCAACGTTTAGTAATCCACCATAACCTGTATCACCATCGGCGATAAGTGGTGTGGATAGGCGACTTGTGATGGCTTCAATTCTATTTAGCATTTCTGTATAGGTAGCAAGCCCTACATCGGGTAAACCCAGCGCTGAAGCTACCGTACCGTTGCCGGTCATATAGAGTGCTGGAAACGCGTGTTGATCGGCCAGAGTGGCGGAGATTAATTCGAATACGCCCGGGGCAACCGTGAGTTCAGGTTCGAGTAGATGGGATTTTAGTGCAGTAGGCATCACTTTTACTTGCATTTAGTACCGTATTCAGACCATAGTAGAACCCTATTGCACTAAATGATAGCTAACAGCAAAAATATCAACAAAAAATAAACTTTACTGTACATGCAAACACACACTATCGGGGATATTCGCATAGATCGACTTATGGAAAGTGAAGGCGCATTTGCCGACGCTGACTTCTTGTTTCCCGAAATTTCCCCTACTCTAATAGAAACACAAGCCGACTGGCTTATGCCTACCTTTATTGATCCGGAAACAAAAAAAATAATCATGAGTTTCCACTCACTGCTTATACGTTCTTCGCGCTCAACAATATTGGTTGATTGCTGTGTCGGTAACCACAAACATCGACCAAACAGACCCGAATGGCATCAGCTCAATACACCGTGGCTTGCAAAACTTAAAACGCTGGGTCTGCAAGCTGACGATATCGATTACGTGCTTTGCACACACCTGCATGCCGATCATGTTGGCTGGAATACGCAGCTGGTTAACGGGCAATGGGTACCAACTTTTCCAAACGCGCAATATATATTTGGCCAACTTGAATATCAGTATTGGGAAGAAGCGTGTCGTTCGCATGAAGGTGATTCACCGCTGAATCATGGCAGTTTTGATGACAGTGTGTTGCCCATTATAGAAGCCGGTAAAGCCATACTTGTTGATAACGACCATCAAATAGAACCTGGCATCTGGCTTGAACCAGCACCTGGGCATACACCTGGCAATGTGATTGTGCATGTAAAATCCGGAACGCAACACGCCATTCTTACAGGCGATGTTATGCACAGCGCTATTCAATTGGCCAACCCTGATTTATCCAGTCGGTTTTGTTCAGACGCTATTCTTTCGCGCGACAGCCGTACAAAACTGATTGAAACTTATGCCGAAACCCCCGTCATCATGATGCCAGCACATTTCCCGACACCAACTGCCGGACGCATTGTGCGTAGGGGGAATGCATTTGAATACCTTTTTAATTGATTTGAACTAGATGTCATTTAATGGATTGCCGCTATGCACTATGACTATGTCCCCTTACCTAAACGCCAACCGTTAAAATGGCCCAACGGAGCGCGACTCGCGTTGATTGTGACTATCAATCTCGAGTACTGGGACTTGCTTAAAGAAGGTGATAAACCGTATTACGCTGGTGGCCCACCCGTTATTCCAGACCCGATGCCAGCCAATGTACCGGATTTTCCCAACTTCAGTTGGCGAGAATACGGGCACCGTGTGGGCGTCTGGAGAATGTTCGATACGTTCGATGCGGCCGGGGTTCCGGCAAGCTGCACAATGAATGCAAAAATGGGTTTGGAACGCAGAGACATAATCGATGCTGCAAATGAACGCGGGTTTGAATTGGTGGCTCACAATTATGAACAGGGCGATCTTCTGACTAATTATCATTTTGATAAAGCCGCCGAAACAAAGCTCATTCAAGATGCGTTACGTGTTTATAAGGAAACTGTCGGTCGTCCTGCGCGCGGCTGGCTTTCATCGTCGCTACGCAGCACAACGCAAACCGCGGATATTCTGGTTGAAGAAGGCTTATCTTTTATTTGCGATTACATGAACGATGAGCAGCCATACATGATTAACACGCCGACTGGTCAGATAGTGTCTACGCCCTACTCTGTGGAAATTAACGATTTCACTTTTTTCCATCGACGTGGCATGAGCACATCCGCTGTTCTCGAATTGCTCAAAGAACAGTTTGACCAGCTATACCTTGAAGGAGAAAGCAGCGGTCGGTTAATGAACATTGGCCTTCATCCGCATGTTGCCGGGCATCCTTATCGTATTCGTGCGCTGCGTGAGTTCCTTGAGTATGCAAAAGGACACGATGGTGTGTGGTGGGCCAAACGAGAAGAAATTGCTGACTGGTATCGCGATAACCACGAGAGCCACATTCCACCGAACACTTAATATGTTATTGCTACAACAAATAATAAACGGATTGATGCTAGGCGGTGTCTACGTGATGGTGGCGGTTGCGTTCACGCTGACTATTGGCATGCTGAATTTCCTGAACTTTACAATTCCGGCGCTGTTCATGATATCGGCCATGATGTTTTGGGCAACCATGTCAGGCGGTTTTGGTGAAGGTTTTGATGCACTTTTTGGCAGCGTGCTACCGATCGGGGCGCAATGGGTAGTTGCTGTGGTGCTTGCGCTGCTTGCAGCCGTATTGTGCTCTCTGATAATTGAACGTTTTACTTATCGATACATGAGAACGCGCTACGGCGATGCAACCGAACATGCCATTCCTCTGGTAAGTTCGCTAGGCTTCCTGATCATTCTGGAGCACGTGGTAATAATGATCTGGGGAACCGACCCACTGTCGTTGGAATCCCCATTTGGCTCAGCCACCTTCAGAGTCGGCGGCCTGCTCATTGGTATACCGCAACTGATCAGTCTTTTGCTTTCAATTGCCATAGTGGCGGCACTGCATCAGTTGCTCAAGCGAACTAAAATTGGCAGAGCTTTGCGCAGCATCGCTGAAAACCCAGACACTGCACTGCTGTTGGGTGTCGATGTGAAACGAATTGTGCCTGTAGTCTATGTGGTCACCGGTTTACTGTGTGCAATCGCTGGCATTCTGTTCACTATAAATTATCGAACAGTCGGGCCGTACATGGGTGAACAGGTTGCGACCATTGCCATAGCCGGTATGGTGCTTGGCGGGCTTGGCAATATCTGGGGAGCCATTATTGGCGGACTTATCGTGGGTTTGCTTGAAGCTCTGGCAACCTACTGGTTTGGCGCTGACATTGTCAAAGTACCCATTTGGGGATTGCTGTTGCTGGTTTTGGTTATCAAGCCAACAGGGCTGTTCGGACAATCTGCCATTGGCAAAGGAAAATTCTGATGTCCGGTTACGTCTCAGCACAGTTATCCATCCTTTGCTTGAACATCATAATTGCGTACGCCATTTTTCTGCCAGCCGCGTCTGGTCAGCTTAATCTCGGCGCTGGTGGGTTTGCCATTATTGGCGGCTATGTCGGCGCCTATCTCAACTCTTCATTCGACGGATTGGGCTGGATCATGCCAATCAGCATTCCTTTAGCGGCATTAGCAACAGCGCTAATCGCCTTCTGCTTATCGTTTCCAATTTTACGCACGCGCGGGGTGTACATGGTATTGGCCACGTTTGCGTTCGCGGAGGTGGTTGCCGGTATTGTGCTGAACATGGAAGTGGTTGGAGGCGCTGCAGGTTTTCCAGTCGACGGACATGCTGATATTTCTGTTCTGGCTCCAGTGACGCTAGGTGTTGTTGTGTTCTGCTGGTACCTGATGTCAACTCGTTTTGGGCTCGCTTTGCGATCAGTTCACGACGATGAAAACGTAGCTACCCTGTTTGGTATTAACGTTCGTTGGGTGCGCGTTGCCGCTTTCACACTTGGCGGGCTCTTAGGTGGGCTTTACGGTGCACTTTACGGTCACCAATACAATTACATAGAAGTACAAAACTGGAATGTTCTGTTTAATATTTACGTTTTATTGTACGTGTTGCTAGGCGGCACACAAACCCCGTACGGCCCACTGATCGGTGCACTGTTTTTCACGTTCGTACCCGAAATGATTCGTGCACTCGGCGAGGCACTGAACAGTGACTTAATAGCCGATGGTCGATTTGCTCTGTTTGGCGCGTTGATTGTGTTAATGATGGTATTCCGACCCGAAGGCATCGTCACTCGTACCTTAATTGAACGTATCGTTGGGCGTAAATCGGCTCTGTCAGAATCATGAATACCTCACTATTAACAGTGGACAGTGTTCATAAAAGTTTTGGTGGACTGGAAGTTATTAACGATGTGTCTTTCTCTGTTCAACAGGGCACAAGAACCGCTTTAATCGGACCAAACGGTGCAGGCAAAACCACCATCTTCAACCTGATCAGTGGTGTGTACCCAATAGACAGCGGCAACATAAAACTCGATGGTGTTGATATTACCCATACAGCAGCACATGCACGATGCAAATACGGTGTGTCACGCAGCTTTCAGAACATTCGCCTGATGCCACATCTTAGTACGGTAGAAAATGTGATGCTTGGACAACACAGTCGCTCATCTTTGCTTGGCATGCTGTTCCCGGTTGGTGTTGGTCGCAACAATGCCGTACGTGAAGCTG
>CALIMV010000225.1 GCA_938045275.1 uncultured Granulosicoccaceae bacterium
CCGCTTGCTGTTATCGTCGGATGCGCTGATTCACGAGTGCCTGTGGAGTTGGTATTCAATCAAGGTGTTGGATCGTTGTTTGTGATTCGGGTCGCCGGAAATGTAGTCGGACCCACTCAGCTGGGTAGCATTGAGTATGCCGTCCAAAGCTTTGAAACACCGTTAGTGGTGGTGTTGGGCCATTCCAATTGTGGTGCGGTGTCGGCAACAATAGATGCACTGGAACGACCACACGAACCAAGGTCCGACAATTTACTTTCGATAATTAACCGAATCAGTCCATCAGTGTCGACACTGATGGAAACACCATTAAAAGAGGACAAAGTTGCGTTAAATGCGCAAGCAATACGGGCCAATATTTGTCAAGCTGCCGATCATCTCAGGCATGATTCAAAAGTGCTTGAGGAGCGTATCAGTCAGAAAAAACTACTGGTTGTTGGTGCAGAATACTCTTTGGAAACCGGTGTTGTCGACTTCTTTGAAGGTTTGCCAGTGTAGGCTGCTCGCTGCCTGCCCACACCTGGCAATAAGTGGTTCACTTAACTTAACGCCAGAGTAAATACTGCTAGGGTTCGTGAATTCCGCAAATTTTCGACATATCTACCAACTCTGCTAATGATCGAGCCTGCATTTTAGACATTATCCGCGCGCGATGATCATCAACAGTACGATGGCTGATATCAAGTTCTCTGGCTATTTCCTTATTGGAATTATTGGCAATACCAGCAACCAGTAAACGCATCACATCTAATTCACGCGCTGTTAGTTTGGCAAAGCGTTGGTTGATTTCGTTAGTGTGTTCCTCTTCTTCAATCAGCCCTGCGCTTTTTTCAATGGCCAGTTCAATATGTTGTTGTAACGAGTCGACTGAGTATGGTTTTTCCAGAAATTCGAATGCACCATTTTTCATGGCTCGCACTGACATTGGGATATCCCCATGTCCTGTTACAAAAATGATTGGCAGCGAAGGGTGTTTGTCAATTAACTGTTCTTGAAGTTCGAGTCCGCTCATGCCAGGCATACGTACATCGAGTACCAGGCAACCTGCTTGCCCCGAACGATACGCTTGTAGAAAACCCTGTCCGCTGTCAAAACATTCTACGCTGAAACCGCGTTTTTCAAGAGATCTGGTCAAGGCCGTGCGCACGGATTCATCGTCATCAACGACATAGACAGTTTTCTCTGGAGCCTCCATCTTTATTACTCCTGCTCTGTTGGTATGGTAAATTTGAATATCGTAACACCTTCAGCGCTCGGTTCGAGCCATAGACGGCCACCGTGTTCTTCGACAATTGTTCTGCTAATGGATAAACCTAGCCCCATTCCGCCGTCTTTTGTTGTCTGAAACGCAGTATACAGATTGCTGAAAAATTCCGGTTCGATACCGGGCCCCGTATCACTTACACAAACTTCTATCCATTTTGAACCGCTTAGCGATGTTTCAATAGACAGTTCTCTTACGGTACTGTTTCCCTGCCACATGGCCTCAACGCTGTTTCGCTCCAAATTGACTAATACTTGTTGTATTTGCACTGGGTCGCAGACGGGCCAGGGCAAGTTTTCAGCCAGTAGCAGCGTAACGTTGACCCCTTTTTCACGCGCCTCTGGTGCCGTCAGTCGAACCGTTTCTCTCACCAGTTTATTGAGGTCGGTAGGGGCTTTGTCGGCGGTATCTTTTCTGACCAGTTGCCGCATACTGCGAATGATACTGCCGGCGCGTTGTGCCTGTTCGGAGATATCGTGCACAGTTTCAACCAGTTCTGTACCCACCTCCGAATCTGCGTCAATACTCGACATCACAGCGTCACAATTGTGGGTGATTGCTGTTAATGGTTGATTGAGCTCATGCGCCAAACCGGATGCAAGTTCGCCTGCGGTGGTTAATCTGGAAACATGTGCAAGCTCTGCACGAAGTCTCCTGTCTCTCTCTTCGAGTCTTTTTCGTTCCGATACATCTTCGTGCGCAAGTACAGCATGTCTTCCATCTTCTGTATTGAAAATTGAAACCGATACCAAACTCCATTGGCGTTTTGTATCCCGGTGGCAAGGATATTCATAGAACATTGAATCTCTTGTATTGTTCAGCACCTCTGAGATTTGTTTGCTTGCAGCAGAAACACCATCACGCTCCAATTCAGTTATTGCAGTGGCTTTGAATACGGTTTCATAATGGTGGCCTACGCCGCCATCTTTGTACTGAGTGTTGGTGCCGGATACAAACTTTCTCCACGGAGTATTCACGGCTGTGATAATCCCGTCTTTATCCAAAATGGCAATATCAGAGTGCAGTGAGTTGAGGGTGGCTCGCAGAAATTGTTCCGACCCTTGTTGTGCTTCTTCAGCCTGTTGTCGGCCTCGGGTTTCAGCATCAATAAGTCGATGAGCAACTAATTCTTGTTCTGCCGCCAAGCGTGTTTGTAGATTCCGTTGCCTGATCAGCGTTGCTGCGAGTGCCAGTGCTAAAATAACAAAGCTGGCAATCAGTAATAGCAAAGAGTCTCGAAAACGTTCCAGTGAATCTGTTTGTTGAGAGATGAGTTCGGTCGCTACCGCATCTGTTTCCAGAGTGATATCCCGAATAACCGGATAACGCTCCTGTAATCGCTCCGCAGCCACATCCAGTACAAACTTGTTTTCACCGGAGAAGTCATAGATACCCTGAGAGGTCCATTGTTGTATGTCCTCGAGAATGGGTTTTACGTAACTGTGCGCTTTCGCAGCCCCATCAAGCCGTGCGAAGCTGTAGTGCGATCGCATAAGTTCCAGTTGGTTCTGTGCGGAGTGTATCGCACTGGTGAATGCTTCTCGATTTTCCGGCGTCGAGCTAAAGCGTTTTCGTTCAAGTGCCAGCATGACGCCGTCATACTCTTGAATTAGCGCTGACACGTCGTGTTGCTGTTCCAAAATTTCTTCTGCAAGTGCTTCTCGAATCTGAGTGGTAGAGTCGTACGCATAGGCTGCAATGCCGAGCCCGAATAGAATGAGCAAAATACCAATGCCGACAGACCATGAATTGGTCGGTGATGAAAGCGGCTTATCATTCATCGAGCATGCCTTGCTCTGTATAGAATCGTTTCGCACCTGGATGCAGAGGAATGTTCATACCAGCCAGTGCAGACTCTAAGCGCACATCTTCGCCTTTTGGGTGTCCGTCACTGAGTAGTTTTTTAGTGGCGTCGCTCCACAGCATGCTAGTTATGTTGTATGCAAGTTTCTCATCAGTACTACTGTTAATGATCAGCTGTGCAGGCACGCCAATGGTTTCGATGTTGCCCGTGTTTTTATAAGTATTTTCCGGAATGTCGTTTTTAGAGAAAAACGGATATTCTTTTATCAGTGAATCTATTTGATCTCCTGTTATGGGTACAACTGTCGCTTGCCCATTGTCGACTAAATTCGATACAGCTGTTACTGGATAGCCGGCAATGATAAAAAAGGCATCAAGGTCGTTTCTGCGCAGGCGGTCAATCGCGTCAGCGGGTTTTAAATATACAGCTTTGAATGATTCAGTAGTGAGCCCATAGGCTCCCAGTATCGGCAGCATGTCGAGTATGGTTCCTGAACCTTCTTCATCCAATGAGACACGTTTATTTTTTAGGTCTTTAATGGTTTTGATCTGTGCATCTGGATGAACAATCAAATGCACGCTTTCTATATACAAAGTTGCCAGGCCGCGCAAGTTGTCACGCGCCGGATCATTCTCGAACGGACCGGTGCCGTTGAAAGCCCAATGTACAATATCTGCTTGAGCCAACCCTGCTTCTAGTAAGCCTTGGCTAACATCCAGAACATTTCTGGCAGAACCTGTACCACGTTGTGCGATTGCAATGAGCTCGGATTCATAAAACGACTCATTTTTATGGATACCGGCTGGGCCAGAAATGGCTTTCGCAATGATAGAGCCTATTGGAAAATACGTACCTCCCGAACCGCCAGTGCCGAGGCGCATAATCACCGGTTCGGCAATTGCTATTGATGACGTGGCGGCGCAACAAATGAACAGCAAGCTGACTAAGCACGCTCGCGCTACCATTTTATTTAGCTTTATTAATTGGCTGGATATCGACAAAAATAATGGCCAGAGAACATATAAAGCACATAGTTTAGCGCTAGCAGCCGCGTTGTGGCTAGTTTTAAAAAATGAAGACGACAGAAATAGGTTAAACCGGTGCTATTGCTAAATCGGTATTGATGGTGAAATCCAACCACTTCGTGTTGGTATTATTTTTGATTCTGTACCGATCTCCATTTGGCGCGGATTAATCGTCACCCGGAACCACAACTGACCAGCCGTACTGGTGCTGGCATCAGTAACTAAAAGATTGTTTATCTGATTGGCGTCTACTATCTCCGGCTTTTTGTCTGCAATATGGGGATTGTTTGGTGTGTCAGGTGATTGATAAAGGGTACCGTCCCAGTTTGGTATTACCGACACTAACGCGTCCATCGTTAAGATTGCATAGGCTTGGTAGTTCATGCTGTTGTTGTGTAGTAGCCAACGAGTTTGGTCGTTAGTGCGACTCCAGACTTGATACCAAGTATTTGTACCATCGAATTTAAAATCGAAAACGGCAACGCACGGTATTTTTTTAACGTTGTCGAGCTGCAAAAAATCTTCCCACTCTGCGGTTTGCTGTAACTCATATTGTTGATTGGTACCGTTGTATTGCGCCAACTTTTGTAATCCCTTTAGCGTCTTATCGTGTTGACTTAATTGCACCTGACTAAGCTCAAGCAATCCGACGACTCGTTGCGGTGGTGATGTGCGCAGTGGCTGCCTTACTGTATGCAGTAGCGGTTTCATCATCACAGTATTTGATACGGTTAATTTCATTGCAGTTATATCCGGGCTTTTACAAGGTACTCAAAGGTTGGATGACAGTTGAACAAATCGAGTGAGGTGCATAGCGGTGGCTTGCTGATCAATTGTGATGAAATCTGACTGCGCAGCATATATGTGTCAATAAACCAGCAGTTTTTGTTGCATAAATAGATAGGCTTGTTGCGTAAATGAACAAGTATGTTGCATAAATGGTTATTAGTTGTTGTAGAAATGGTACAAATATACAGTACATTGCGTAGTGTTACTTACAACTAACGTTATTTTGGTAGACTATGTTAAAACTTGTGGCGAAACTGCAAGGCTGATTCACTGGCATCGTCAGACATAACCCGTTCAGTTGAATGTGTAAGGCATAGAGGAAATTGTTCGATTTAATAGTCGGACCGATGTCAAGAATTACCGCTTTTAATACGTGTAAATACTAGTATTACTGAGCGACGAGCAACACTGGTCTAGTTTATAGGGAAGTTAAAATGACACACGCGTTTGCAAGAAAGCTGAATTCGATCGCACAATGCTTAGGGCGTTGGTGCGCGAAAAGTCTTGCGGGTTCACGCAGCGACCAATCCAACTTATTCATTTCCGTCAGTAGCAACAGATTCGTTTCCAATTACGGCAACACGTTTATTGATTCTTTTTTGTTGACGACACGAGCCGATCGAGCCTTCACATCTGGGGTGCCGTTCGCAGCAAAATCAATCAATTCGATTGACCTATCATTGGCTAAGAGCCATTCCACCCTAATATCCTGTGCTGACCCGCGTGGTCTAAGCACTGGCGTTAATTTTCGAGGTTAGAATGAATAGTAATCTGAAACCCCTGAGTTACCCCGATGAGGCCGCTCTGCAGGTTGAAACTATCGGTGGTGCGGATACTCATTTCACACCGCTGACTCTTGCAAGAAACTCTGAACCCAAAAGGTGCGTAATTGGTGCTGAGACCTATAGAGCCTGGTTTGCCCAGTTAAGCTCGTCACTGCCTGTAACGCTTGCGGTAGAAAGCACGCAAGGGTTAGAAAGCCATTGTCGGGATTTACGGGAACAATTGCGTAAGATGCCGATGCCGAAGGCGATCGATACGAATTTGCGACGAGAATTGGTCACCTTGTGTCAGCGCGGACCGGTCAGTGTACGGTCTTCAGCAACCCTGGAAGATAATCAAGGCGTGTCGAAAACCGCAACACGTGACACCTATCTCGGCGTGGTCGGAGTCGATGCTGTCATTGCACAAATAATCGATTGTTTTGTATCTATGTGGGATGATAAAGCGGTCAAAATATGGGCAGACCGCGGAGTAGACCCGGCCAATATCAGTATGGTTATCGAAGTAAGTTAAGTGAGGTAATCGAACCTGATCAGTCAGTTGCAAGTTTTTGTCATGCACTCCTAACTGGTGCACTTGGGTGTTGGTGCCCAAAAAAATCCGCTGAAAGGCACTGCTTATGCGGGTGCCTCAAAGCGTAAATCATTGAACAACAATCAAGTAAGCCAGTTAGCATGCACACATCTCATATGAGTGCTGTGGATTTTTTTTGATAAAAACAACTCAATCCTTCTGGCATAGCCACAACACACGTTGAAAAACTTGGCGAAGTTTTTATTCGTTTTCTAATATGCCTGTCTGGCACAATAGCGATTTGTATCTGCAGAATCAGCATCTCACATGAATGATCGCGTAAATCTCACCATACAAGACCATATTGCAACGGTCGTTCTAAATCGACCCGAGAAAATGAATGCGCTCGACCAGGCAGGTTTTGAGCAACTTGCTGCTGCCGCCTTGGATATTCGTAACGATGATCGTGTTCGCGCAGTACTTATTCATGCAAACGGGGACAATTTTTGCTCTGGTGCCGATAAGTCGTTTCTGCAGGGGGCTGTATCTGACCCAGAAGTTTTTTCGAGTAAGGCATTAAATCTTGCAGACGGAGAAACAGCAAATGAATTTCAAAGACCGACGATGCGATGGTATGAGTTAGATGTTCCAGTCGTTGTGTGTTTGCAGGGTGTTGTCTATGGAGCCGGAATGCAGTTAGCGCTGGCTGGTGATATTCGAATTGGTGCGCAGTCTACTAGAATGTCACTGTTTGAAATTCACTGGGGCCTCATCCCCGATATGGGCGTGTCTCAAACATTGCCACGCTTGGTGAGAGCAGACATTGCAGCTGAGCTGTTGTTTACCGGGCGTGTTGTGCATGCTCAGGAGGCATTGAGTATTGGGCTGCTGACTCGCTTGGAGGATGACCCATTACGCGCCGCTATTGACTTGACGAAAAACATTGCGTCTAAATCACCGGACGCGGTGAAGCGTGGGAAGAAACTCTTACGTGATAGTGCAGGGCTGAACCTTGCTCAAGGTTTGGCACTTGAAGCTCGTTTGCAAAGTGAACTTGTTGGTACGCCAAATCAAATGGAAGCCGCCATGGCGAATCTGCAAAAACGCGAGCCAAAGTTTGTCTAAATTAGGAAGGCAGCTACAGACTGCTTATTCGAAATTAAACGATAAGAATTGCAAATAAAAGGTTAGCTTATTTTGCCAATTTCCTGGCTTGATCTACCCATTCATCGCGCTCGATGCGATCTCCGAAGCCAGCGTTAGCTTCTGACAACACATCGGACACCATTTTTACCTCTGCTTGTTTGAAACCCGCAAGCTGTTTGAAAGTGGTAATACCAAGATCGTTCAGCGTTTGCTCCATGACAACGCCAATGCCTTTTATGATTTTCAGATCGTCTGATTCCGCAGGCTTTTCAAACAGCGGCGTTACATTCGCTTGATCGTGTTTGTCTGCCACCGGTTTCTTTTCAATGCTGGCAGAAGACGCGCTGGT
Source organism: uncultured Granulosicoccaceae bacterium (assembly GCA_938045275.1). Lineage (GTDB taxonomy): Bacteria > Pseudomonadota > Gammaproteobacteria > Granulosicoccales > Granulosicoccaceae > Granulosicoccus. The sequence goes on from CALIMV010000225.1 coordinate 7,674, forward strand.
CGCGGCATTACTTGAATCATTGTTAGCTGCTGCCGGTTTAGCCACTAAGCATTCGCTTACAGTGTTGTTTGTATGGTTCGTATTTGCCGGACTGACAGCCGGATTCGCCGGCGCTGAGCCGGACTTCGTCGGTTTTGCGCAAGTTGGGCAGAGTGCGTTACTGTCAGAAAATGAGGTGCGCTCACCCCAGTCAAGTACAAGCATGACGAACCAAAACAAAGTCCAGATACTGGCGAGTGCGAAAAGAAAGGATAGCATGAGGTTCTCCAAGTACAGTTTCTACGAGCTGTTTAAAATGCCATTTGAAAATGGTCTATCTTGAGCTGTGCAACGACCGGCAAAGATTATCCTTAATCTCGCGGTTCACGTTTTAATAAACATTTGACGTCGACCTAAGCGACTTATTAAGCACCACTCGAAAATTCAGTTTGTGCGATCTCTCATCACTGGTAACGCATCACATTTAAGCTGTTTCTACTCTAGTTGAAGCAACTCTGTTTCCTCCATTTTCCGACAGAGTATGCCTAACGCATCAGTAGATAATTCCTTACCCGAATCAATATAGCCAGTAATTGGCGTGTCGCGAGCTGCCGCGGCTACAAAAGGATTGTTATCCAGGCCTTGTGATATGCCGGTTAGCCCCAAACCTGAGAGAACTACCCAGAACAATGTGGTGGCGCTGCTTTTGACGATTTTAAGGATACTAAATAGGAATATCATCGCACCCAAGCCGATGAGTAACTCATCGGAATACGCTAAAGCGCGAAAGTCCTTCCAGTTGTCAATGAAGTTGAGCATTGGTCTTCCATTTGTGAGTCTAGAGGCTATGATCTCACTGTTGGGTTATCAGTGTGTACTTTAGTGACATTTTTTTATTTGTCTGTGTAATCTAATGATTGTGTAATTTGATAATAATGTAAACCTGCCAGGTAACCAGAGCTGTTATTGGCTCATTTGTTTGGATTAGTATCAATGTCGAAGATTTTCATATTGCACGCATATCGATTTACCAACCATCGCTGCAGGTAATAGCGTCTATTTTAACGATTCAAACGGGTGACGATTTCTCGACGCCTGCGCTAACGCGGCGGTAGGCTAACGGATAAATTAAACAGAGGACACAATTGATGGGCTGTCGGGTGATGGACTATCGGGGATTCATGTTCTGCTGACACCTCTGTTCAAAGTCAATGACATCGAGTTGTCTGAAATTGTCGAGTTGGTCGCCAGAACATTACACGGGTTACCGCCAGATGACACTCTGACAGTTTGATTGTGTGTTGAAACCGGCGGTTCCAGCAAGCATTTTGATAAATCAGGGAGAAAGTTTGGGCTTGATGGGGCGTGTTCATACAAGAGTCGGTAACCGACTTGCCGCAGACGCTGCAAGTTCCAACCGGAGGCGTTCTCGTACAGATTCATTTTTTTTCTGATTCTGCAAATGGCAGTGTCAATTCGCCGCGAATCCATAGAAGAGGGGAGCGTCCAAATACTGACCATGAGCTCTGAATCAACCACAACCCGACCGTTGTTTGAAAACAGAAAGTAGGCTAGCGCAAATTCTCTTGGGCTCAGGTGAATCGGTTTGTCATTGTGTGTGACTCTTCTTCGTTCAACAAAAAACTTAAACGGATATACCTCCAGCACATCGATTGAATTGTATTGGTGATTGCGCATTGCTGCAGAGAGACGCACAGACAATATTCGCTGCGACTCTGTAATATCAAAATAGTGGTGCGCTCCTTTGTTCAGGGTGTTGACAATGATCTGCTCTGAGTCGCAGTCTGACAATACGATTAAACGCGACGGTTTTTCTCTTTGTGGCAAACACGGAGCCGGGTTTTGTTCGCTATACCGGTGGACGACAATAACAACATTGCTGGGTGGGCATTCTGCATCGGCAGTATTGCCACTGGAGATAATCTGCAAATTGCTGTTTACATCGTGAAGCAGGTTTCTAGTGAAAAGAAAGTCTTCTTTTGTGCTGGAACGCACTGTTACAACTTGAGTACTGGAATCCATCCTAACGCTCTTTAGCAGTGTTTTAGTATTGGTTTTATTAATGACATTGTCTTCCGTATTGTCATGATACTACTCCAGCACGAGACCGTAACACTACTGAGTAACACCTACTATTACCTATTCTGGTTAGTAAAGCCGCCCAAATTAATTTAGTTAATTTAGATAATTATAACTAATCAATTGAGCACAGTGCTGGAAATCGCAGGCGAATGGGTATTTTGCGTTTGCACCGAATTATGTCGACCACCTATCTGGCTGTTCGATCATTTTTAGTCTGGTTGTGTTTTATCTGATTGTGGTAGCGCAGCTACAATATGAACACGTTGTGATTCACCACCATTCAATGCAGTGTGATACCCACGAGTGTCGGTAAAGTACACCGAACCATCTGCCGGTAAGTGTGTGACGTGATGGTTGACGATAAACAAAGATCCTGGGTTGGAGATAACAGGAATGTGTAGCCTGGGCTCAGGGTCGCGGTGCCATGAATTACAATTGTATAGCCCTTTGGATAGCACGCGCATTCGACCTATTGGTGCTATTTCTTTCAATGTTTCCCAAACATGTTGGAAGTACGAGTGTTGAAAAGCTGGTACAAACTCAGTGAAAGCGAATTCGTTGACTCTCTCTTCGCGAGCGACTTCTTGATAGCTATCGTCGACACGCGTATGAAACAAACCAGACAAGTCGTTTGCAGTTTCAATCTCCACACCCGGACGCCTGGTTAATGAAAATGCACCAAATCCATCTTCCACGGCGCCTTTGAACTGTGAGATTCGCAAGGCCTGATGGAGAGCAGCTTGTAGTTTATCAATATCAAATTGAATCGGTAGTTTCTGGATGCCGGGTCCACTTTTAAATTGAGCAACGGATTCAGTATCAGGTTGTTCGGCAAGCCAATCATTCAGGCTTTCTCGAGCACGGCATAGATCAGGGTGTTTTGACGTCATTTTGGTGCTGTTTCACTACACGACGAACAAAAATGTAGCACAATTGGTTGTCTAGCGACTGGCAATTTTTTTGATAAAACGGCTGGAGAAGCCAAACTCAGAGTTGGCTCAATTGAAAGCAAGCTAAAAACATGACAGATTCAAAAATAGATTTTCCGCTCACAGGCGTCATTGGCATCGTCGATTCGTCAGTTTCGCAACTCGAATTGGCGCAACAGTTCGGGTTACATTGTGTCGAAATCCGTGCGGACTTACTGCACAGTGGCGCGGGTATGTCAGACAACGATGTGCTGACTGTTATTAGCGCGGCGAAAGTGGCTGGCCTTGCTTGCCTTTATACGCTGCGACACGAGGACCAGGGTGGCACCTTCAATGGTTCGGAAGATCAGCGAGTAGCACGTTGTAAACAGGCATTAGAAGCCGGTGCTGACATGATCGATCTAGAGTCCGGCACAGATGCCGCGATTGACATGTTGCAAAGCAATGCACCATTAATCCTGAGCTACCACAACTTTGATTCTATGCTGGGTGCCACGGAACTCGCTAAATTAAGTGCGGAAATGGAAGCTCAAACGCCGGCAGCTGTCAAGATTATCCCTACGGGTCAGTCTCTGGCCGATGCTGCCATGATGATGGCCTGGGTGCGAGGGGCTGGCTCTGAGGTGAAACGCATCGGGTTCTCTATGGGGGCTGATGGTGCGCTTGGCAGGGTGTTGGCGTTGACATGCGGTTCACCGATTACCTATGCAAGCTTTGGTGCGCCAGTGGCACCTGGCCAGGTAGACATTAGCATGTTAATTGAGCGCTACAAGTGTATGAGCATGACGGTTGACACAAGGGTCACCGCATTAATTGGAGATGATGCCAGTATTGAGCAGTTTTATGCAGATCAGAAAAGTAAGTCTGATTCTGTTGATACCACCATTGGTAACGTTTGTGTTGCGTTTACAATCGCTGATGCGAGTGCAGTAGAAAAGTGGCAGAAAGAGCTGAACATTAGCGAGATCATTCGATTGTAAATACCAGAGAAGTTAACGATTGAACAAGCCTACGTTTAAATCAATTAATTAAAGCTGAATCAACAAACATGAACCAGTCATCGCTTTCTCAAAAATTACACGACCTCTTAAAAACAGTCGATACCCGGCGAGACAACCCGATTTCAACATAGAGAAATTGGAGATCGCATGGGCGGCGTTCGAGAAATCGCGTACCTAATTGATTGGTATCAGTATCCGCATGGCTGCACATGTTCAATACTTGGTTTTAATTGGCTGGCATTATGAACGAAAATGAACACGGACAACCTATTGGGTTTCCCGTCACTGATTGGGTTAATGCGATGCCTCCCACACGGGAGCCAATCGAAGGCATGTATACCCAATTAGTTTGTGTTCAGGACATGAGCGCCAGTCATTCGCTTTATCAAGCTTTTGTTAAAGACACCAAGGGGCTTAACTGGACCTACTTGCCATACGGCCCATTTAAAAACCTATCTGACTTTAATGATTGGTTCGAACAAACCTGCTTTGGTGATGATCCACTGTTTCATGTTATTTACGACAAGTCATCGAAAGATGCGATTGGACTTGCCAGTTTAATGCGCATAAACCCAACTGCAGGTTCTATCGAAGTTGGCCATGTGCATTTTTCGCCGTTGCTGCAACGCACACCTATGGCCACAGAAGCTATGTATTTGATGATGAAACGGGTGTTTGATGAGTTAGGGTATAGACGTTACGAATGGAAATGCGATGCATTGAATAAGCCGTCAAAAAATGCAGCACTGCGGTTGGGATTTATCTACGAAGGCACTTTTCGCCAAGCGCTTATGTACAAGCAACGAAATCGTGATACAGCCTGGTTTTCGGTAACTGACAAGGAATGGCCTGTGGTCAAGGCAGGTTTTGAAGCGTGGTTACGGCAAAGCAACTTTGATAGTAATGCAAATCAGATCGAATCACTAGTAGCATTAAGAACTCGCTTGAGTTAACGCACTTTAACAGGAAAAAATTATGGCCACGCAATTTAAGCCACCAGCGCCAGAGAGTAAAAGTTGGGTCAGTGTCGATGCCGGCGATCTCGACACATTCATAGCTCAGGTATCACAACACACTCAGCTTGATGATTGGCCGCTTGCGATTGCGGTCGAACAGAATCTACTGGTTTATTCTGGCGACGATGTACGAGAAGCGTGCCAGGATGATGCTAAACGCAACGCCATGATGCTTGAATGGGCCAAGGCACTGTCTGTTGGCCCCGGCATTATAGCGATTCAAAATGCTATGCCAAATCATGATGATATCGACGAGGTTAATTCGCTGTTCACGGACATCATTGATGATCAACGTCGCCAGGGTGCGAATACTGGCGATCACTTTGCAAAGCCTGGCGCTAACGATCGTGTCTGGAACGCGTTGGAGAAGCATTGTGTGGCAAATCCGCGAAGCTTTGCCCGCTATTACGCCAACGACACAATAGCGATGGTATCGCAGGCATGGCTTGGTCGCGGATACCAGGTAACGGCCCAAGTTAATAGAGTGAATCCAGGTGGTACCGCACAATCGGCGCATCGAGATTATCATCTTGGGTTTATGTCGCCAGAGCAGATGCTTGAGTTTCCTGAACATGTTCATTCGTTCTGTCAGATGCTGACTTTGCAAGGTGCGGTTGCCCATGTCGATATGCCGCTGGAGTCTGGCCCGACTTTATATTTGCCTTATTCGCATTTGCACTTGGAAGGTTATATCGCATTCACGCGTAAAGAATACCAGCAATATTTCAACGAGAATCGTATGCAGCTGGCATTGAAAAAAGGCGATATGGTGTTTTTTAATCCAGCCGTTATGCATGCGGCTGGTGATAACCAATCGTCAGATATTTATCGGCTAGCGAACCTTCTGCAAGTGGGGTCGGCATTTGGTAGGAGTATTGAAACGGTAGACCGTGCTCGAATGCTTCGGGCTTTGTACCCTGAGCTACTGTCATCTGTGTCCAGTGGATCTGTATCGCCTCAGCAACGAAAGCACATTGTCGCTGCAGCAGCAGAAGGCTACTCATTTCCAACCAACCTAGATTCCGACCCTCCAGTTAACGGCATGGCACCTCAAACGCAAAACGAACTGGTGCATGCCAGTCTGGAAAACAGTGTATCTGCAGACCAATTTAACGTGCTCCTCAACGAGCATACAAACCGAAAGTTTTCCGTTCCCAAGTAATGGGCATTGTCATTGATCGGAAAGGCCGCTTTAGTGTTGCCCAAATACCTTGACTGAATGTGTACGCGAGATGTGCATCGAGCGTACTCTTCTTTAACGCTGTTAAAGAACCGAAGGCAAGCGTGTTGCGGGCGGTGTGTTTCGGCTACGAGTGGACGTTACCACACCATCTATGATTGTCATTCCTATGCCAGGCAGATTGCCTTGGTTAATACTCTCCAGCATATCTTTGCCGGGTGAATGCTGAGCTTGGTCAAGCAGTACAAAGTCAGCCGATTTACCCACTTCAATTATTCCACAGTCCAGCTCGCGCATTCGCGCGGTATTACCCGTAGCAAAACAAAAAGCGACTTCCGCTGGCACATTGCCCAGGCTTGAAAGCATGGCGATCATCCGCAATATGCCAAGCGGCTGCACGCCAGAGCCAGCTGGCGAGTCTGTACCTAAAATGACGCGCTCTGATTGGTCAATTTCAAAGGCGGTACGCATGGCGAGTAAACCTGCGCGTTCGTTGCCATTGTGAACAATTTCAATGCCTCTGGTGCAGCTCTCACAAAGACACATGATTTGATCATCAGGTAATGCAGTATGACCACCGTTAATATGACCGATGATGTCGGCGTCGGCTTCGAGCACCACGTCCTTATCGATTAAACCCGAACCAGGAATCGATGGACCGCCAGTGTGAATGGTCGACTGTATACCGTATTTACGTGCCCATTTCACCATCTGAGCTGCAGTCTCTCCAGCTTTAACTGAACCCAGACCAACTTCGCCGAGTAATTTGACACCAGCATCGGCAAGTTCTTTAAAATCGGATTCTTCCATACCTTCTTCGAGCACTGGTGCGCCAGCAATCATCTTGACACCAGATGGGCGAAAGTTGTCGTACCAGCGC
>CALIMV010000226.1 GCA_938045275.1 uncultured Granulosicoccaceae bacterium
ACAACACAACACAACACAACACAACACAACACAATTAAGCCTGCGCTGACGATAAAAAACACACTCGGTATCAATGAAGCAAACGTGTGCCCCCTACCCGGTTCAAGATGCAGCGAGGTAGCAGATACATGAACCCCTCACTGCTTGCGACGATAACATCGGAGATGGTCAACGGTTTGTAGTCTTCTGTGACAGGGCTGTAGCTACTGTCCCAAAATACGACTGCGGCTGAAGACACACCAACCCTATCACCACTTTTGTACCAAAAAGCGCCTAAGCTTCACCAATTCAGAGCATTATCCTTGCATATTCTGCATTTAATACGGGATTTACAAGGATGATAAAGCGACAACTATTTGATGAAATCGTTGACAGACTGAGTCACACCCCAGCCGTAGCCATTCTGGGACCGCGCCAGATCGGCAAAACAACGCTAACGCTTCAAATCGCAGAAAAGCAGTCTGCTCATTATCTCGACCTGCAACTGGAAGCTAATCGCGCTCGGCTTCGCGATCCTGCGCCTTACTTGGAAGAGCACAGGGATAAGCTGATTATTCTTGACGAGATTCATCGCGTTCCGGAAATTTTCAGCACGTTAAGATCAGTGATCGACACAAACCGAAGGGAAAGTAGACCCAATGCGCAGTTCGTGATAGTCGGTTCAGCCAGCCCTGCCCTGTTAAAACAATCTGGCGAATCATTGGCAGGACGGTTAGCTTATATTGAGCTGCATGGCATCGATATGATCGAAGCAATGCAAGCTGAAAATACAGAACGCAATGCAGTTGAACCTATGTACAAAAGCTGTTTGCAATCACTGTGGCTGCGTGGCGGGTTTCCTGATTCCTACCTTGCTGAAACGGACAACATCAGCAGCATGTGGCGTCGAGATTTTATAACAACTTATTTGCAGCGTGATGTGCCTGATTTAGGACCAGCGATTGCCACCGAAACCCTATGGCGATTCTGGACGATGTTGGCGCATCTTTCTGGCGGCTTACTTAACAGATCAACACTCGCTCGAAGCCTCGATATAAACGCAACCACGGTAGCGCGCTACCTCGACCTAATGGTTGATTTACTGCTTGTACGCCAACTGCGGCCATGGCATGGAAACCTTGGAAAGCGCTTGGTAAAGTCTCCAAAAGTCTACTTGCGAGATTCTGGTGTGCTTCACGCACTCCTCAGTATTGACACACGAGATCAACTACTCGGCCACCCTAAACTAGGCGACAGTTTTGAAGGGTTTGTTATTGAGCAACTGTTGTCAAACGCCGCAACAGAACAGCAGCCGGTGCTGAGATAGACCTGGTACTGGAGTTCGGACTTGAACGTTGGGCAATTGTAATCAAGCATTCAAGCGCCCCGAAGGTCTGCAGAGGATTTCATGAAGGCGCGCGCGATATACAAGCGAGTAGAAAAATTATTCTTTACCCTGGATATGACGCGCATGGGATAAAGGATGGTATTGAAGTTTTGCCGGTGACTCAACTGATGCGGGAGTTGGCGAGCAGGCGTTAAATTCGCCTGAACAGAATCGAACCCCCAACACCAACCACCTTCAATAAACACCCCATAAAAATCCCCCGCTCGGCCACCTTAGCTATCTGCCTATTAATAGTTTCAGCAGAACGTATATTCGGTCATCTGGCAACGAGTTCATAGCGTTTGGATATATAATTCACGTTAAATACAAACATACATACGAACACGAATACTCATCCACTCAGGCTGGACTACAAGGTCTTCACAAAACAAAGTATCCTGGAACGGTGGAGCCACTCAACACACAGCAGATTCGTTTTTGGTGGGTTAACCAAAATCAAACCTATAAGCAAGAAATTAGCGGTGGTTACCTGTGGTCGCCTAAACGCAAGGCAAGCGGTGGACGAAATCCTTTTTATGAGTTCATGCGGGAAGTCTCTCCTGGTGATGTAGTCTTCTCATTTGCAGACACTCGTATTAAATCGATCGGCGTCGCAACGGACTATTGTTTTAAAGCACCAAAGCCTTCGGAATTTGGCAACGCAGGCGAGAACTGGGACAATGTGGGCTGGAAGGTTCCTGTCCATTGGACAGCGCTTAGACGGAAAAAATGGATTGATGCCTTGCATCAGGTGATACTCGGCTAGATAACGCCTAACTCACGGGCTCGATTAACCGCACGTGCGCGGTTATCCACGCGCAGCTCTTTGAATAATTTCTTAAGATGGTACTTAACGGTATTTTCAGTGACCCCTAGAGTTCGACCAATTTCCTTGTTGGACATACCCACAGCCAATAGCTCGAGATACTGGTGTGATGCTGACGTTCGGACCGCTGATGCTGATTTGCCATAGAATGTGTTTTCGTTGTCCACTGGTTGAGTTTCAAAAACGGCCCAATGATGATTTAACTCAGTCAAACGCTTACGTAACAGCTGACTGGTTCTAGCTTGTGCGTAGTCACCGTCGAGTGCCATCTGAATCATTTGCTGGAGTTCCGGTCCTTCATCGAGTATAAAGCGTCTAAAGGGCTGCTTTCCCAACAGGCGAACCGCATCCACCAGTGCGTGAACAGCATCGCGCTGTTTGTGTGTCCGCCAATATGCTGTGGCTCTTATTACCCGCAGTTTAGCAACCGCTAACAATTGCCCATTTCTGATAGCACGATCTTCAGCTGTACTCAATACAGATAAAGCGCGTTCAGCTCGACCTATTCGCACCAGGTAGCGCGCCAGTGCAACGGCCGTTGCACCCTGGCGCATGGCCCAGTCGGCCTCATCATCCCAATTGGACGAATTAACAATACCGTCGAGCTCAGCGAGCTTAATTTCCTGTTTTGCCAACACCAATTCATCGCTTAAGGTGAGTGCTCTGATTTTTTCGACCCGCATCAGGCGGCGAAGTCGCGGCATGCCCCGTTCCGATGCCATGTTTTCGGCATGTGCCAGTGCCGAAAGCGCACCCGGCAAACCAGAGCGCAATAAAGCCAACCGGGTATTGACACGATAAACGGCAGCCAAGACATCAAGCCACGCATCATGATCTTCAACCGCCGACAATGCTGCATCGAGCAAAGAACGACTGAGTTGTATATCGTTCATTTCGTAGGCAACTTCAGAACGCAGCGCCTGACAAATAGACATCATGTCTGAGGGCTCATCAGGCAACTTGCCTAACCCCTCTTCCATCAACTGGTACTCCCGCTCGGCACCGTAAATGTCACCACGTGCAAGACGAATTTGCCCCAAGTGAGTGTGAAGATGCAGTGCGCCGTATTGTGCCTTGCCATCAGCGTAGGCACGCATTGCATTTTCGGCGTAGCCCTGGCTTTGATTAAATTCACCTAAGTGTAGAAAAACCGTGCACAAATGATTCATTGTCAACGCACGCCCCAGGTGATCATCAGCTGCTTGATTATCGAGAATGGTTTCCAGCAGCTTCGCCTCTTGTTCACCTAATTCTCGGTCTTCATAAATACTGATGTGAATATCAACCAGATGCACATCGGTCCGTTGTTCGATTTTGTTTTTATGCGTAGCGTTGGATGATGTATGTGAGTCTGAGCGCATGAATTCGTTTAGCAACTGTCTGGACATTTGTTTGTTGCCACGTTTAGCCAGATAAAACGCTACACCCAAATAGGCGAGCGGGTGCGTTTTAATATGCGATGCGTCAAGATGGGTTGTAGCGGATTCGAAGCCCTGCGTGTCGCCCTGCATAACCAGCCGCCAACCACCGGACTGTTCAAGCCGATTAATTATTGGTTCTATTTTTTGCAGGCTATTTACTGGCAAACCTTTTATGGGCGGTCCTAAGTGCATAAAGTCCATAATACCCATCATGGTTGGCCATGGCTAATTGCGACCACATGCTAAACACTACGTATACACAGAAATACTAAACACTTGCTTGGAGAAAATAGAATCCCCAAGCAGAGTTTCTCCGAGGCCTTTAACAAAATCAATTAGTTAGAGAAGACAGGCAACTCAATAAATTACACCCCAACGAACGCACAGCCACTCGCTGCTCTTCTGTTGCCACACCTTCCGCGACCATACTGAAGCTAAACAATTGAGCAACTGAAATAATCGAAAGACTAACACCGAAACTCAAGCCCAGAGAGACTACTTGGTGCCGAATTGCATTTTCTGGAGTGGCTCGGAACATGAGCCCGCCATTAAAATAGAATTGGTTTAAAGTTTTTGTATTGCACAACCTAACACTAGCAATACTCACGTAATTCAAATTCCTTGTTTAGAGCGTTTCTAACAACCAAAGAACTAGAATCTAAAGCGTAGCAATGCCAATAGTTCTAATCAGGATAACGCGCCATTATCTCGAACTGTTTTTACAATGATTTCAATTAAGTCAAACTCAGATAGCCCGTTTATATCTTCAAAATACACATGGCTTGGCCATGGTTGACGATTGAGGCTTTCAGTGGGTTGCCCAATGTTCTTGCAAACGTTTTTTATAGCGGTAACAAATTCATTTGATGCGGCCTGTATATCCACTTTGGCCTGCTCTAAGTCGCTTATTCTATTACCGTCTATTTCTGGAGAGCCAATACCCGTAGTCAATGGAACGCCACGGGCTATTGCTTGCTCTTCGTAGAACGATACGGGGACCTTGTCTGCGTCGAGCCGCATAATGAAATCGCGGCACACATCGTATTTTAGATCGGTTAATTGCAACAGGTCGATGCTTTTCTTGTTGTTTGAATTAGTTGACTTCTGTCGGCGTGCGCGTCGATTTTTCTTACGCGCTTGGGTAACGTAGTCGCCTCGATAGTTACAATCAAATACACGATCTGCCCAGGGCTTCCCGTCCACCATATATTGAATGGACCGGATTGACATGTTCTTGCAATTATCCGGACCAATAAAAAATGGCGAACCTGATGCATCTGATAGCTCTACCCAGCCATTTGGAAACTCGCCGATAAAATGGTCAATCCATGGGGCTAGTACGGTGTCTGCCAGGTGGTTCAGCAACGCGTTTGCGTTATCCGGGTCGTGAACCACATCGCCCAATAATGGCTCTTGTCCATAAATATCGGCAGCCAGGCTATAGGGGGCAGAAATTTGCAGCAGCGGTTCCATTCCCGACAATTGTTCGGATTCACGCAACATGTCATTGATTATTTTTGGCACGCCGGTATTGAAATCGGGTGTACGCAGTGACCGCCAGTTCTCCTTGGTCAACAGTGGTTCATCCGGGTCTGAGCCAGGTGGGTATTTGTCCGGGTACATCATTTTCTGGCCAACAGCTTCACACGTAAACGCGTACAAAGCCCACGTTGTGTACTGCTTGGTCACACCCATTAAAAGGCTAACCAGTAAATTGACTCGAGCATATCGCCGGGGTTCGGTTTTGTAGTATTCAGCAGCCGTTACGCCATAGAGATCGAACATGATATGCAGCGGAAGCATGTGTACAGATGCTGATACATGCACCGAATTGGTCGGTGCTGGCGTGGCGTAATGTGCATCGTAGTCGCCTGCGATTGCGGCATCGAACACGGCGCGCAATGCCTGCTTGGCGTTCTCATCGCCAGCTTGCCAACGCTTTAGTAAATGCAGCCCGTGTGGGAATTCAAAATATTTGCTCATGGCAATCTCAATAACGCTTAGCGGTCTAGATAACTCAAAGTGATCTCATTTCGCTGTTACGGCTCAGCAGCCGCCCATCCATTCAAAGCTATCGCCGAGCTATGTTTTGTACAGGGCCAACCAATCCAGACTTGCCTCTGTAGCGGTTGTTGGAAAATATTCGGCACCAACAAACCCCGGATAGTCACACGAGTCGATAAACTGGAAAATTTTCTTAAAATCGATTCCGCCGCGCGGTTCGGTCCTCCCGGGCACATCCGAAAACTGCACATGCGCCACGTTATTGATTACCGCCGAAAGGTCTGACAGAACATCGACATTCATCATTCGCATATGATAAATATCGTATTGAATGTACAACTCGATATCCGACATCTCGGTGATCAAATCCACTGCCTGTATAGAGCTACTGATAAAAAAATCGGGCATATCGACGGTGTTAACCGGCTCTATTAACAACTTTGTGTTGCAGTCAGCCAACAGAGAATGAGCTTTGCGCAGGTTGCGTTGGAATACCGAGCTGCATAAGTCCCGATCGTGCTGCTGTTTAGGTCTGCCTGCGAGTACATTCATTGTCAGGGGTTGTAACGCATCAAGATAGTCGGGTACTTGCTCTAGTTCATTGTCAAATACCTGCTCGCATCCTGGTACAGCAGCCAGCCCTTCTCCCCCATCCAGTAAGTCACCTGCGGGAAAATTCATTAACACTAAAGTCATGTGCCACTTTTCAAGTTCGGCCTGCAGTACTTCAGGACGCTCGCTATAAGGAAATTGAATTTCGATACCGTCGAATCCGTGACGCGCAGCCAAACCGATTCGTTCGATCAACGGCACTTCCTGAAACAGGGTGGATATATTGGCAGAGAAACGAGGCATGATTTAGATCAACTTAAAGTACAAGTATTTGTCGCACAGCAGAACCTTCTACCATGCGATCAAACGCTTCATTGAGTTCCTCAAAGCCGATCTTGTGACTGGTTAAACGGTCGATCGGTAACTTGCCGTTTCGGAACAAATCAATATACCGGGGAATATCTCGGCTCGGTACGCAACTCCCCATGTAACTGCCTTTGATGGTACGTTCTTCGTTCGCCAAACACAGGTGTGGAAGCGTAATTGAGGCATCAGGCCCAGGCATACCAGCTGCGACGGTGCTGCCGCCACGCCGTGTAATTTTGAACGCCAAGTCCAATGCCTTTGCTGCACCCGCTGTTTCGATTGCGATATGCACACCGCCACCGGTTGCGCTGCGCAGATCTTCAACACAGCTTGCAGAGGTCGCATTAAACGACAGGTGTGCACCCAGTTGTCGAGCCAGCTGTAATTTGTCATCGTTAACATCGACGGCGATAATCCGTCCAGCCCCAGCCATCCCTGCCGCAAGCAGTGCACTTAAGCCAACACCACCAAGCCCGACAACCGCAACCGAATCACCCGGTTTAATATTGGCAGTGTTAATTACGGAACCAACGCCTGTAGCCACCGCACAACCGAACAGAGCCGCATGATCAAAGGGAATGGATTTGTCGATTTTGATAACGGCATTCTGCGAAACAACAGCGTATTCAGCAAATGCAGCAACACCGGAATGGTGAAACAGCATTTCACCGTTTTTATGCAGCCGTTTCGAACCACCAATTAGCGTACCCTCAGCATTGGCTTTGGTTGCAGGGATACACAATGCCGGACGCCCTTCTCTACACATATCGCAACGCCCGCAACTGGCTACATAAGATGGCACAACGTGGTCGCCAACAGCAACGGCATCAACGCCTGAGCCTAACTCTACGACGATACCCGCAGCTTCATGTCCGAGCACAATCGGCACCGGTTTAGCGCGCTCACCATCAATGGCAACAAGATCGGAATGACACAAGCCCGCAGCCTTAATCTGAATAAGCACTTCATTAGGCCCGGGTGAGTCTAAATCGACCTCTTCGATTTTGAGTGGCCGGCTCTCAGCGTAGGGCTGATCCATGCCGATCTTTCTAAGAACCGCTGCTCTCATTTTCATTGCGATTGCACCACGTTGGTCATTAGATTTGACTCATCCCGATTGCGACACAGCTTCACGTATTGACTCTTCGAGCACATTCAACCCTTCGTCGACGATGGAACTGGATGTGCTTAACGGCACAAGCACACGAATAACATTGCGCGTAGGTCCAGCTGTCACCAGAATCAAACCTTTGGACAATGCGATTCGCGCTATGTCTGCAGCGAGATCGCCTGCAGGCTCCCGGGTTTCTCGGTTAGAAACGATTTCAATTGCGTTCATGCAGCCCAGCGAACGAACATCTCCAATGCAATGGCACTCGGGTGTGTTAGCCATTTCGCGAAACCTGTTGTCGATGTGTTGGCCAAGCTGCAAACCTTTTTCGAGTAAGTTTTCCTCTTCGATAACATCCAACACGGCCAACGCCGCTGCGCATGCCACAGGGTTACCACCAAAAGTGCCGCCTAATGCGCCAGGCGGCACACTGTCTACAATGCTGGCTTTACCTACAATGCCGGACAAAGGCAGGCCTCCACCCATGCTTTTTCCCACACAGGTAAGATCAGGCGCTACACCGAAATGCTCCATGGCAAACATTTTTCCGGCGCGGCCGAAGCCTGTCTGGATTTCATCGGCAACCAGGACAATCCCATGCTCATCGCAAAGATCACGTAGATAGCTTATAAACTCTGGTTCAGCGATGTTGTAGCCACCCTCACCCTGAACTGGCTCGAAGAATATTGCGGCAACTTGCTCAGGCTCAACATCACTTCGGAACAAGGTGTCAAATGCACGTTTCGTGTCGTCAAGTGTTATACCGTGATAAGCATCGGGAAACGGTATCCGGTAAATCTCGGTCGGGAATGGTCGGAATCCAACCTTGAACGGTTGTAATCGGGCACTTAAGCCCATGCCCATGTATGAACGGCCGTGATAGCCATTAGTAAATGTTATTAACGCCGGTCGTCTTGTATAGTAACGGGCAATTTTTACCGCGTTCTCAACAGCCTCGCCACCGGCCGATAAAAACATCGATTTCTTTTCAAAATCGCCAGGTGCCAGAGCATTCAATCGTTCAGCCAAGGCTACGTAAGACTCATACGGGCTGATTTGAAAACAGGTATGCGTAAACGACTTGATCTGCTGCTCCATGGCAGCGATAACTTTTGGATGCCCATGGCCTACGTTCTGACAACCGATGCCGCCACAAAAATCAATATAGCGATGGCCTTCAATATCCCAAACTTCACCGCCTTCGGCGCGTGCCGCGGCAAAGGTAGACGAATAGGCGATCGCCCCGGCAACACTTTTATCCCGGCGTTGGTAGAGTTCAGCATTGGTAGCCACGTTTCCTCCGATTAATTTCAATGGTTTTACAACTGTGCTGACAAATTTTCAGGGAACCTGAATCTGTGTTTTCAAATGACGGTGTATCCGGCTAGCAAAGAGCCTGGCCGGATACAAAGCCATAAGCGATGAGCAAATCTTTAGTTGGGCATCATAGAATTAACTTCTTCAACTAATTCTTCCTGCAGCAATGCCATATCATCGGCATCACCCGTGACGATTGACTCAAGTGCATCGTAAATGACTTGAGTAATTGCCAGACTGTTGTCACCGGGATAAGCAATCCATTCGCGCAGCAAACCTGCCTGACGTACAGCGGTGTGCTTGTTCGGGTTCTCTTTATAAAAGTCCCCAAGCATTTCATTGGCCGCCTTGTTTGGTGGCATGTAGCCTGTGGTCTCGGCAACCACAGCAGCACCTGCACCGGAGGTTGCAAACTTCAAAAACTTCCACGCTGCATCAACCACAGCCGGGTCATCCGAATTAGATACCAACATCGCAGAGTTTCCACCCGCAGGTAGGCCTTTTGGCGGCTCACCCATACCTGGAAATTCACTGGTTTGTAAAACGAAGTCACCTTTTGCACGCTCAATTGCGCCAACCGCTGATGTAGACCAGAAATGCATGGCTATTTCGCCTGCATTGAATGGCTTGCCCGCATCACCCACTGGCAAATTAAGCATCTTGCATTCTCGAAACAGTTTTTTCATGGTCTCGAGCGAGTTCAGTCCAGCCTCTCCATCAAAGTTGACTTTGCCATCTTTGATCATTGGCTCACCCTGGCTCCACATCAGTGCCTGGAAAAACCAGTTACCGGTTATATTCCAACCCCAGAACAACGGATTTTTAACACCTGAATCGCGCAGCGCACCACAGGCTTCTATCACCTCATCCCAGGTTGTTGGCAGCTCGGTAATGCCTGCCTCGCCAAGCATATCCATGTTGTAGTAGCCAACTGGCAGCGAAACTGAAAAAGGCAATCCATAAACTTCGTCGTTGAACGTGCCCAGATCGAGCATGGCCTGATGATAACCGTCCTTCGCAAAATCAGCTTC
Source organism: uncultured Granulosicoccaceae bacterium (assembly GCA_938045275.1). Classification (GTDB taxonomy): domain Bacteria; phylum Pseudomonadota; class Gammaproteobacteria; order Granulosicoccales; family Granulosicoccaceae; genus Granulosicoccus. Next base: position 9,995 of record CALIMV010000226.1, read on the forward strand.
TTTGGCAATAAACGGTTCGAGCGATTTTGCAATCCCTTTTTCAACCAGACCAGCCTGGCGGTTAAGCCCCTGGAAGGTGATGTCGGGTAATTTATCTGCGACGGACTCACGTAAAATAGTGTTAGTGGCGTCTTCGTAGTTATCGTAGGTAGCGCGAAATTTCACCTCGATATCGGGATGAGCTTCGTTGAACAACGGCAACATACGTTGGAAAGTGACATCAAATAAAGCAGAATAGGGATACCCCACTTCGATCGTGGTAGCTGCTTGCGCGACTGGCGCTACCGCAACCAGCGAGCCTGCCAGCATTGCGGTGATCAATTTCTTGTGTATCATTTTTCTTACTCCTCGTTTGTGCTCCACTTATAAATTTGTTCGGATTATTTTTAAAATATTACGTTGTATACCGAACAAGAATGTAACGACTCTCATTAACGCAGAATCGAATTTTAAACTCCTGTATTACTTCATTCCCGATAACGTTATGCCCTCTATAAAGCGGCGTTGCGCCAGCAGAAACGCAACAACCAATGGCGCAACGATGACAGTTGCCGCAGCCATCATCGGGCCGTACTCATTGCCATCGAGATCAGATTTAAACATCCGCAGTCCTAGCGGCGGTGTCATGAGATCGCGGTCGCCAGTAATAACAATGCGCGGCCAGAAGTAGTCGTTCCAGTGCGCGACAATCGAGAAAATCGCAAAAGCCAACAATGCTGGTATGGCGGTTGGCAACATGACCTTCCAAACAATAGAAAACTCACTCATACCGTCCATTCGTGCTGCATCAATCAGATCGTCAGGCACAGTCATAAAAAATTGGCGCATTAAAAAAATACCGAAAACCGATATCGTCCACGGGATAATGAGTGCGGCGTAAGTATTGGTTAGCCCGACCTTCGCCAACATGATGTAGAGAGGCAGTGCAATGGCATGTACTGGTATGAGCAGACAAAAAAGTACCAGCCCAAATACCACATCCCTGCCCCAGAATCGCAGCTTTGCAAGTGCGTAAGCACAAGGTAATGCGACGAGCACTTGTATGAAAAAGATAGAGAGCGTGACAATGACACCATTTAACAGATAGCGTAGCAATGGTGCTTCGCGAAAAGCGGCCGTATAGTTGTATACCACTGGCAGCATTTGACACTCTGCAAGGGGCCTGCCCTGTTTGACACAAAATTGATCTGTCATCATTTCCTGTGCACCGAAAAACCCACCAGTAATACTTTGAATTTCGGCTGGCGATTTAAACGAAAAAGACAACATAAGATAAAACGGCAAGATAACAATACTTGCGCCTAGCAAAAGCACTATGTGCTTGCCAACTTCGCCTCGTAAGCTTGATTGCCCATTCATGAGTAATGCACCTTTCGATTCACAAAGTACACTTGTGTAAGCGTTAACGCGAGTACGAACACAAGGAATACCACTGTAATGGCCGCACCTATACCCACCAGATTTTGTTGAATGCCTTTTTCGTACATGGCATAAACCATCATGTAGGTTGATTTACTCGGGCCTCCACGGGTCAGCGCCTCTACCGTGTCGAACACCTGAAACGACCGTATGGATGTGATAGTGATAACAAACACATGGGTAGGCCCAAGCATCGGCCACGTCACCAACTTAAACCGTTCCCATGCGCTGTCTGCACCATCCATTGCCGCAGCTGCATAGAGCTCGCGCGGTATAGAGGTCAGACCTGCAAGGTATAGAACCATGTTGAATCCGAATGCTTGCCACACACCGATAAACGCAATAGTGAAAAGCGCATAGTCCTTGTCACCTATCCACAGTGGAAAACCTTCGTTGCAACCGTTGCCATACCAGCTTGTTGTCGGGTCGGCTCCATACCATGCGCCCGAAATGAACTGGTACCACCATCCAACATCGCAGCCACGGGTCAGGTACGCATTGACCACGCCCACAATAGGGTCAAGGGTAAACTCCCAAACAATTGCCATGGCCAACAGGGTCGCCATGACAGGCAGAAAAAAAATCGCCTTGTATGCTTCGCCACCGAATCGCAGTGATGAAATTAGCATGGCAGCGCCAAGGCCTAATAGCACTGAAACCGGAACCACGATGATGACGTAGAGAAGTGATGCGGAAAACATTTTCTTGTAAGCCGAATACTTCGCCATAGCCGCGTAGTTTTTAAAACCCACCCAATTAAAATCGGGGTTACCGAGGCTGTAATCAGTAAACGACAAAATGGCTGCAACAAATACCGGTGCGATTAACAGAATGAACATCAGGAATACCGCTGGAGCGACAAACCACATTGAGCTCCGCGATAGATTCATCAGGCGGCATCCTCACCGAGTGGAGAGCCTGCTAAGGTTATGCGTCTGCCTTGATCATTAAATATCAAGGCTTTGCCTGGCTCGTGAGCGATGTGCGTTTCATCCCCCAAAGCAATGCTTTGCGCTTCAGTGGGGTTTACGCGGATAATAATATTATCTTCTGTGTCCGCCACCTTGATATAAAGAAATACCTCTGAGCCAAGATTTTCCTTATATACAAGTTCACCGCAGAATGTTTTGCCGGGCGTGTGCGGGTGAAGGTATAAATGCTCAGGCCTGAGTCCGATACTGATTCGGCCTGTTGTGCCGTCACTCGGGCGGCGAGCCAGCTTCACTCCGAGAAACGCTATGCGCCCGTCGTCGTCCATATCTCCAGTAACAATGTTGATCTGCGGGCTTCCAACAAACCGTGCTACTCGAATATCCATCGGCTGCTGATACACTTCATCTGGCTCACCTAACTGCAGAATTTCACCGTCCATCATGACCGCCATACGATCAGACATTGTCAAGGCTTCTGCTTGATCGTGAGTAACATAAACAAAGGTTGTACCCAGGCTTCTGTGCAACGCAGACAATTCTGCACGCATATGAACGCGCAATGCCGCATCCAGGTTCGACAGTGGTTCATCCATTAAAAATCCTGCCGGGTCACGAACCATCGCACGGCCTAAGGCAATGCGTTGCCGTTGACCACCAGATAATTGCCCAGGCTTTCGGTCAAGCAAGTGTTCGATTTGCAGGGTGTCAGACACATTTTTTACAGCATCCCTGATGGCAGCCCGCTTGCCTGAATAGCCGGGTGCCAAGCGACCAATAATCGGTAAGCGCTCGGTGAATGTCATGTCTCGAAGCTGCAGCGGCGTGGCCAAATTCTGCCGTACTGTCAAATGCGGATACAACGCGTAGGACTGGAAAACCATAGCCAAGTCCCGGCGGCTGGGGCGAATATCATTAACCGTTTTTCCGTCAATATTGACGTCACCGCCGCTTTGCTTCTCAAGGCCGGCGATTATTCTGAGCAGCGTGGATTTTCCGCAACCTGATGGCCCTACCAGGGTAAGAAACTCTCCATCAGCAATGTCAAGGTCGATGCCATTGAGCACCTGAGTGCGGCCAAAGGCTTTGGTAATCGACTCCAGTCTGATGCTAGCCACGCGTTAATCTCCTGTTTTAATCGGCGCAATGCCCGATTACGGTGACCTATCACTGATTCTGCGCTAGGTACCTGCCCGATTGTAACCAGCTAGCAATGCATTTGAATAATAGAATATACTTTGCTTATACATCGGAAATTCCTATGGCGTTCACGTTAAAGCAACTTTCCTATGTCGCCGCAGTGGCCCGGCATGGCAGTATTACTGAGGCGGCAAAGCACGTTGGGCTTTCCCAACCGGCTATCAGTGAAGCCTTAAAAGACCTTGAAGAAGAATTTGGTTTCAGTATTTTTGTACGACAACCGGCGCGTAGAATCTCATTAACTACCGCGGGTCAGCGATTCATTCGCTACGCTAATCGGTTCCTGGAACACGCTGAAGAGTTTGAAGCTGAATCTCGCGGCCTGGGCAAGCGTCTCGTTGGCGCAATAGAGGTTGGCTGCTTTCTTCCTACTGCACCGTTTATCATGCCGTTAATTCTGCGAGTATTAGAAGAGCAGTACCCGGGAATCACTGTCCACTTCCATGAGGGTAACCTTGGCGAGCTCAACAATGGAATAAAGTCAGGTGCTATTGAAGTTTCACTCATGTACGACATGCACCCAGATCGAAAAATTGCATTCGAGACGTTAATTGAGGCCAAGCCCTATGTGCTTTTGTCGGGTGACGATCCTCTTGCGAGTAAAGATGTCATCAACTTAACTGATTTGCGCGACAAAGAAATGGTTTCGTTTGATCTGCCTATTACACAAGAGTATTTTCAGAATATCGCATCCTCGATCGACAGCTCGCCTAAAATCGGTTATCGGACCAAATCCTATGAAATGCTTCGCAGCCTTGTGGGGTCAACGATGGGATACGCCATCTTGATCATGCGGCCACATTCCACACATTCTTACGACGGCCGCAAGTTGGTGAGCCGACCTATTGCCGATTCAATACCATTGGCCAGGTACGGGTTAGCAACATCGCAAGATGTCGTGCCCACTCGTATTGTGCAAGTTTTTATAGACGTGTGTCGCACAACACTGAAAGAAAACGCCGAGGCTGCCGGCTATTTTATGTCCTAGCAGAATTGGTCGGCACTTTTCAACAAGCGCCCCAGATGAATGAATACAGGCACACCTACTTTATCGAGGTTCTGACATTCATCTTGACCAACTCGGTTGAATCTAAGCGCTACGATACCAGATGCGATTGCCAGGCCGCTATTTCTGTTCGCTCAACCACACCATAATCGCATCGGTATAGCCTGCCGGATCCTGAAGCATTGAAAAGTGGCTGGTTCCCGATAGAGTTAGCAGCTGCGCATTCGGAATCGCTTCTGCAATGGCTGCAGAATGCTCAGCCAGTATGGCCTCATCGTGTTCGCTGTGTACAACCAATGTTGGCACTGTGATGGTTTTGACAAGTTCCAGCCCATCGGCTTTATCCGCAAACCACATCTTGGAAATAGCACCAACAAACCCTTCGAATTCGTCTGGTGTTGGTGACATCTTCATGTAGTCTTCTGCCATCATACCAACGTACCCGCCAAACACTTCATTGGTCTCAACCGCAGGGTCGACACCAGCCAGCGTGACATTGCCAGCGTGCGCAAAGTGGCTTGCCAGTCGCTCGGGTGCAGTTTTGGAGATTTCATAGCCGATGTTGGCGCCGTCCGACCATCCGACCAGATGTACCTTGTCGATATCAAGACTGTCGAGTAACCCAATATAATCCTTCGCCAACAATTCGATGCTGTAGTCGCTGCCATCATTGGTTGAACGCCCATGGCCGCGCGTGTCGGCAATAATCACACGGTAGTCTTGAGAAAGGTCAGCGACCTGGCCCGCCCAGACATCGCCATGCGCCAGACCGCCGTGGATCATAAGAACTGGAGTGCCTTCGGCCGTTCCGTAAGTAGCGTAGTGCATTGAAATGCCATTAACCTCGGCACTGCCGCTGTTAGCACTTTCAGGCATGTCGGCAGCTACCGGAATTGACTTCCAGGCCTCATCGGCAAGCACACTGGTGGACAGGCATACTGCCAGTGCTGCGATTGTTGATTTAAGTTTGGTGGACATTATATTCAAGCTCCCTTTGTGTTTCGTAGTTGGCATTGAGCACATCACGGGTATCGATTTTGTAGAACACACTTCGCCTAAGCATTAAGTATTCAAAATTCAACCCTGTACGTCCAAGCATTCAATCCTGTACGTCCAAGCGCTCCCGATCAGAATTTGATTCCATTTGACGATCACGGTTTAGTTGAGTTAACGATAGTATATGCGCGATTACCGCATAAGGGACCAAAAACAACGGAATGAGCCCTAAAGGATGTTCCGTAACCTGATTTGGATTTTCAAACGAAAACAGTTGCACCGGTGTTTCTGAGCTTGTAAATCCGAAGAAAAATGCGCTGATAAAATCCAACAAACCAACCCCAGCAACCAGCAAAATCCAAAAGGACGGAATTTTTGTATCCCAGAAACGATAGAGTACATAAGCCGCCAACAGTCCGGTGAGCAGATCACCCAACCCAGCTGGATACGCAAAAATTGCTGGTAAATTTCCTTGTGTGTGTTCAATAACAAACACCATTCCGATAGGCCTTATCAACTGTAGCCCAATCAATAGATGTTGGGAAACACCATGCCCGAGAATCCAATGTCGAGCCCTGTATGCCACGACTGAGGCAATAAGTAAGTACAGCAGAGGTCGCGCTGGAAAGTCTGGCCCCAATATGTAGGAGTCAATTCGATATTTCACAATGCCAAACGCTAACAAGCACCAAATCATGGCTATCGTAATTAAAACACTGGTTTGTTTTAAACTGTGATTTGCATCTCTTGACACCATTAGTAAGTGCCAAAAAGGGGTTGACAGAAAAAACAATATAAATAGCTCGCTCACTGGTGAAAAAATCATGATTGAACCTCGGCTGAATAAATACCGGAGCCAGCTCCATTACCGGTGTCAATAAACTTGTTTGAGTAGCGCCCAGCAAGGGACAGTTGGATTGACTCAGCATTGTGTATCAGTAGCAACACCCAGCTTGAAACTGTTACACGTTCTGCTGAAGCAGCATTAACTGGTTCAATTTCATAGAGAAGTACACAAGCGATCAGAACGATAGTAAGTACTAATAAAGTAATCATGTGCATGGTGCAACTTACAAGTGAGTACCATTAAGTTACTCACTATTGAATTGATTGGATCACAGCAAGTCAGACCGACCCTATAACGAAAATTGCCCCATATGGAGAGCCGCTTCAGTTATTGGGCATCCTTGTACACTTATACCGAGCGTGTAAGTTTAGTAGTTTGATTGACAGAAACAGAAAGTAACGTATTGGATTTCAAGACAGGCTAGATTAAAAAGACTTTAAAATAAGACCCGGCTATAAAATGTAGCCGGGCTGGGCTTAACAAAAATAACGTTTTAAGTTTACTTAGCTTTCATTTCCGAGCTAATTGTTATCGCTATTGGTCCGGTACTAAAACCGCCAACCTCAAACGCCTGATGATCTATCTCGGTTGAGGCCTGAAATGCGACCCACTCGCCAAACTGTCGGTATCAATTTCCACTTCCACGGTTGAATCTTCGAGCTTAATAATACTTGCCGAGATGGGTGCCGTTGGAGAATGACAGTGTTGGAACTGGTCGAGTAACCTTGACTAACCAACAGGTGTTATAAGAGGCTTTCCTGCAAAGAAAGCAAGCAGATTTTCCCGCTGCAAAGCGCCCATTCTTTGTCTTGTTTCAACCGTGCCAGAAGACTGGTGCGGTTGCAATAACACGTTATTCATCTTTAACCATCTAGGGTCAATGTTAGGTTCATTGTTATAGACATCCAACGCAGCCCCACGCAACTGCCCGGTTTGCAAAGCCGTGATCAACGCTTCTTCGTCAATGGTGGTGCCGCGAGCACTATTGACCACTACGCCATCGGGCCCTAGTGCTGAGAGCACATCCGAGGAAATCAATTTGGCCGTGGCGGGCCCGCCGGATACGCACACCATCAGTATGCTTACACGTTCTGCCAAAGACACCAGGTTGTCGTGATAGGTCCAGCCGGGTTTATTTTTATCTGATCGAGCATAATAATGAATATCGGTTTCAAAGGCTTGCAAGCGACTAGCGACAGCTTCGCCTATTCTTCCTAAACCAGCTATGCCAACAGATGCACCAGAAATTGTTCTTTGCAGTGGATAAGCACCTGAGCTTGCCCATTGACCTGTACGCACCCAATTCGATGCGCCGACAATATCGCGAGTGAGAGACAACAACATACCCACCGCCAAATCAGCCACGTCATTGGTAAGCACATCAGGCGTATTGGTCACTTGAATACCCCTGGATTTCGCGTGATCGACATCAATGGTGTCATAACCAACACCGTAGTTCGCCACTAATCCAAGGTTTGGGAATGCGTCCATGATCGACGAATCCAGGGCTGAATGGCCTTTGAACGCAAACGCTTTGATTTTCGCCCTTACTTCTTCAGACAATTCACCGACTTTGCCATTGACAGGCATTTGATGAACCTCAAACAACTCCTCCATGGGCTCGGTATCCCATGAGTCGTACGTTTCAAAACTTAGAATAGATGGTTTGGTCATGTTGTTTGGTTGCCTCGATGGTTTGCATATGCACATACGAATTGTAGGCTTTGCTTTATCGTATAAGTTCGGGATGAATGAGAAGCAACAAAAGACCGCATACTTAAAACGTATGCGGTCGGCATATTTGCTATGTGTAGATAATTCGCGTATCTACTCTGCTTACCTACTTATTTACCCCAAATTGCAGTATAAGCCTCTCGGTAACCATTATCAGGATCAAATATCGGACTTCCGCCCATTGCCTTCGCCCCTTCCATAGTTACTACGGCCGGCGCTGTTATATACCCTGAACAGGCTTCTCCAGATATTGCACGATTCAGTTCGTCAACGAGTTGCCAGCCCTGCAAGTTCAATGGTTCGGCAACGGTTATCGATTGGAACTGAGCAGTTTTAATGCGTTGAAATGCAGATTCAGACCCATCACCTGCGGCAACCGCTTTGGGAGAACCATCACCTTTAATTCCGGCTGCAGCCAATGCAGGCCCCATGAAATCGAAGTAAATATCATTGATAGCCAAAGCATGTGTCCACTTAGCACCGTACTTTTGCAACAAACTGGTGGTCAACGGCCCCATGCGCGTGGATGTATCGGCAATGGGCGTATCCACATATTCCAGTACGGTACCACCCATTTTTTCTATCGTCTCCTTTATACGGTCGGCCTTATCAATGGCAATTTGATAAGTAGAATCGGTAAAGATAACAACGCCGGGTTCACCACCTGCGTCTTCAACTGCCCACTTGGCTGCTTCTTCTGAAACAGTCATGGCATCGGTTGACACGTTTGCAAAAATACCACCGGGAGCATCGCAGCCAATTTTAGGTCCTGAGTGCCACGACACCAAAGGAATGTTTGACGTAACCGCCTGATCAAGTGCGGCTTGTTGTTCAACAGCATCGAAGCCATTAATGATTATGCCATCGGGTTGCAACGCAATGGCCTGGCCGAACGCTGCGGTTCGCCCCTGTACCGACCCTGCGCCATCCAGCACTCTGACGCTCCAGCCAGCGACCTTTGCCGCCTCTTCTACACCGTTAGTGACACCTAAAATGCCTCCATTTTTCAAATCAGCGGCCAATACAACAATGGTTTTGTCGGCTGCCGCTGCCGGACCCGAACTGGGCCCATCAAAATCGGCAGCATGCACAGCGCCGCCCATAACAACGGCGGTAATGCCAGCTGTTATCGTTTTAATAAAGGTATGTCCAATCATGAATTTCAGTCCTCCAACTATTTTTATTTAAGATAATTTCGCAGCACTTTTACGGCGCTGCGCGTAGCCTGCGATGCCAATGGCCACCAACAAAGTGACGCCATTGAACATCGGTTCAACCCAGAACGATCCGCCAAACTGTTGAATACCTGAAATGCCTATGGCCAAGATGGCGACACCCACTATCGTTCCCCACACATTCACACGACCAGGTTTAATGGTCGTTGAGCCTAAAAACGCGCCAACTAAGGCAGGCAATAAAAATTCAAGACCCACACTGGCCTGCCCTATGCGTAACTTAGATGCGAGTAAAACGCCTGCCAGTGCAGTCATCAAACCGGAGGTAACAAAGGCCCCAACAACAAATTTTCTGGCTGGAATTCCGTTAAGTTCAGCAGCCCTTGGATTAGCACCTATCGCATACAAGTAACGCCCAACCGGCGTGTATTCAAGCACCAACCACATGATGATCGTGATCAGAAAAATGTAATAAGCGGTGATGGGTAAGCCAAAAATAAACGTACCGTTGATGGCATAAAAACCATCAGGCAACTGACCAATCATTTGACGGCCACCGGTATGCCATAGTGCAAGCGCATACAAAATTGTGCCGGTACCAAGCGTTGCGATAAAGCTGTCTATCTTAGCCACCTCAACTAGCAGGCCATTTAAGAAACCAACTAAAGCACCTAACACAATGACAATGATGACCGCGATAGGCCAAGGTACGCCGTAAAGCGTTTGCAAAGAGATGGCTAGGATGTGCCATAGAACAATGCCATAGCCAACGGTAAGGTCTATACGACCCGCCGCCATCGGAACCATTGCAGCAAGACTCAACATCGCAATAATGGACTTGTCAGAAAGAATCGCTCGAAGGTTAAGCATGGTTGGAAACGTGTCAGGCAAAAGCACCGAGAACAACACCAACAAAAATACAGTGAGCAGGACCAACCCATAAACGGGGATCAAGCGCCCAATTTTTTGAAAGAAAGTAAGCTCTTTCATTTCTGCTCTTGTAGGTTCTAGTGCATCTGATTCAATGGATTGCATGAGTACTGGTTTCTTGGTCTTGCGCCTCACCGGCAGAAGCTTGTTGAATCAAGTTTTCTGTTGACAGATCGACGCCTTCTAATTCTGCAACACACTTTCCACGGCTAAAAACCAATGTCCTGTGGCAAATGTGCGCAACTTCTTCAAAATCTGTGGATATAACTAGCACGCCCAATCCAGTTCTGGTTGCATCAAACAGCAGTTGATATATTTCTGCTTTCGCGCCAACATCGACTCCCGCAGTAGGGTCTTCAGTAATAAGAATTTTGCGGCCAGTATCCAGCCAACGTCCAACAACCACTTTCTGTTGATTGCCGCCCGACAAAGCTTCTATGGCAAGCGTTGGATTGTTGGGGCTTAAACCCACCATACCGCCAATATAGGTCGCATCCATTTGTTCCTTTTTACCGCTGATCAGTTGCAACAGACCTCTACCGCGCACCAGCGGATTCAGAAACGTGTTCTCACAAATTGATAAAGCGGGTGCAACCGATTCAACAACACGGTCGCCTGCAACAAACCCAATGCCAAGTTCCATTGCTTTTTTAGTTGATGTAATCTGCACCACTTCATTATCGATAGATACAGTGCCAGCGCATTCAGTCACGCCATAAAGCGCGCGCCCGATATCCTCATGACCAGCACCGCGTAAACCAACCAAACCTAACATCTCACCTTTTTTAAGCAGTAAGCTATCCAGCTGCACACGTTTGGTTTTCAAGTGCTCCACTTGCAATGCAGGCTCACTACTTAATAATTCGGGCTTTTTTATCAGCCTGGTTTTCTTGCCAACAATCAGCGTGACCAGCTCGTCTGGGCTGGTGTGTCCAACATCACGTACACCAGCCATTTCTCCATCTCTTAACACAGCCACTCTATCTGCAATACGAAATATTTCATCCAGTCGATGAGAGACGTAAATCATCCCTACGCCCTTTTTTTTCAACGGTCTCAGCGCGTCAAACAACCGCTCAACTTCATCAGCAGGCAGGCTTGCCGTTGGTTCATCCAACACAAGAAAATCACAATCCACAACCAATGCTCTGGCTATTGCCACCAAAGATTTTTCCGTTCGCGTTAACGAAGATACACGTGCTGAAGGGTCGAAATCGCAATCGACCAGACTCAGTGCCTTGCGGGCAACTTCATCGGATGCATTCCATGAGATAAGCCCTTTAGCTTTCGGGTATCCAACTGCCAAAGCAATATTTTCCGCAATGCTCATCCATTCGATAAGCCCAAGGTCTTGATGAATAAACGCAACTTGCGGGCTGGATTTAATATCGCCGCTCTTGTGCTCGTACTCGTTTCCGTCGATGACGACACGACCCGAATCCGCCGCGTAAAGACCGCTCAAGGTTTTAATGAGCGTTGATTTACCCGCACCATTTTCACCAAGCAAGGCGACAATTTCACCACGTTCGACATGGAGCGACACATTGCTTAGCGCTTGCGTACCGCCAAAATTTTTTGACACACGATCAAAAAACAAGCCTTCCATTTGAGACAAGCACCTTCCCCAAGCAATTTACGTTACCGATAACGTAACCTAACCCAACTGCCAAACAGTTTCAAGAGTTTAAGCGGGTGATCGGTTAAAGTAACCTCACGGCAGAGTAAAAGTTGCTGCATTAAATTGAGCAAATGAAAGATAAAACCTTTAAAAAACAATCAGCTAGCTTGAGCCATATAGCTGAGGCAGCTGGTGTATCCAAAATGACCGTATCGCGGGTACTTCGCGATGCCGACGGTTTTTCTGAAGCGACGCGCGAAAAAGTCATGCGCGAGGTGGAACGCTCTGGCTACCTGCCCAATCGTATTGCTGCTGTGTTTGGCGCGGCCGGCTCATCAACATTGGTTGGCGTGTGCGTACCTCGGGTATCCAGTCATTTTTTCGGTCTAACACTGGAAAGCATCGATCAAACATTTCAACGTCTTGGCTACCAAACGATTATCGGTAGTCACAACCAACAAATGGAAGATGAAGAACTTTGGCTCAAAAGTATTCTGGCCTGGCGACCCGCCGGTGTATTGTTATCGAGTAAACACCATAATAAGCGCACGCTGAAGTTACTCAAAGATTCAGACATACCCGTTGTTGAG
>CALIMV010000227.1 GCA_938045275.1 uncultured Granulosicoccaceae bacterium
CTAATGGTCGCCGTACCCGTTCCCAAGGGAGTAATTACGCCTTTAACAACTGATTGAAACGCTGCAAATTCAGTGCCCGCCACGACCGTCCAGGTCGTATCATCGTCGTCGGTTACATCATTGTCTTCATCGTATTCCGAACCGGTGGATACGCTCAATTGTCTGTTTCCCTGACTTAACGAAATTCTTTGGGTTCCACCACCATCAAATGCCAGATCAGTCGAACTGGAGCCATCATCCGCTTGAACGACAATGGTTCCTACCGCTTGAATATCATCGCCACAGGCTGCCGTAATTTCTGGATTACCTTCCGCAATTCCCGCTACCAAGCCTTTAGTTGGGGCAACGTTGGACACAGTAGCGAAACCATTATCAGTTGGTAGTGACCAATTGACATATTGAGTGATGTCGATAGGGGTAAGGGTTTCCTCGTCACCTCGCGGATAAAAACCATTGGCAAACACTTGCAAATCTGAACCTGCCATAACCGTCAGCAAGGCCGGCGAGATTTCGATGCGATCCAAAGTAGAGCTAACAGTAAGGGGTTCGGTATCACTGAGATTGCCAACCGTGGCGGTCAATTCGAGCTCTCCAGCGTTAAAAGCGGTTACCGATGTGGTGCCATTGAGTTGAGCTGTGGCTGACCCCATTTCTGGGTCGTTAACACTCCAGTCGACGTTCACTAACCCGCGCGAAGAGGTAGCAGGCTCGCCGCTGAATGTATGAGTGAAAGTACCAGTAGCGCTGTACATTTCTGGCAGACAGCGCTCAAGCGAGCTTTCGCCTTCCATCGGGTCTTCTTCGATCACATTAATTGCGGTTAGCGTTCCCTCTGCAACAGTTACGTCAAACTCTGCCGTCAAGCCACCAATTTGCAAACCAACCTGCACGAAGCCGTCTGCAATACCAATAAATTTTCCATTGCCATCGATACTGGCCACTGCCGGGTTACTCACAGACCAGCGTCGATCGGCTACCGAGAGCGGCAGTGATTCACCGGCGCTATTGGTCGCTAAAATCGAAAAGTTAATTTGTTCACCCGGATTGACGAACAGCGGATTGAGTAGCCCAGTGGGTTGTACAATAGCAAGTCCATTCCGAACCAGGTTTAACTGATTGGTTTCAACCGCCTCCTCCAACGGACGACCATCACCCGAACACGACGCTAATACAATTGCTGAGCCCAGAACCAGACTCAATTTAAATTTTTCAGCAGTTTTTAAGGTAATCATGTCGCGCAATCTCATGGCATTTCGTACCGAAGCCCAATACTGAGTCCATCAACGGTTACGCCTGAATCGGCGAAGTCGTTGCGATACTCAACACCAAAGATCAATCCGTTGACTGATTTTAAACGTTGATGCACACCAATTCCAACTCGTACTCCGTTAAAAGACGTTTTCACCGTGCGTGCGTCAAAAATGCCGCTTGCTGTCTGATGCACATTGAAATTCACATAGCCAAGCAGAACATAAGCTGCCAGACCGCCAAGTTGTGACGGGGATTGTAATCGCAATGCCGCTCCAGAGGACTCAGCTACCTCAAGATCAAACCCGTCCTTTTCAAACGAAGCGATTGATGTATCGATAAACCCTTCGATACCAATGTTTTCGAACACAAAAACACCGGCGGAAAAGCTGCCGAATTGGGGGTAGAAATCGAGATCCGAGTGGCGCACGCCACCTGCGCCCAAACGGGCTTCCCCATAGAGTTTAATTGCTGCCTGCGACTGACTCGCGGCGAGAAGGATAAGTAAAGCGAAGACCAAGCGTGACACGGGACACCAGAAACATTAACCAATCAAGGCCGTAACGATAGCATTGCTCCCGCAGGATTGCTTGTGTCGGTTTTGCAAAGCTGACCATTCGGCTAGGCTTTTACTCACGGACACCTCGCCGCACCCAGGATTTCACCTAGCTGTTCTCGCTGAATAAGTACCGCACAACCCCGATTTTCTCCACCAGAGTACGACACCTGCAGGGGCTTATCACCGGCTTTTGCCACGGTACCAATTGATTGCATATCGACCACAACATTGTGATTTTCCATGGTTTTATCGTGATTTTCACCCGCTGTGATGTTGGTGGTGGTTTTCTCCAGGAAATTCACCAGAAAAATGTGCGCATCACCCGCTTCTTCAGTTTGACCCGAAAGGCGAATATCGAGCGTGGTTGCATCGGCACGAGCAATACTGACCGATACAGGTCGCGCATTCTCAATTTTGAGCCCGGCTTTCAACGCGCGATGGTTCGAGCCAACATGCCCGAACACACCATTGATAACAGCCTGAGGCGTGTAAACACCATTTTCCCCGTGAAGATTTAACGCACTGTATTGTCGCTGCCGCTGCGTATATTCGGCGGCCGAGAATGGATCTTCCCAATTACCCGAATTGCGGTATTGCAACTGATTCCAGTAGTCAACATGAAATTCCAGATTCAGGATGTCGGCGTCTTTGGCCGCCATTTCAGCCAGCAACTTATCGGCCGGTGGGCACGAATAGCACCCTTGCGAGGTGAACATTTCAATAACCTTAAGCTCGCCAGCAACAATCGGCGAATTGACCAATAAAATGGCAACGCACATCAGCAACTTTTGCCTGAGTTGGTCCGCTTTACAGAGGGTAAGTAACTGTTCGTGCATATGCCAGGGCTCTAGTAAATGGAAGGGTCGAAGAATCAGACGAGAACGCTGGTGAAAAGTTCGATGATTGACAAACGACCAGGTGCAAACTGTCTAACCAGTCCGCAATTTCTGTCAATTGACTTGGATTAGCAGGATAGTCTGCTGATACAAGCATGCACCCGCGACTGTGCAATCCAAAACGATAAATTAAGTCGTTGATCGCTGTTTCGATTTCACTGCGGACTTTTTATTGTTTCAAAAGCCGCCAAAGCACGCTGCCGACTTTCTTTCAAATCAACCAATGGAGCAGGATAATTCAACGAGCAACCCTGCTCGAGCACCCATTCCCAGGGTTTATGTATGAATTTATCCGGCACACTGGCAATTTCGGGAACCCACTGCCTGACATAGGCACCCTGCTTGTCAAATTTTTCGCCCTGCAAAACGGGATTGAAAATACGAAAGTACGGCGCTGCGTCCGCACCACTGCCAGCTGCCCACTGCCACCCCATTGCATTGCTTGCCAAGTCAGCATCCACAAGTGTGTCACGAAACCATTTTTCGCCGTCCTGCCAGGGTATAAGCAAATTCTTAATCAGATAAGACGCCACGATCATGCGCACACGGTTATGCATCCAACCCGTTGCATACAACTCACGCATGCCTGCATCGACAATGGGCACGCCTGTCTTACCTTGCTGCCAGGCAGTTAGTCGCTTCTTGTAACGCTTCTCCCACGGGAAATGCTCGAAACGTTTATCCAATGGCTTGTTGATTGTGTGTGGGAAATAAAACAACAGACTGTAAGCGAACTCACGCCAGATAAGCTCTTTGGCAAACGTTTCTTCACCTGCGGTTAGGCCAGAAAGATCTTTCGCACCTTTGTTCAACACATGCATGATTTGACGTGGGCTGATTTCTCCAAAGTGCAAATGCGCAGACATTCGCGAAGTACCGATTTGCGATGGAATATTGCGAGCATCGGTATAGTCGTGAACGGCGGCTTTCAGAAAACGATTCAATGACGCTTTTGCCGCCTTTTCGCCCACTTGCCAGTGAGACATCATGCTGACATGCCAGTCCAGTTTGGGCAGCAAGGCTAAATCTTCAATGGTTGCTGGCTTGAACTGAGCAGAAGCCTTTGTGCCCTTTTTGCTTTTTTTAATACCCGGTATGGCGCGCGGTGCGCTCAATGGCTTGGGTCCGGGCAGCGATTTCGAACGCATTTTCCAAAAGGGGGTGTAGACGCGGTACGGTGTATCGTCCCCTTTTAATACCTCCCACGGTTCGGCATTGAGCAATGCATTAAAACTCTCGGGCTGTAAATCGCTGAGCGATTGCTTTATTTTGGTATCACGCTTGATGCTGACTGGGTCATAACACCGGTTCCAAAAAAGGTGCGTTGCACCGTAGTGAGCGCTGGCTTGCGCTAACACCTCTTCACTGTCGCCTACTGCAAAAACCAGCTCGGCACCACGTTGCTGTAGCGATTGCTGCAAGCTTGTTAAACTGTGATGCAACCACACACGACTTGCAGAACCCAGTTGGCTGATAGTTTGATCTTGAGGGTCGTCAATGAACAGGCAAACCACTGTGTCGCAACTGGCTACCGCTGCGTTTAATGCAGGATTATCGGCAATACGTAAATCTTGTCGGAACCAAAGGATACCCACACTCATAGATTTTTCACCTGAGACTTTTCACTTGCAGAAGCCGATTACTATGCGTGACTTAACCACTAAAGTTTGGGTTTCACACTGACCACATTCGCATGAACTTTTGACACGTTTTCATAGACATTCTCAGCCACATCATCAACATCGGCATGCTGTAATGTGCCACTCGCGCCACGCCCTAATTCAGCCGCATTGGCTTCGTCTGTATCGATGTGCATTTCCAGTGCGTAGCTGTCTTTTACGCGAATAAGCACATCTCCAAAAATCAAGTCTCTTTCACCACCTACCACAGCAATTGAAACTTCGTCTTTATCGTTAACACCAAATTGCTCAGCATCGTTCGTGTGCATATGGATATGTCGACGCGCACAGATTAGCCCTTCACTTAAGTGCACGGTACCTGCCGGGCCTTCTACTGTAATGGGTGCAGAATCTTTAACTTTGCCAGAATCACGCACTGGCGCATCCACCCCTAGCTTGAATTCATCCGTGCGTGATATTTCTATTTGATCAACGCTACGCAACGGCCCAAGTAAGCGTACACCATCAATACGATCACGCGGTCCGATCAGATTAATGCGCTCTTCACAGGCGAACTGACCTGGTTGTGACAACGGCTTATATTCGGTTGGTGTGGCATCTTTTCCAAACAGTTTTTCAAACGTTTCTTGCGTCAAGTGGCAATGCCTGCCACTGATAGCGATGGGAATTGCCTGATTAGGCTTGGCAGTGGACGCATTAACGACACGCCGTGATTCGCGTGCAATCATGAGTTCTTCATTGGTTTTAACAACAATTGCCTCAACCCGAGATCGCTCAGTGGTTATACGTGCAAAATCCTTATCACTCACCACGCTGGCATCACGGTTGCGGTCTTCATCCAGCACCACACCCAAAAATTCAAGTCGCTGCAATATTCGACCGCGCATACTTGCGCTGTTCTCGCCTATTCCGCCTGTAAAGGCAATAACATCCACACCGCCCATGGCCGCAGCATAAGCGCCAATGTATTTTCTGGCGCGGTGTGCAAATACATTGATAGCCAGGCGCGCACGATCGTGTCCGTCAGCAGCAGCGCGTTCAATCTCCCGTAAGTCGTTACCCAATCCCGACAACCCTGCCAGACCACTTTGATGATTGAGTAACTCGTCGAGTGCGTCGATGTCGT
Source organism: uncultured Granulosicoccaceae bacterium (assembly GCA_938045275.1). Taxonomy (GTDB): domain Bacteria; phylum Pseudomonadota; class Gammaproteobacteria; order Granulosicoccales; family Granulosicoccaceae; genus Granulosicoccus. The sequence continues at coordinate 5,470 of CALIMV010000227.1, forward strand.
ATTCGCCGCTGCGTAACAAAGACAACAGCACGCCTGCATCAACATCACCCGATCGCGTTCCCATGACCAGGCCTTCCAATGGTGTGTTGCCCATGCTGGTTTCAGCCGACCGCCCGAACTCAACTGCACAGGCGCTTGCGCCATTGCCTAAATGCAAAGTGATCAGCCGCAGTTCGTCCAAAGGCCGCTGCACAAACGTTGCGGCAATGCCGGCCGCGTACTGATGAGATATACCGTGGAAACCGAATCGCCTGATTCCATGGCGTTTAGCAACATCCTGGTCGATCGCATAGGTGGTTGCGCGGCGCGGCATACCCGAATGAAAAGCGGTATCAAAAACGGCCACGTGCGGTACTGCCGGCACGGCGTTCTGTGCTGATTCAATGGCCGCCAGACTGTAAGGGTTGTGCATAGGGGCATCTGGAATATGTCGCTCGATTTCAGCCTTTACTCGGTCGTTGAGCAGACAGGACTCATGGCATTCTTCTCCACCGTGCACAACTCGATGACCAACCGCATCTATCTGGTGTTCGCCCAGCTCGCTAAAAATGGTCGCTATGGCTTGGGCATGCGTCTCTTTTCGGTCATCCGATTTTTGCCCGAGTCGCTCGCGTTTACCGCTGATAAGCATATTCTCATCTGCATCAAACAAAGCGTATTTAACACTCGATGAACCACAATTTATAACCAGCACATTCATGTTGGTGTATCCCGTAGATTTAGTTGGCAACATTGCAATGACTTATCGAGAATAGCAGCCGCATTCGAAAGCGACACTGAGCCTGGCATATGCCATGCGTAAAATTTTTTAACCGATGTCAAACGCATGGCAGCTGACTAACTGATTGGCATAGGCAAAAATCAGGCAAAAAAAAACCCCGCCGAAGCGGGGTTTCCTTTTAAAAAAATCAGTTTACCCGACTTAGACTGCGGCTACGTTGACCGCTGCTGGACCTTTTTGTCCTTGCTCTATATCGAAGCTCACTTTCTGACCTTCGTCTAGAGTCTTATAGCCGTCTCCAGTGATAGCTGTGTGATGAACAAATACATCTTTGCCACCGTCTTCGGGTGCGATAAAGCCAAAACCTTTGGCTGCGTCAAACCACTTTACTGTACCAGTACTCAAGATATTACCCTTTAAAAATTACGAGATTAATAAAATACTAGAGAAAAATTGATATTGGGGTTGCTTATATACGGGAATGGTCGGAAGGGACAGGGTTATGCAGAAATTCACTGTGTAACACTAAACCGAGCGAACCGCCCGTCAAACTATAAACGTACTCCAAATTTTCTCCGCCCTTCGCAGGAAAAACCTGCCATGAGCCAACTTCACCAGTGCCAATTGGCTTCTGGTAAAACCAATATAGGTACTTTGCCGGACGAATACAAGAAGTATTCACGGTACAATTGGGTAATTAGCCAGTTAAAATCTTATTTTTGATGCAATTCTCCGATTTCGGCAATAAATTCCGGGGTGGCGCCGGAATCGCTGAACTAATGCACGATCTGGCTAGCCCCATTACCACCCCGGGAATACCGGTCTATGAGCTCGGTGGCGGCAATCCTGCACAGATACACGAGATCAACCACGCTTTTGCGCAACAATTGCACGATTATGCCAATGCGCAAACCAATTTCAGCCAAAGCAGCACGCGATACGGCCCTCCACAGGGTCATCAAGAATTTATTCGTTCACTTGTTAGCATGCTCAATGCGCACTATGGCTGGTCATTAACTGAACATAATATTGCGCTGACAAACGGCAGTCAGAATGCTTTCTTTATGCTATTCAACCTGTTAGCAGGCAAATGCGGTTCAGAATTCAAGAAAATACTGCTACCAATGGCACCCGAGTACATTGGTTATGAGGATGTCGCCGTCGGCGAGCCTATTTTCATCTCGCAACGACCTGTCATTGATATTATTGACGATCAATTGTTTAAATATCGTCTGGACACAGCATCGCTAAATGTCAGTCATGACATTTCAGCAATTTGCGTTTCCAGGCCAACGAACCCGACGGGAAACGTGCTGTCTGACGCTGAGATCGACTATCTCGATCAACTTGCACAGCAAAATAACATTCCATTAATCATCGACAATGCCTATGGTGCGCCTTTCCCGAATATCATTAACGTACCTTGCTCGATAAGCTGGCATGAAAATATTGTTCTTACTCTGAGCCTGTCCAAACTCGGACTTCCCGGCACACGTACAGGTATAGTCATCGCGCGTGATGAAATCATTGATGCGCTGACGCAAATGAACGCTGTTATGAACCTGTCGCCCACCTCACTTTGCGCAGGAATTGTCAATCCAATGTTTGCTGATGGCTCAGTGCTTACACTTTGCAACAATCATATTCAACCTTTCTATCAGCAACGAGCAACCGACGCCATGCACTGGTTCAGAACGGCTTTCGCGCAGCTTCCAGCATTAGCTCATAAAGTCGAAGGTGCCATTTTTTTATGGTTGTGGTTTCCCGAAATGAGCATCACTGCGGAGGCGCTTTACAAGCGTTTAAAAAAAAGAGGCGTTGTTGTTGTACCCGGCCATTATTTTTTTCCGGGCCTAGATGATACTTGGCAACACAAACAACAGTGTATTCGTGTCAATATTGGCGGCCAAGCAGATGACATTAAAGCCGGGTTCGACATTATTGCAGACGAAATTCGAACTTTGAGCTGACCGCCTTAACAATATCTTAATTTGAACACTATTTTTGAACCGTATTTTTAATGATCAATAATTTTAAAACTGGACAGCGCTGGATAAGCGACACCGAATCTGATCTTGGCCTGGGCACCATTCTCGAAGAAGAGTTCCGACAAGTCACTGTCGTGTTTATGGCCACTGGCGAAACACGAATCTATGCAAAAGAAACGGCACCGTTAACGCGCGTTATGTTTGCCGCCGGTGATGTTATAACCAGCCATGACGATTGGAACATGGAAGTCAATTCGGTGGTTGACGAAGATGGCATCCTTACCTACCTGGGCGTTCGCGAGGATACCGGTGAAAAGGCCAGCTTGCCCGAATCAGATCTGAATAATTTCATGCAGTTTCGTTCACCTCGGGACAGGCTGTTTGCAGGGCTTCTCGATGGTCACAGATGGTTTGCGTTGCGGCGCCAGGTTTTCGAACACAAATACCGTTTGGCTCATTCAAGCATTCGCGGTATTGAAGGAGCACGCGTTGCGCAATTGCCGCATCAGACTTACATAGCCATAGAAGCCACGCGGCGTTTGCACCCAAGAATTTTACTGGCCGATGAGGTTGGTCTGGGAAAAACCATTGAAGCAGGACTTATTCTGCATCGTCAGCTCATTACACAACAAATTTCTCGCGCACTGATTCTGGTTCCGGCAGCGCTGCAACACCAGTGGCTGGTTGAAATGATTCGCAAGTTCAGCCTGCACTTCAGCATCATGGACGGCGAACGTTATGCTGAAATGGCAGATTCTGCCCCCGACGGCAATCCGTTTCTGGGCGAACAGCTTATTTTGTGCAGCACCGATGATTTAATCGAAGATGACGTAATGGCAGATGCAGCCATTGCTGCGGGTTTTGATATGCTGATTGTTGACGAAGCCCATCATCTTAGCTGGGAGCCCGACAACATCTCCCCGGCCTACGAATTTGTTGAAACGCTCTCAGCTTCCATTCCATCCGTACTGCTTTTAACAGCAACCCCTGAACAATTAGGACAAGCCGGGCACTTTGCGCGTTTGCGTTTACTTGACCCGGCTCGATTTAACGATTTTGATCGCTATTTGCAAGATGAAAAAGAGTATGCGTGGGTGGCCAAAACGGCACAGATGCTTAACGACGATATGGCGCTGTCAGAAGAGCAAGTCAAGAAACTCGAACAAACACTGGATACACCTTTTTCAGACACTGAAAAAACCACTCTTGGTAGCGACACTGCGCTGGCAATGAGCGATCTTGGCCTTAGTTTGATCGATCAACTGATTGATCGCCATGGCACCGGCCGACTGATGTTTCGCAATACCCGCAGTGCAATAAGCGGATTTCCAAAAAGGCAACTGCATCAGTATCAACTCGAAGATGAGCTACCCGAAACGCTGGCAATCTGGCTGGTGGAATTTCTGGCTGAACATTACCCGGAAAAAGTGTTGGTCATTTGTTCTGAGCTTGACACCGTGCTTGAGCTTGCCGAGAGTTTGCGTAAAGCAGGCGTAGCATCAGCGCAGTTCCATGAAGAGATGTCCATTGTCGAGCGTGATCGCGCAGCAGCCTACTTTGCCGACCCTGAAGATGACTGCCGTATACTGTTGTGCTCCGAAATTGGCAGCGAAGGTCGCAACTTCCAGTTCCTTCATCACCTGGTCACTTTCGAATTGCCGCTCACGCCAGACTTACTTGAACAACGCATTGGTCGACTCGACCGCATTGGCCAAACCGAAGACATTCAAATTCATGTGCCTTTTGCCAAAGGTTCCTTTGACGAGCTGCTGGCCCGCTGGTATCACGAAGGTCTGAACGCATTTGAATCCATTGGCAAGGCCGGTTCAACCATCACCAGAAAGTTGGCACCACAATTACATGCAGCGGCGATGCACGTTGAACAAAGCGATGAACCCTACCCTGGTCTTGATCAATTGATTGAAGACACCGCAAAGCTTGCGCAAGAGATAAATCAGGAACTTGAAAACGGACGTGATCGCTTACTGGAACTCAATTCGAATCGGCCCGATCGTATTCAGGTAGAAATGGATGCCTTGGCCAGGGCTGAACGAGATTATCGGCTGCGAGATTTTATGTCTGCCGTTTTTGACCGATTCGGTGTTAACGTCGAAGAGCAAACCGACAACTGGATTTTGCACCCAAGCGATAACATGCATGTGGAAAGCTTTCCCTATCTGCCCGCATCGGGTTTGACGATTACGTTTGAACGTGCAGTTGCTTTAACCCGAGAAGATTTTACGTTCATCACCTGGGATCACCCCATGGTGCACGCTGCAATGGACATGATTCTCAACGAAGGCTACGGACAGGCGGATTGTCGAGTTGTGTCGTTAGATGTTTTGCCCAAAGGCTTGGCATTTGTTGAAGCTATATTCACGATTGGCTGCACCAGTGATCATCGTCTCAATGTAGAGCGCTTTATACAGGCCAGTTTACAAACTTACTACGTTGGTATTGACAAAAAAGACTACACCGAGATTATCGAGCAAGTTGATCTGGATTCGGCATCTCAACGTTACGATCGCAACAAACTAAAAGGCGTTGTGCAAAAACATCGCTATCTAATCGACTCTGTCATAGATCGTTCAACTGAGATAGCTGAAGAACAAATTCCTGTGTTCGTCAGCGATGCGCGTGAATTGATTGAAACTGAATTTAACGAAGAACGCACACGACTGGTGGCTTTACAACGCGTAAATCCTACCGTAAGAGATGAAGAAATAACGCAGATGGACGAACGGCGTGATGCGCTTTTAGCGGCGTTGGACAGTGCGCAGGTACGCCCCGTATCGGTTCGAGTGTTGTTCAACAATTGAAGGTTTGATCAATGAAAATAGTTTCGTTCAATACCAACAGTATTCGTCTGCGATTACACCAACTAGAAGCACTGCGTGATACCCACGCACCAGACATTATCGGTATTCAAGAAACCAAGGTTACCGACGAGGCTTTCCCGGTTGATGAATTAAAAGCCTTGGGCTACGAGTCTGTATTCTTTGGTCAGAAGACACACTACGGTGTTGCCATGCTGTCTAAAACGCCAATGAAAAATGTTCAGTATGGCTTCAAATCCGATGCCGAAGATGCGCAGCGACGACTCATCACAGCCACAGTAACATCGAGTAAGGGCAACGATGTAACCGTTATCAATGGTTATTTTCCTCAAGGTGAAAATCGAAAACACGAAGTCAAATTCCCGGCCAAGGAAAAGTTCTATCAAGATTTGCAAACAAAACTTGAAACCGAACACAGTGCCGATGAACATTTAGCCGTTATTGGCGACTTCAATGTTGCACCGGTTGACAACGACATCGGCATTGGTGCCGACAACATCAAACGTTGGCTGCGCTCAGGTGCTACCTGTTTTTTACCAGAAGAGCGCGAGTGGCTACAGCGATTGATGGATTGGGGTCTGGACGACAGCTACCGAGTTAAGTACCCGGACGTTGATGATTTGTATAGCTGGTTTGACTACCGCAGCAAAGGATTTGATCGCACCCCAAAACGGGGTATCCGAATCGATCATGTACTAACGACATCTGTTATGACCAAATCGCTAATCGATTCAGGTATTGACTACGATATTCGCGCCATGGAAAAACCATCGGATCATTGCCCGGCCTGGTCTGAGTTCGACGTTTGACTCTCAGTCAGGCACTGCTTGAAGTTGCCGCGTACGGCGAGCAGCTTTGCGCAATAACAACATAAATGCAGCGAATACCAACATACCTAATGTAGGGTCATTGGCCGATGTAACCGAACAACCAAGTGCATTCTTGCCACCACCCGAAGTTGATGCACTGCCAGTAGCGCCAGATTGTGAAGTTCCGTCTCCAGCAGCCCCTGCAGTTAGTCCACCGGTATTTTCAGCGCTGCCGTTGCCAGCATCGTCAATCGCACCTGCAGTAACTGTTCCACTGGCAGTGCCATCGGCGTTTCCATTGATGCCAGTGTCGGCGCCGTCGGTTACTCCGGCGCTGGCGGATGCACGATTACCAACAAAGAACCTGCCCGCATCGCTGTACTTCAAGTTCCAGGATGCATAGTCCTCTGAATAAAATTCAACGCCTATTGTGTGCTCACCTATACCCGCTGCTTGTGGCCAACGAAACGAGATTGTCATGGTCTCACCAGCAGGAACCAAAAATACTTCTTCAAGTTCCAGGTGGGCAACCTGCAAGCCGTCGGGGTTATAAATATTGGCAAGTATTCTGAACCGATCGTTACCCAGATCGTTTCTAACAAGCACATCGAATTCAACAGGAGAACTAATTTCGTGATTATCATCCGAAAAAATGATGTCCTGAACAGACGGTACTATGGGTGTAACAAAATTCGGGTCGGGTACTTCAACAAACTGAAAGGTTGAGCGACTTACATTAGTACCAGCAGTTCTGACAGTTAGCGTCACTTTGTACTTGCCAAACTTTTCGTACTGGTGCTCTACCAGCGCTTTATTACCTGCGGTTGTGCCATCGCCAAAATCCCAACTGTAAACAAGATTTGCACCGGCAGGATGATAAGAAGTAGACGCGTTTATGGTGAATATTGAAGGGTCAACCGGATCGGCAACGCTGAAAAAGCCTGGCACCGGCAATAACGGCGTTGAGCCGTCATCGTCATAACCAATACAACGAATTTCTGATACCGGTATGCCATCGACAATACCCGTTTCATAAGCCACATAACAGACTCGTCCATTTCTGTCCGTCATTAGATCGGTCGCTTTTCCTGCTCCTGATAAAATGAGCGTAGACGATGGATTACCGACCGTATTTTCATTAAAACTGACCATTTCAATGGTGTCGAAAACATAGTCACCAAAAACACAGCTGCCTTTAAAACTCTCCGGGTACTCATCGGCAGTGGGACGTGCACAACCTATAACAGCACCGGCAGGAATTTTGTTGCCATCGACAACGATATCCACGTGGGCGTAGGTGTAGTCAGGCAGATTGTAGGTTCCAGGTTCCAACGGGCAACGTGCCAACACGTCGCCGTCTCGTCTTAACACTGTATTCTCGTAGCCGTTGGCCACAGGACCGTTTTCAATACAGGGCCAACCTGCGTTGTCACCTGGATTGATACAGTAAATACCTTCTTTTGAATACCACCCAACATTACCCACGCAAAACTTTCCAGTTGCCGGGTCAAACGATCCGCTTTTCGGATTACGCATGCCCTTGGCAAAAACTTTTGATGCGTTATCCCATTTATTTCCAGTAAAAAATGGATTGTCTGCCGGACCCGATCCATCAGGATTTACGCGCAATATTTTGCCTGACAGGTGGTTGTTAATCTGCGCGTACAGCGCGTGAGGTTCGGGTTTGAAATAGCCTGCACCATCACCGGTACCAATGTAGATTTTCCCATCTGGACCGTACTGCACAAACGTAAACGAGTGAGCAGCAAAATCAACCGCACCACAATCAGCACCAAGTGGTCGCATGTTGCAAGACGGGAATTGTTCGGTGGCCTTGAGCTTACCGATGATAACGTCTTCTTCAGTAGGCGCATCGGCAAAATACGAACGCGTTCCATCTGCGTCCACTTCCTCTCGTACAGTCAAGCGTGCAACACGGGCGTATTTTGGTTGCCCCTCATCAATTGGCGTAACGCCTGCATAATGTGTGTACGTAATAAGAATTTCTTTGACATCCGGAAATTGCGGATGCACGGCAATGCCACCCATACCGCTATCGATATAATCTGAAACCTGGTCGCTCATATCAAGCACGGCAATCGGCTGTGTGACGCCGTCGACAATAACGCGCACCCTGCCCGGTTTCTCCACAGCAAAAATCACGTCAACATTTTTAGCGAAAGCGAACGCTGATACCTTGGTAAGACCCACAAATTGCCTGTCTATGTACGGCTGTTCCAGATTGGCCACATCATTCACTGTGGACCCAATGGTTTCAATGTAAAAACCGGGTGTTTCGATCTTCGGAGCTGCGTTGGATACTGACATGTAAAGCAGAGTCATACAGGCGGTTGCCAGGACTTTGGAACTAAGGGTCATCGGGTCTATCTCTGGTGTTTAGGCACTGATTCAACAGTTTTTTTTTGGATATTAGTATCGTAGAACAGTTCGACAAAACTTGTGGGGTTCGAGACCGCAGATGACTGAATTTCGACGGTAAAAGCACAATATTTCTAAATATTTCACAATTTGTCAATATTTTTGAACCCGATCAATATTTTCTTCACCATCCTAGCCGTTATTACTAATTACACAGTAGTTTACTTTTCCCACACGCAATAAAAGTCCGGCAACTTTTCAGCCCTATTTCATCTGGGAATGCGAAAATGGGTTGGAGTAGCAGTCTCGATTTTCATTTTGCTGCACCGTAACTAAACTGTATTAATGGATTGGAAAATGTTGACTTTGGCCAATGAAGTGAGGGTTCCAAGCCTCACGTCCAAAAGTAACAATAACAAGAGGAAAACGGCATTGAACAAGCAACATGTTGCTCTATTAATCCGAAATTTTGTCATTCTGGTTACTTTCGCAGTCTTGCCATCTTTGGCCCACGCTCTGGAAGCGCCTCGCGATACCAGAGGAACCCTCATCACTTCAGATGTAATCAAGTGGGAATGGAACGGCGTCAACGGAGCAACTCGCTATCAAGTCAACGTCAACGGATCTTTCGTCTCAATGACGAACGATAAGCATTTCTACAGTCGTAATCTCTCACCCGGTAACTACACATTCAACGTTCAGGCGGTCAACAACGAAGGTCGGTATTCCTCTCCGTCAGCAACATCCGCAGCGCTTACCGTGGGTGGCTCATCTGGTGACTCATCACAGAGCAATTCTAATTTGCCCGCCCCCAGAGACCCAAGAGGGACTGTGGTTCGTGCTGGCGAATCTAAATGGGAATGGGCACGGGTCGAAGGCGCCGGACAATACGAAGTGTTTGTTAACAACAACCCCGTCGGACTCACTACCGATTTATACGTGTACACACCTGGCTTAAGCGCTGGCGAACACACAATGAAAGTACGGGCTGTGGACAACAATGGCGGTCGATCTGCCGACTCGGCGATCGCAAGAGTTACCATCGCTGGCGGCTCTGGTAGCAGCAATAACACAAGTAGCAACGCCTCAAGCGGCAATGCGACCAGTCGCTCCAGTGACAATACCGGTTCCAACAATCTGGCAGCGCCAAGAGACCCAAGAGGTACTCGAGTACGCCCGGGTGAAATCAAATGGGAATGGGCTCAGGTTTCTGGCGCCAGCGGTTATGAAGTTACCGTTAATGGCACCACTTACAACGCTTCACCACTGTTTCTGTATACGAAAAATCTGCCGATTGGTGAACACACCATGACCGTAAAAGCGCTCACCAGCGATGGACGAACGTCTCCTGCCTCCAACCAGGCCAAGGCGTCAACCTGGGAGAACGGACCTGGTGGCCCCATCGTTAATAATCAAAGTCAGAGTCAAAGTACCCAGAGCACTCAAAGTACGCAAAGCAACGAATCTGCTGACGTAGCTGTTAACACCCCTACCAATGTTAGAGGAACGCAAATCAGCGATATAGAAATCAAATGGGAATGGCAGGAAGTGCCTGGTGCAACTGGCTATCAGCCTTATCTTAACGGATCGGCTGCAAATATTACTCAAGACGGGCATCTGTACACAGGTAACTTGCCCAGTGGTGATCACTCGTTCAGTGTGGCAGCCGTAGATGCACAAGGTCGGCACACAGCCCAATCTGTCAGTGCTGTTGTTACACTCAATGGCAACTTTTCCGATACCAGCAGCGGCGTTGCACCGCCTCCGCCAGCTAACGACAATGGTTTGATCGACCCAGCATCTTGGAACTACAGTGAAGTCAGCCAGAAGCCGGGCTACGAACTGGTGTTCAGTGATGAGTTCAACAGCAACGCACTAAACCGGAATCGTTGGAACACCCAATTACGTTGGGACGGTTCGTACAACGGCGAACGGTACGAATACCGCTTAATTAATGGCGAGTCGCAGTTCTATGTAAACACCTATTCTGAAGATCCGGCACATTTGGACAAGGTTGCTTCGGTGTATAACCCGTTTGAATTCGATGGCAATCGACTGGCTATTCGCGCTATAAAAAATCCGCTAAAAAATCGCGATACGAAGCGACTGTACGGACCACTGGACGATATCTACCAACAACAACCCTTTCTGTCTGGCGCAATCTCCACGTACGATAAATTTAGCCAGAAGTACGGTTACTACGAAGCACGAATTAAGATTCCATCGCATGAGGGCACTTTTCCAGCTTTCTGGTTACACCATCAAAGACGCGAATGGGAAGGTACGAATAAAACCGAAATCGACATTATGGAAAACCTTGGACACAGGACTGACTATGTGTACACCGCCGGGCATTACTACACCGGTGTCAGTGAAACCCATGGTGGTACAGCACATGCGATTAAGCCATCTCCGCAAGGGCAAATTCATACGGGCACGTATTACAGCGACGACTATCACGTCTATGCCGCGGAATGGAGCCCTGGTGTAATTCGCTATATGATCGATGGCCAACAAGTCAGTGAAATCAGAAACGGCGCATTCGACCACGAACCGTTGTATATGATCTTTAACCTGGCCGTTGGTGGCATCTGGTTTAATATGCCAACAAACGCAGGCGGCTCGGGTCGCTCATCAGACAATCGTTTCCCAACTCAGCAAGATATCGATACATGGGGAAATCCTGCTCTTGAAATTGACTGGGTTCGGGTTTACAAAGCTCAGTAGATCTGAGAATAAATTAAGACTCGAAAAGGGGTCGGTGGGATTACTTAAATCCTTCCGGCCCTTTTTTTTGGTTGTCGACAAAACGTCATTGTCTCAATCGCTTGATGGTGTCTGTATCACCTCTACACGTTAGCGTCTGGTTCCATTTTTTTTGGCAGCTACCTTCGTCTTCCTTTTTGATTTCTTTTTAGCCATCGTCGGCCTTTCAACGTTTGCATCTGGTACCTTAATTTTTTTCCCGATTGTTGTGGTAAGAAGGTCTTTTAGTCGGCGAGTTTCCTGCGCCTTCACTTGAAGTCTCTCTGATCTTGCTCTAAGTATCATTTCTTCGCCAGTGAAAGGGTTCAGACCTTTACGCTCGGGCTTGCCCTCTCTGAAGGATGCGCGCAATTTCATGATTGTCAGTAAACATGTTTTGTTCTTCTTCTCAAGATCGTCGATAAGGCATTCTTCGTATGCTTGTAGGATAGTCTGCACATCAAATTCCGAATGACCCGTTTTCTCAGCAACTAGTTGAATATGTTTCTTATTACTACTACTGAGTGAACCTGAGAAACCAAGGTCGCTATATCGTTCGGGTTTGTCATCTTTGGATAGTTCGTTATCTGAGGCTGGACCTGGAGTTGTTGATTCTATAGCTTTTGGAATGCTAGAAAACCTGTCTTGTGAACGTTTCGAAAGTGCTGTTAGCGATCGCTTAACACGACCCTCAAGTTTCTTGAATATCTCATCCAGCTCTTGTAGATTCTTTGTTTTCTTCAGGCGCTTTTGCAATACTTCGTGAGCTGCCTCGTCTTCCTTTTTCATCAGCTTGATGGTTGGTGCTAGCGTCTTGTTGCTTGTGACAAGTGCATCGCGATCATCAGCTGTGAATAGAAAACCACATATTAGAGATTGAGTGTAGTAATTTAGGTGTTCATCATCATCTATATATTCAGAAGACAAATCACATATCGCTTGAAAAGCTTCTTTTCTGACGGCAAAACCACTTTCAAATTTTTTTAACTCAGCATGTTTAATGTTGCGGCTAGCTACCGTCATGTAGTGTGAAAGGACACGGTGATCACCTGCACGCCAGCTCATTTGCCAAATCTCAATAGAAGCAATTGTTCCTAGAACATAGCGACATTTCTCCATTCCGCTTGAATGGATAACACTGAGAATATATGTGCGATGTAGGCTCTTTGTATTTGCGCTGCTTCAGTTTAGCCGTGATTTGGGTATTCAGTACAAGGCTGCTTTTGCACTTGCTCGTTTTCCTAAACTACAAAGAATCGATCCAATCGCCGATTATTTTAACGGCTGCCTCATCAACAACATGCGTTGACAATGGCGGCATGCGGGCATCGTCGAGTGCACGCATGCGATGCCATAACACGCTGCGTTCTTTACTGCCTCTGGCAATAATGCGTGCGTCCACAATGTCGAAGCTACCGGCTTGCGGGACAACATCTATGGCATTCATGACACCGTTGTCGGCATCGACTCGAAAATTCATGGTGGTAGGCGCTGGGCCTTGCGGTTGATGACAGTTGCTGCAATTAACATCGAGGTACGCACGCGCCCGTTGCTCAATAGTCGCCGATTCATCAGTTAACGGTGGCAGCACTTTGTACTGATCGACCGCGCCAATATCGCTATTGAACAATCCAATTGCATTTAAAGTTTGCAACTGATTGGCCGTAGTGGCCCCATAAGCAAAGTTCGCATTCAACTGCCCAGTCTCCAAGCCCAGCAGGAAGGTGGATGCATCGTTGTGGCATGCACTGCAGTCGGCCTGACTTGGGTAATCGTATTGCTGCACACGTGTGCTGCCATCGTTCAGACTCACCGTTAATGATTCTGTTTCGCGCCCCAGCAGCAAATTAGCTTCCGTTTCAGCCGCGTTCCAGCGATAGGTAAAGCCTTGCCAGCCCTGATTCGTGTTGTACATAACACGAGTTTCCAGACGTCGTCGGCTGTCGGGTGCGTTTTGCACTCGCTCAAATTCAAAGTGTTTTATCGATACTGACCCTACAGGAAACGTCCAGTCATCGGCAGTAAAGTCTATCTTGGCATTGTCAGGCACACCAATCCAACGGCGCTTGACGGTGCCATCAGACCAGAAGGGGTGGCTCGGTTCGTATTCAATAAAACCACTGACTGGCGTTAACGATGCCAGATCACTGAATAACCCTGTTGCCGATAGCGTGGCTGGAAACGCTATATTTCCTGTGCTCTCAACAAATTTATACAATCCGTTGTAACGCGATACCACAAGCAGTTCGCCATCCTTCGTTTCACCAAAGCTGGTTGGCGAACCTACATTGCCCACAACATCAACTGAGGTAACCGAATCTCCTGCAAGCGTTAGCGCTGTTACCGTGCCGGCAGTAAAATCTGAGTAAATGTATCGGCCTTGCAAAGAACTCACGGCTCCGCGGTAAACATAGCCACCAATAACAGCCAATCCTAAATCATGGGTGTACTCATGAATGGGCGGTATAGCCACACCATCGGGTAACGGCTCCTGGCCGGCTCTGAGGCCTGCACCCTCGTATACCCGCCAACCGTAGTTACCACCGGCGGTGACTTTGTTGATTTCTTCAATATCGTTCTGTCCAACATCGCCAACCCACAAGTCACCTGTTTGACGATCAAAGGAAAAGCGCCAAGGGTTGCGAAAACCATAAGCGTAAATTTCTGTACGTACATTGGCTTCACCAACAAACGGATTGGAAGGCGGTACCACATAGCCCACACCATCGGGCGTGTTGACGTCAATTCGCAATATGCTGCCCAGCAACGTATTGCGATTCTGGCCATTGTTGTTTGGATCGCCACCATCGCCACCATCACCAAGCCCGAAGTACAAATAATTGTCTGGTCCAAACGCCAGCATGCCGCCGTTGTGGGCAAAGAACGGCTGTTCTACTTGCAGCACAATTTTTGCACTAGTCGGCTCGAGTTTATCCGTTGCGCTATCCCAACGCAGTCGTGTAACGACTGAATCCCATGTGCCTACCTGGGTGTGGTAGATGTAAACAAACCGGTTTTCAGTAAAGCGTGGGTCGAACGCAAGACCAAGTAATCCTTGCTCGCCACTGTCCTTTGCTACATTGCCAGAGTAATCGAGAATCTCTGTGGCAGTGGTAACAGCTGGGTTGTCGTCAAATACTTTGATCTTGCCAAATTGCTCCACTACCACCAGGCGGTTTTCACCCGGAACGTCGTCTACAAACAAAGCTTCCTGGAAGGTCAGGTTTGGATAGGCGTTAACTAATTCATAATTGCCCTGCCTCACTCCATCGATTGGCAGATTAAAAGCTGCCAGTGATGCCCGTGTACTCAAGCCAACAGTGTCACCCGTACTGGTGGTACCGGCGCTTGTGTCATTGGAGCCTGTTGCGGTGGTCGTTCCACCGTTGTCCGATGCGCTTACTAAGGCTGTGCCCGTATCGTCGCCGGTATCGGTTGCTTGTGGCACACTTGCGCTGTCGCTGCTGTCACAAGATGCGATAAACAGGCACAGCGCGAATAAAATTGAAGAGTTGTGAGAGAGATTTGGCATAAAAAATCAGTTTTCTATTGCTGGTTATTGTTCGAGCGCAGTACAGTGCATTATTTGATACGAATATAGAGCGACGGCGGTTTTTACGTGGGCTAAATATCGTTAATTGTGACGTATTTACGTATTTGTAACCGCTTACGATTGCATTACCACATTAGTTTACAGCTTTACGCAAAATGCGGCCGGCGGCCATAGAACAGGCTGAAGCTGGCCTTCGGCTACTTATCGGCATTTAGCGTTCCGGTAGCCAAAGACGTGGGCACTATTTCGGCTTTGACTTGGCAAATCTACGTAGCCGGACATGACTAGAACCAACGCTAACATTGCCCAATTTGTTACCTTTCCGAACCAACAAGCGATCAGTTAGTTATTTGGCGATAACAGCAATGCCTTATCGATTGAGTGAAATTCACTCGCTTCGTTTATCAGCGAATTAGCCGTCAATTTAGCCACACCGTATACTTCCACTCGTTTTTGTTTACCAACTCGAATTTTATTGGCAAGCAGATCAAAATCACCATCGCCAGATACTAAAACGATGATGTCAGCGTGGTCTGCGTAATCCATCATGTCAATGGTGATTCCGACATCCCAGTCGCCTTTGGCAGAACCATCAGAGCGCTGAATAAACGGTTTTAGTTTTACCTCAAACCCAATGGCTCTGAGGATATTTTGAAACTCTTTTTGTTTTTGATCGCCTCTGTCGATTGCATAGGCAAAGGCCTTAACAACTTCTCTGTTATTGGTGGCTTGATACCAGAACTTGTTATAGTCAAAGTGCTTTCCAAAGGTTTGTCTTGTTGTGTAGTAAACGTTTTGGACATCAACAAAAATGGCAACTTTTTTCATATGCAACTAGCGTTATTATTAGCGTGTTGTACTTATCACGATTTATTTGGCTAAGGTATTTTCAAACCATTTACAAGACAGAAACATCTTTTAAATAACTTACCACTTCCTCAGCTATTGTTCCCAGTGCTTTTGCCGTTGCCTCTAATTCTGCCTTTTTTATTGTTTCAGAAAAATTATTATCATCGGCCGTTTTTACAGCTGCAAAACTTTCGGTACTCGCGATAGATTTGACAATAATTCCAGACCTTATATCGAGCAAAATAGCTTCGACCGAACAATAAGACTTTGTTTCATCATCTGAGAGGATTCTGTATTTCTGGTACGAATTGCACAAAGTACGA
This sequence comes from uncultured Granulosicoccaceae bacterium, assembly GCA_938045275.1. Lineage (GTDB taxonomy): Bacteria > Pseudomonadota > Gammaproteobacteria > Granulosicoccales > Granulosicoccaceae > Granulosicoccus. Next base: position 21,674 of record CALIMV010000227.1, read on the forward strand.
TAACCAAAAAGCAAGTCAGCTTGAAATCGTGCAGCCGCTTCTCGCAGTATAGGAACAGATTTATCCGCAGGTATTAACATAGCTGGCAGAATTGACGCATCGTAGACTCTTTCAGAAGACCGCAATTTGTCAATTAACTGCGTAACAATCGAATCGGTGAGTTGGGTGAAGTCATCTGAATAAAATCGCCATCGACTCTCCCCGTTTAGTTTCAATATCGCTATCCGGCTAGACTTAGGCAGGGTTACGCGATAATTGAGCAAAGCCCGAATTTTTTCGTCGTTATCCGCAAGCGTTATTTCATTAAATAGGCCGACTTGCTCATTCGTTGAAGCGTCTTCGTAGTAACTACTGGGCCTCTCTACAGAGCTAACGGTCGCGCAAGCTTGTAAGAAAATCGTAATGACAACAATCAATAGTAATTTCATATTTTTCCTTAACTGGCTAGAAGCTCGTTTAAGTGCCAATCGCATGGGCAAAGGCCTTGACAAGCTCCCTGTTGTTCGTGCCTTGAGACCGGAACTTGTTATAGTCAAAGTGCTTTACACAGGTTTGTATTAATTCCTCACTCACTATCCGACGCTATCAGGTTATTTAACATCCCTTCTCTGTTATTCATGAATTGGCGAGTAATTCGAACATGCTCAGTCTCTTCATATTCTGTTTGTGCCAGCCCGGAATCCTCTAACACATAAATGAGCGCTTCTGGGTACGCCATTATGATCGGTGAATGGGTCGCTACAATAAACTGACAGCCTTGTTTAACCAGTTCATCCATGCGAGCCAGCATAGCGAGCTGCCGTGTTGGCGACAAAGCGGCCTCAGGCTCATCTAAAATATACAACGATGATCCTGAAAAACGGTTTAGCAACAGCGCCATAAACGATTCGCCATGTGATTGTTCATGTAAAGACCGATCACCATAGTAGCTGATTATTTTTGGCCCAGCGGGATAGATGTCCTCTTCGTCCAGGTTTTCGATTTCTGTAGCAACATTGAAAAAGCTCTCTGCTCTTAGAAAAAACCCGTCTTTGGGTTTTTTGATACCCCTGGACAAGCGCAAATACTGATCGAGCACAGAGTGTGATTTTCGTGTGTTGAATCCAAAGTTCTTTGAACCACCTTCCGGATTAAAACCTGCAGCGACAGCAATAGCTTCCAGCAATGTTGACTTTCCTGAACCATTCTCGCCAATAAAAAAAGTGACTGCGGGGTGCAGTGCTACGCTGTGCAGTTGCTTTATAGCTGGCAGGGAAAATGGGTATTCAGCAAAGTTGTCTATTTTTTCGCGTTTAAGTTTTACATCGATAATAAACTGTTCAGACAACATAGCTATGTTCGTTTGTTGTGAGCGTTGCGTTTTCGCGATAAGAATACTACTGACTCATGCAGTTATACAGAAGTGGCTTATTTATTTACCCAATGGTTCAAATACACCGTTCTTTTCCTGCGCTTTTTTATAAGCTGGACGTGCCCGCATACGGCTCAGGTAACTTTGTGCATTCGGGTAGCGAGCATCCATTCCACAACGCACCTCTGCCACCTCAAGACAATACCCCATCGCTATATCGGCAACACTGAACTGTTCGCCAGCGAACCAGGTTGATTCGGACAGGTCGGATTCGATCTGGGCAAGGATATTGTTGAGCTTCGGTTGTAAAAAAGATTTGTTGGTTTGGGCGTCGACCATTTTCATTGCCGGTTTTAAAGGCCAAGGCACCCGACCCTTGAGGCGACTGAATACCAACTGCATATACATTAACGGCACAATTGAGCCCTGTGCTGCGTGAAGCCAATACAAATAACGAACACGTTCGGCCGAACCCGGCTGTGGTACAAGGCCTTTATTTCCATGTTTATCGAGAATGTATTGAAATATGGCATTGGATTCCGGTAACACCACATCGTCGTCTGTGATGATCGGTGACGTACCCACACGATGCAGTTTTCTGAGTTCAGGCGGGGCGAGTAACGTCTTTTTATCGCGTTTGTAGTGTTGGATTAAGTAGTCAACGCCCAGCTCTTCGAGAAGCCATAAAATTCGAATAGATTGGGATTTCTCCAAATGATGCACTGTAATCATCTGACATTGTCCTTATCGTCGTACACTTCTGCGGCGAGCCAACGTCCTTTGTGGAAGGCCAATCCAATAACTTTAGCGGTAATCGCTTGAACTGGACGCCAAACGGTCACGGTTTTGCAGCGTTAATGATAGGCGTCAGGATAGCAGAGGGCGATTTCAACATCGCCCACTGTTAATTTATTAAAGGTTTACGCAAGGAGTCTATTACTTAGGCAATGCGCCCTGCACTCCTTCAACATAGTAGTCCATACCGAGTAGCACATCGTCTCCCAGCACGGCACCTTCAGCGACCACTTCTTCGCCTGCCTGATTCTTGATTGGACCCTGGAAAGGATGAAATGAGCCATCAACAATGCCTTCCTTGATGGCATCTGCTGCAGCTTTCACATCATCGGGTACATTTGCACCATACTCAGCAAAAGCAACCATACCGCTGTCGATACCATCCCAAACATCTTGTGATTCCCAATTGCCATCCATTACAGCCCGGGTGCGTTCAACATAGTACTCGTTCCAGTCGTCAATAATGGACGTGAGCTGAGCTTCTGGTGCAAAAGCACTCATGTCTGAGGCTTGTCCAAAACCCATAACACCACGTTCCTGAGCTGCCTGCAAAGGCGCAGGAGAATCGGTATGTTGAGTGATGATGTCGGCGCCTTGATCAATGAGCGTTTTCGCTGCATCACTTTCCTTTCCTGGGTCATACCAGCTATTGACCCACACAACACGAACTTCGGCCTCAGGGTTAACTTTGCGCATGGCAATCGTAAAGGCGTTAATGCCGCGTACTACCTCTGGGATAGGAAAGGACCCTATATAACCGATAACATTAGACTTGGTCATCATGCCAGCCATAGTACCGAGTACGGCACGGCCTTCATAGAATCGCGCGGAGTAAGTAGACACGTTATCGGCGCGTTTATACCCAGTTGCATGTTCAAATTTAACGTCAGGGAAAGCCTTCGCAACCTTGTTAGTTGGGTTCATGTAACCAAATGACGTTGTGAAAATTAAATCGTGCCCGTCGCTGGCAAGTTTACGTATAACACGTTCAGCATCGGCGCCTTCTGAAACACTTTCTACAAATGTGGTTTCAACTTTGTCTCCAAACTCGGCTTCTATCGCCAGGCGTCCTACATCGTGTCGGTAAGTCCAGCCATGATCGCCAATTGGCCCTACGTAAACGAAGCCAACTTTTACCGGGTCGGCCGCGAGTACTGACGCACTGCTGAAAGATAACAAAGCAGCCACAAGCGCTAACGACACTTTTCTAAGGCTTGCTGCTTTAAAAACTGAGCTTACAAACATCTTTTTCTCCACTATTTTCACGACAATTTTCACGATTTTTTTCACGACTTTTTTCACCACTTTTTTCACCACTTTTTTCACGACTATGTTGACTGGTAGCTCTTAGCTACCCACTCTATTTCGTTGGATGGAACGCTTGCCCTATACTGGCCGGTGCATTTCTGCGCAAACTACTACCAGTGCTCGAAATAAGTACAAGCACTGCTATTGTTGCAATGTAGGGTAGCATCGACATTAACTGTGAGGGAACAATAATACCGAACGCCTGAGCATGCAATTGAAGAATCGTAATTCCTCCAAAAAAATACGCACCAAATAAGAGCCGTCCTGGGCGCCAAGTAGCAAAAACCACTAATGCCAGCGCAATCCATCCCCTGCCAGCGCTCATACTTTCTGCCCACATGGGTGCGTAAGCCATTGACAAGTAACAGCCAGCCAGACCCGCACAAGCGCCACCAAATAGTGTGGCCAGGTATCTCACCCGCAAAACAGGATAACCCAGCGCATGCGCCGCATCGGGCGAGTCTCCAACGGCTCGAACAATCAAGCCCGCTTGGGTGTATTTAAGGAAAAGTGACACTGCCAGAACCAACGCAAAAGAGCCATACACCAGCAAGTCATTTTGAAACAACAGCTGACCCAATACTGGAATATCAGCCAAATACGGTACCGAGTAATTTGGAATACCCTCATAGGCAATACCAATCAATGGCTGCCCTAGCAACGCACTCAGACCGATACCAAAAATGGTCAGTGCCAGACCCGTCGCAACTTGGGATGCGCGTAAGCTTAAAGTAAGAAACGCGAAGATCAACGCGAGCAACATGCCAGCTCCCACCCCGGTCAGCACACCAAGCAGTGCACTGCCAGTTAAGTGTGCGACAGCAAAACCACTCACAGCACCGGCGAGCATCATGCCTTCAACACCAAGGTTTAGCACACCTGACTTTTCAACTACCAGCTCGCCAATAGCGGCAAAAACAAGTGGAGTGGCCGCTGAAATGATGGTCAGGCCAATCATGACCAGCATGGATGAATCAATACTCATAACGACGCGCCATGCTCGCTTGAGGGCCGACGTGCAGTGCGGGCGCGACCCCAAACAACCCGATAATTGATCAGCACATCAGCTGCCAACAGAAAGAATAACAACATGCCCTGAAAGACACCGGTGACTGCTACCGGTAGATTCAAACTGATTTGTGCCGATTCCCCGCCAAGATAAGACAAGGCCATAACCAGTCCCGCAAACACCACACCGACCGGGTGCAGCCGGCCGAGGAAGGCAACAATAATGGCAGTGAACCCGTACCCAGGCGAAATACTTGGCAACAACTGACCGATTGGACCGGCAACCTCATTTAATCCGGCAAGACCAGCGCAAGCACCACAAAATAACAATGAAAACCAAATAAGGCGATTCTGTGTGAAGCCTGCATAACGTCCAGCGTTGGGTGCCTGACCGTTTACTTTCAAAGCAAAGCCCAACATGGTTCGTGACAATAAAACCCATCCAATCACAACAATAAATAAAGCTGTCAACGCGCCAATATGCAATCGGGTACCTTGCATGATAATGGGTAGCGTTGCAGCATCATGGAGTAAGCGGGATTCTGGAAAATTAAAACCGTCTGGGTCACGTAGTGGCCCATGCACGAGCAGACTTAACAGCAGGCCTGCTATATAGGTAAGCATCAGGCTTGTCAGAATTTCGTTGGCGTTAAACTGTGTGCGCAATAATGCCGGAATAGCAGCCCATAACATACCGCCGATAACTCCTGCCAGCATCATTAACGGCAACACATACCAGGCGTCTACTTCATAAAAATACAGAGCCACAGCGCCACCACAAATTCCGCCAAGAATAAGTTGACCCTCTGCACCAATATTCCATACATTCGCGCGATAGCCAATCGATAAGGCTACCGCAATCATGATCAATGGCGCCGCTTTTACACCTAACTCAGATAACCCATATAAACTGCTCACAGGTTCTATAAAAAACGCATAAAAGGCCGCGCCTACAGGCACACCAAGCAATGCAAATAACACCATGCCTGACAGTAAAGTAATAACCAGGGCGATCAGCGGCGCTATATACCCCATGAGCTTTGACGGTTCGGCTCGCGGTTGAAGTCTGATCACACGTGCGCTCCTTGTTCGATGCTTGCACCGCCCATTAACAGACCTAACTGCTGCACGGAAACAGATTCAGTTAAATGTACTTTTGATAATTGACCAGCACATAGCGCAGCGATACGGTCGCTGATCAGCATTAGTTCATCCAGATCTTGCGAGATAACCAAAACGGCAGCGCCATTGTTTGCCATTGCCTGCAAGGATTTATGTATTGCAGCCGCAGCACCTGCATCCACACCCCAGGTTGGCTGCGATACAACAAACACACTTGGTTTTTGTTCAATCTCGCGGCCAACGATAAATTTTTGCAGATTACCGCCAGACAAACTCCCCGCCAATGATAAGTGCCCATTACATTGCACGTTAAATTGTTCAATAACGCGTTCGGTGAAACGTCGACTTTTACGCTTATTGATAAGTCCGACGCTACGCAAATCTGAGCGATGATGCGCGGTAAGAAAGGCGTTTTCGCTCAGTGACATACCTGGCACTGCAGCATGGCCAAGCCGCTCCTCAGGTACGCAGCACAGTCCGCGCTGCCGACGTTGTCCGGGCGAAAGAGTTCCAATTGGCTCGCCATCGAGCAACAAAGCTTGCTCGTCAGACAAGTATTGTTCACCGGAGATAACGGCGAGTAATTCATCCTGACCATTGCCGGCCACGCCCGCTATGCCAACAATTTCGCCCGCGTGCACATTGAGATTGACTTGCCGCAAAGGAACATCGTGCTGCTCAACCGCAATAACGGACACGTTGTTCAGGCGAAGCATGACCTTATCGCTCGGTGTTCGATTTTCACGCGAAGGTGCATCAAGCTCATCACCCATCATCAGGCTTGCCAGACTATGCGCACTTTCCGCAGTAGGGTCAGCACTGGCTACACGTTTGCCGTTGCGTAAAATAGTTGCGTTACTGCACAAGGCTTTTATTTCATTGAGCTTGTGACTGATATACAAAATTGCAACACCTTCGCGGCTAAGCCTGCGTAAAGTGACAAACAATTCTTTCACTTCTTGCGGGGTTAACACAGAAGTGGGTTCATCCATAACGAGCAGTTTCGGCTCCTGCAATAAACAACGGACAATTTCAATGCGTTGGCGTTCACCAACCGATAGTGAGTAAACCTGACGATCAGGGTCTATTGGCAAGCCATAGCGGCTGGATACGTCAATGATTTTTTGCTGCAATACTTTGTTGGCCGGAACAGCCATACCCAAGGCAATGTTCTCCAATACAGATAAGGAATCAAATAATGAAAAGTGCTGAAATACCAGGGCGATACCTAGCTCACGGGCACGTGCAGGGCTAGTGATATCAACTGGCACGCCCTGCCACTCAATATGGCCTGAGTCGGCTTGTAATAATCCATAGAGGATTTTTACCAGGGTGCTCTTGCCCGCACCATTCTCGCCGAGCAAAGCATGAATTTCACCGCGACGAACAACGAGATCAATTGCATCGTTAGCCAAAGTACCCGGATAGGCCTTGGTGATGCCGCTCATACTGACAAGCGCGTTTTCAAAGGATTTTGATTCGGTACTGCCCATACGCTTTGTGATTTTTCGTCGCTGGTGCCAAGTTTACCGAATTTGGGACGACTACCTCACACTAGGAGCGACATACTTTCGCTACAATCGAGTTTTGCGTAATCGATTTTGTCCATGCCATCGCACACACATGCCTATCGCGGCAGTTTCTTACATTGTTTAGCTGACCCTGCGCACGCCGGTACGGACGCGGTTGCGTATATAGACGATGGCATCCTGCTGGTCGAGGATGGCCTTGTAGTCTCGCTGCATGCTGCTGACAAAACCACGCTGCAAGGCGATTGCACTGTTCATGATTTAACCGGCAAGCTTCTGGTGCCTGGCTTCATTGACACCCACGTGCACTACCCTCAGGTGGATGTGATCGCGTCTCACGGCACACAGCTTCTGCAATGGCTGGAGACTTACACTTTTCCTGTTGAACAGCAATTCGACAACATGGATACGGCCAGTGCGACCGCTGCATTTTTTCTCGATGAACTGATGCGTAACGGTACAACCACTGCATTAGTGTTCGGCACCGTTCACAAGGCATCTGTCGATGCATTTTTCCATGCAGCGCAATCACGAAATCTGCGCATGATCTGTGGCAAAGTGATGATGGACAGAAATGCACCAGACGCTCTGTGCGACACGCCGCAATCGAGCTACGATGATTCAAAAGCATTAATCGAACAATGGCACAACACAGATCGACTTGCTTACGCGGTTACACCGCGTTTCGCCCCAACCAGCAGTGAAGAACAATTGCAACTAGCAGGAAAACTGCTTAACGAATTTTCCGATGTATACATGCATACCCATTTAAGCGAAAACATGGCTGAGTGTGATTGGGTTGCTTCACTGTTTCCTGATCAGCTTGACTATTTATCGGTGTACGAACGCTTTGGCCTGGTACGCAAGCGTTCTGTATTCGCTCATTCCATACACCTGTCACACAGCGAATGGACTCGAATGAATAAGGCCTGTGCTGCAGTTGCGCATTGTCCTACTTCCAATCTGTTTATCGGCAGTGGCTTGTTCGACTTGCGCGCAGCCATGAAAGCCTGCGTGCCTGTGGGACTGGGCACCGACATTGGTGGTGGGGATTCATTCTCGATACTTCGTACCATTAATGAAGCCTACAAAATTCAACAATTGCAGGGCTTTAACGTAATACCCGAACAAGCCTTCTACATGGCCACATTGGGTGGCGCAGTGGCACTCGATTTAGACAATCACATTGGCAATTTTGAACCGGGTAAAGAAGCCGATTTTGTTGCACTGGACACAACAGCCACACCGCTACTCCAACGTCGGGCTTCGGTTGCACAAAACTGGCAATCTACTTTATTTGCATTAATGATGCTGGGTGATGATCGCTGTATTTACGATACGTTTGTAATGGGCGAGTCGGTCAAACGTGGGCAGGCGCTTTAAGCAAACCAGCACGCAGTATCTCTTAAGCGTCTTCTAAGCGTCTTCTAAGCGTCTTCGACGCCAAGTCGCTTCTGCAATAATGAGCTGGTCGTGGTGTATTGGGTGTACTGTTTTTTATCCGGTTCGAACTGATGTTTGATGGCGTGAGCCGCCACGGCAGTTTCATGAAACCCGCTGAGTATCAGCTTTTTCTTGCCAGGATAGGTATTGATATCGCCAACGGCATAAATACCCGGCACTGTGGTTGCGTAAGTTTCGCAGTTAACTTCAACCAGATTTTTTTCCAGAGCCATGCCCCATTCTTCGACAGGTCCGAGCTTGGGCGATAGCCCGAAGAACACCAATAGATCGTCAAGTGCTAAATCGACCTCTGACTTTTGCTCATCTCGAAGCACACAATGCACACTGCTTAACTTACCGTCGTTTTCGGCAAATCCTTTCACAGCGCCAAACAAAACGCGGACCTTGCCAGCGTCTTGCAATGCCATTAGCTTCTCGACCGACGCTTCGGCAGCACGAAAACGCTCGGTACGATTCACAAGCGTAAGACTTGAGGCTTTGTCGGCCAGTGCGAGCGCCCAGTCTATGGCCGAATCGCCCCCACCGAGAATAACGATGTTTTTGTCGGCGTGCGTGGAAGGGTCTCGAACACGATAAAATAACTGGCTGGATTCAAACTTATCGATGCCATCCACTCGCAATTTCACTGGCGTGAACGAACCCGCACCAGCAGCAACAACCACAGCTCTGCATTGAACTTGCAAACCTTTGGAGGTGGAAAGCGTGAAAGTGTCGTCTGAATTTTTAGTTAAGGTATCGACAGTCTGATCGAGATGTACAGGTGCTTCAAATGGCGCTATCTGCTCCATCAGCTTATCGATCAACTCTCTACCTGTACACATGGGCACAGCCGGAATATCGTAAATAGGCTTATCCGGATACAGTTCGATACACTGCCCACCTGGGTCTGGCAATGCATCAATAACAACAGCGTTGAGCCCTTGCAGCCCAAGCTCGAAGACCTGAAACAGGCCAACTGGCCCCGCTCCGATAATTACTACGTCAGTTTGAGTTGTCATGCGCTACCAGCTGATATTTAGCGATTGTTGGTAGCGCGAATTGTATCATTGCAAGTGGTAGCGAACTCCGAGCCCGAATGTCATTTCATCAATTAGATCGATTCCAGCGTAAAATTCACCAAAACTCGTGTCAGTAAACACACCACCGCCAAAGCCAAGCTCAGTATCGTCGTAGTCATCTTCGAAATCGAACTTGTGAATACCAAAATTCGCATACCAGCGCAGGTTACTTTCGCCAATCTTCTGACCACTGAACAAACCCTCAATGCTCAGTACATTGCCATCGGCTTCACGATTCGTATCAGATTCGTCCAGTGTTCCTGTGTGGTATGACACTTTTACGGCAAAATCATTTGCCTTGGTAACACCCTTTACTTGATAGAAAAATCCAGCGCCGTAAGCCAATCCGTCAAAATCTTCGATTTCAGCCTGCACAAGATCAACGTAGAGCATGACTTCATCCGATGTACGAACGTTGAAGCGCGCACCGAAACTCTGATAAGAAGCTTCGCCTATGTCTCCTGTGAGAACGCCAGCTTCAACCGATGAACTCGGTAAGGAGGCGATGTTTGCAGAACGACCCGTTGGAAATCCGAAGTACTCTGCATGTACTTGTGCATTACTGAACAGCGTAATAACGGTTACGATAAAAAGTGAGCCTATGCGCAGTAAACGTTTAGTGATATTAAATTTGTGCATATTGACCTCTGTGTCTCTGCTAGGTTGTGTAAGGTGTTGCGCATTTCATGCAACACCTTACGACCTGTAGTAATACAACCAATAAAAAGTGTCGGTTTAAAGATTGTAACGAACACCTGCTACGAACAGTGCACCGTCAATAAAGTCAATGCCTGCGAAAAATTCACCGAACGACAAAGCGCCGGTAATGCCACCACCAAACAAGAATTCGTTGTTGCTATCGCTAGCAGTTCCACTGCCAACAGTGCCAAAACCTGGAATAAAGGTGGCTGCACTGAATTCGCTATCGATGATGTGCATACCAGCATTGGCGTACCAGCCAAAGTCAGTTTCACCTAATTGATCACCACTGATGAGGGCCTCGATGCTTATTTCAGTGTAGTCGATGTCAACACCACTGGCGTCAAGTGTTCCAAGGTGATAAGCACCTTTCACTGCAAAATCAGTATTCTCCAGCAAGTTAACGTTGCGCAATTGATAGAACGCACCAAATCCGTATACCAGGCCGTCAGCGTCGCCACCGTTATTGTCTAGTGTAAGCATACCTACATCGCCAAATACCATTAGATCTGTGGACGCCTTGAAATTCACACGAGCCCCGAATAGCGTTCCATCTCCATCAAGATTAACTCCACCCTCAACAGACATGTCTGCCATGTTATCCATGTTCGCGCTACGTCCGTTAGCCAGACCTAAAATATCGGCCATGGCAGATTGCGCAACCAGGCTAAATACAACTACACACAAAAAACCAAACTTCTTCATCTTGATATTTCCTATTTCAGATTAATAATTAATGGCATGTATTCGAACACATTGAGCCATTATTCCTACCACATATATTCGATCAACTTATACAATCAAAATTAAATTAATTCAAAATTAAATTATTTGATGAGATGTTGATCTAACTGCATTTATATAATTAAAAATTAGCCACAACCCTTTAGCTAATTATTTTTACGAAAGCAAAAAAATTACCTGCCGTAAAAACTACCCATCTTAAAAACTAAATACTGTAAAACTATCCACTATAAAACTATCTGTCGCTTAATTAAACACTTGCTCTCGGGTGGATAAAAACTCAACTTCTGGCCAGCGCTCCTGTGTCATTTGCAAGTTAACACGTGTTGGTGCGAGATAAACTAGCTCATCCGCATGATCGATCGCAAGATTACTGTCAAGCTTATTTCGAAAATCTGCCAACATTTTCTCATCCGGACACTTTATCCAGCGAGTTTGTTGCACACCAACAGCCTCAAATTGACACTCAACTTTGTATTCATCTCGCAAACGTTGAGCGACCACCTCAAATTGCAAAACGCCAACAGCCCCAAGAATTAAATCATTACTGACCAACGGCTTGAATAACTGCGTTGCTCCCTCTTCACACAGCTGACCCAAGCCCTTTTGCAATGCTTTCATCTTCAACGGATCTTTTAACACCGCGCGTCTAAAAAGCTCGGGGGCAAAGTTCGGAATACCGGTGAAGATCAGATTTTCTGAAGTGGTGAATGTGTCGCCGATTCGAATTGTTCCGTGGTTATGAATACCAATAATGTCACCGCTGAATGCCTCTTCAACGTGGCCACGGTCTGCGGCCATGAACGTTAAAGCATCTGCAAAACGAACGTCTTTGCCCAGGCGCACATGCTTTGCTTTCATGCCTTTGGTGTATTGCCCGGAACAAATACGCACAAACGCCACGCGATCACGGTGTTGAGGGTCCATATTTGCCTGAATTTTAAAAGCAAATCCGGTGAAATCGCTTTCTTCTGGCTGCACCTCGCGTGACACGGTTTGCCGGGACTGCGGAGCCGGCGCATGTTCTACAAAGTCGTCCAATAGCTCTGCCACACCAAAATTATTGATCGCTGATCCGAAAAACACTGGCGTTAGTGTGCCAGCCAGATAGGCCTCCTTTACAAAAGGATTACAGGCCCCTTGCACCAACTCAATCTCTTCGCGCAGTTCGGTTGCCATATCACCCAGGATTTCATCGAGTTTTGGGTTATTGAGCCCTTCGACTACCTCGCCTTGTTGCACTTTTCCGCCGTGTGTTGGTGAATAAAAATGCACTGTGTCGCTGCGCAGGTGATACACGCCTTTAAATCGCTTTCCCATTCCGATTGGCCAGGTAATGGGTGCACACTGAATGTTCAACATTTTCTCAACTTCATCCATTAACTCAATTGGCTCACGCCCTTCGCGATCGAGTTTGTTGATGAATGTCATTACGGGTGTGTCACGCAAACGACACACATCCATGAGTTTTTCAGTACGAGTTTCAACACCCTTGGCCACATCTATAACCATTAATGCAGAATCAACAGCCGTTAAAGTGCGATACGTGTCTTCGGAAAAGTCTTCGTGCCCGGGTGTATCAAGCAAGTTTACAATGCGATCTTTATACGGAAACTGCATCACTGATGAGGTAACTGAGATGCCACGCTCTTGCTCCATGGCCATCCAATCAGAGGTTGCATGTCGCGCCGCTTTTCGGCCCTTAACAGTACCTGCCAATTGAATCGCGCCACCAAACAACAACAGCTTTTCAGTCAGCGTGGTTTTTCCGGCATCCGGGTGCGATATAATGGCAAACGTTCGCCTGCGCCGGATTTCGTCTATGGGGCTCATGATGCAATGGCAAAATAACAGGTTTAAGCGGCTTATTATAACTGTTAACGCCGAGCTCTAACGAGATACACCAATACTTTTAGCCATCACAATCGCATCTTCGCGACCTTCAGCGCTCTCATAGTAGGCACGACGCAGCCCAACTTCGTTAAAGCCTGCCCGTTCGTATAGTTGAATTGCTCGAGGAACTGATGGTCTGGCTTCCAGAAAAGCCATCTGCGCACCCGCTCGCTCAGCTAAATCGAGCAGTTTTTCGAGCAAATGCCGAGCATACCCACGGCGACTGAATTCTTTATCGATGCATAAATTCAGTATGTGTGCTTCATCGGCGGATATTTGCATAACACCATATCCCACCAGGGTAAGGTCCAAACGCATGACTTGCATGGTGTAGCCAGCGGTAAAACAATCGCGGAATATGCCCTCAGTCCACGGAAAGGCGTAGTTGCGATTTTCCAGCACCATCACATCTTTTAGATCGGAGATACGCATAACACTGGCGTGTGCAACAGGCTGGGAATTAGCTGACATTTGATTGTTAGCCCAATCGAGCGCGTGCAGCCTTCAACACATGCCACGCTTGTCGCTTACGTTCGGGAGAGTCGCGTAATAGGGCTGGGTGTGGCAATTGCCAGGCAAGCATATCTGCTCTGGCCAATGGCACTAGCAAATCATCGGTATCGTGTGTGTCAGGTACAGACTGTCGAAACAACAACACAGCGTCTCGATGAGGTTTACACAAATCGCTGACTAAAGGCGTGTTGCTATCAACAAACAGCGATGGCGCAGATAATGGCGGCAGCACACCCAAACAAACATCCTGCCGACGCCATGCAATAGCGCGCAGCATATCGTCGAATAATTTCGCATCAGCCGGTTCAAACGGATACTGGGTTTGTTGTGTGCTATTGGCCTCAACCAGTATAAGTAAAAGCGCATCACGGTTGCCCAACTGCGTACAACGCTTGCCGCGAAAGGGAATCTCAACCAGTGGCGTTTGCATGAAATCAACAAAATCACCGGAGGAATCAGTTGTTAAAGCATCGCCCGATTGCTCCTCGGTAGCTATTGACGCGCCCGTTGATTGTGCCTCGGTAGTTATTATCTGAGTGACTTCGAGCGGCGCCTGTTGTGCTGAAGCTGCGTTGGTCAATGTCGACGCTGGATTTTGCGCATTGGAATTGTCAGTGACAACCAGTGCATCGTCTGGTCTTGTAGCAGGGTGTGAGTCG
>CALIMV010000228.1 GCA_938045275.1 uncultured Granulosicoccaceae bacterium
AACGCTTTGAAAGCGCTCCACACATTGATCGAGCACCTCGGATGGTGAGCGCTGCCACCAGTTTGAAGCAGAGAAAATCTCAATCTCACAAAATCCAGAGTAACCAGCGTCTTCAACCCATTGACGAAGATTGACCAGATTAGCAACACCGTCACCCATCATGCCGCGATCGAGCAGCACATCGCGGGTGTCGGCCAGCCAGTCACACAAGTGATAACCCAGGATGCGTGATGAGCCAGCTCGTTTCAATTGCGCTTGCAAGTTGGTGTCCCACCACACGTGATAAACATCAATCGCAACACCGACCTGATGTGAATCAATACGATCACAAATATCCAGCGCATCACGCAGCGTCACCAAACACGAACGGTCACCGGCGTAGACCGGATGCAAGGGTTCGAGAGCGAGTTTGACTTTGCAGTCAGTCGCGTGTGGAACCGCCGCTTCTACTCTGTCAGCAAGTACGTTAAGGCTTTCGCTTAAACCCTTGCTGCCCGGCTCAACACCACCGGCAACGATAGTCAGCACGGGTGCTTGAAGTGCAGCCGCTAAATCAATGGCACGAAGAAATTCATCGTGGATTGCACTTGCGCCCCCCGCATCAACCAACGGGCCAACCAGAAACGGTGCACGACACAGTCCCACGACTTGCATTCCATTGGCACGTACTCTTTCACCGATGCTTATCGCGTTACTTGTTAATTCGCGTCGCCAAAATACAATGCCACCAAACCCACGTTCAGCACACGCATCAATGACTTGTTCGGTTGACCAGCCAGCGCCATAACCGTCAAGATTGTGCCCAAGCGTTGCTGTATTTAATGCCAACGAAGACAAATCATTGGAGAAATCTCTCATGTCGTTAGTCTCTGGCCGTTATTGCTTAATGCCGTACAAAGTTAGCAGGGACTGAAACCTGTTGGCTGCCTGTTCCGGGTCAGCCAGCAAACCGCAGCCGTCTGCCAGACGAAACAGTTCGGCCAAATGCGGTAATGAACGCTGCGATTGTGCTCCACCAACCATCACAAAATGATCTTGATGCCCATTCAGCCACGCAAGAAACACAACCCCGGTTTTGTAGAACTGTGTTGGCGCTTTAAACATATGCCGCGCCAGAGGGACTGTTGGGTCGAGTACTGAGTGAAATCCGGCGACATCATTCTGGTCCAATTTTCTCAGCGCAAGAGCCGCTAAGGGTGCTATCGGATCAAAAATACCAAGCAGTGCGTCACTATAGCCTTGTTCATCACCAGCGATCAGTTCCGGGTAATTGAAGTCATCCCCGGTATACATTCTCACTGTTTTCGGCAGCCGACGACGCATTTTAATTTCCTGGTCTTTATCGAGCAACGAGACCTTAATGCCATCGATTTTATCCGAGTTGCTATCAATCACACTAAGACAGGTATCCATCGCTGTTGCAATGTTTGTCGACCCCCAGTAACCACTCAAAGCCGGATCAAACATATCGCCAAGCCAATGCAGAATAACTGGCTCGTTGCATGACTTCAGCACGTTGTTATAAACAGATTGATAGTCATCCGCCGATTTGGCCAACCGTGCAAGTGCGCGACTGGCCATCAAAATGACTCGAGCACCGGTAGACTGAACGGCCTCCAGCTGCTCAAAATAGGCTCGCTCTACATCGCTCAGAGTATGCGCATTAGCTGGAGCAAGGTGATCAGTTCCGCATCCGCTAAACACCAATGCGTTCGGTAGTTCTTCGCGGGTGCGTTTAATCAATTCCAGAGCCACTGGCCAGTCAAGGCCCATGCCCCGTTGGGCCGTGTCCATCGCTTCGGCGATACCAATACCGAGTTTGTCCAGATAGCGTCGGAATGCAAGCGTGGCTGACCAATCAACTGCAGGACTTACCAATGGGTCAGTTGCACTGAGTGGGTCGGCTACGACATGACAAGCAGCGAATACAATTCGCGAAGATTTTGATGGTGCGTGCTTGTCGAACTCGACTGATGGCAATGCTTTACCGCACAAGCTGTACGCAGACAGGGAGCCACTGTTATCCGGTAAGGTTATACTGTGGGTCATAGACCTGTCATCCTCATATTTATAAACTTGCGTGATTAATTAAATTTGTTGGCTTGAGCTCGTTAAATTAATCTTGTTTGCTTAAGCTTGTCGGATTTAACTTGCTGGCTTAAGCCTGTCGAATTAATCTTGTTGGTTTAAAAACGTGGCACCAACAAACCGGCATCAACTGATATCACCTGCCCGGTTGTATACGGCATTGATCCACTGGCAAGCGATACTATGCATTGGCCGACCTCTGCTGTGTCTCCAACTCGCTGAAGTAGCGTAAGCGCGTCTTCGGAAATGCGGCGCTGATATTGTCCCAGTGCTTTTTTTGTCATTGCTGTCTCGATAATGCCTGGCTGAATATCGTAAACCGAAATGTTTTCGCGGCCGAGCCTTGTTGCAAACACTTTCGAGATCATCGCTGATGTCGCTTTTGACGCACAGTATTCCCCTCGATTCTCAGAGGCGGCAACCGCATTCGACGACGATACGTTAATTAATGAATAAAATCGGCCGTCGTTGCGTTCACGTAAAAGTAGCCGCTTTGCCCAGCATTGAGATAGAAAAAATTGGGCCTTGGCATTAACGCTTTGACACCGATCGTAGCTCTCTTCGGTAACCTCAAGTAAGTCACCGCGGTTCAATGCTGAAACGCCCGCATTATTAACGAGTGTGGACAGTGGTCCTACGACTTTTTCGGCCTCGTCAAGCATGGATTGGTGTGCAGAGAGGTCTGCTACATCGCCGATAACGGCAACGACCGGCTGCCCTGCTTCGGCCACCAGTTGAGTCGCTGTTTTTAGTTCTTCATTATCAGTAGGGCAATTGATGGCGACCGCAAAACCGGCGCGTGCAAATGCGATAGCAGCACCCAGCCCGATGCCTCGACTTGAACCCGTTATCAGCACACTGGGTTGTACTTTATCTGTCACACTGTCACCCCTTTTTTGATCAATTCACGTGCAATGATCATTCGCTGAATTTGATTGGTTCCTTCATAGATTTGCGTAATTTTCGCGTCACGATACAAGCGTTCAACTTCAACACCCTGAATGTAGCCAATGCCACCGAAAACCTGTACAGCATCGGCAGTACGCTTAACGGCTGTATCGCTGGCAAAGCACTTAGCCATAGCACAGGTCATGGTTGAATCTTCGTTCGCATCAATCTTACTGGCAGCGAAAAGCACCAGGAGCCGTGCGGCGCAAATGTCCTTTGCCATATCAGCAAGTAGCCACTGAACACCCTGAAACTCGTTAATCTCTTTACCGAACTGTTTGCGCTGCTGTGAATAGTCAAGTGCGGCTTCAAGACCAGCTTGAGCAATTCCTACGGCTAGCGCAGCAATGCCGGTGCGACCCTTATCGAGAACGCTCATCATCATATGAAACCCTCGACCTTGCTGTCCCAGCAAGGCCTCTGGTGGCAACTGCACGCCTGAAAATTCAAGGCCGCCAACTGGGCTCGCGCGTTGTCCCATTTTGTGTTCACGCTGACCACGTCGAACACCGGACGTATGCAGGTCTACTATAAAAATACTCATACCACGATGACCTGCGTCAGGGTCGGTACGCGCAAGAACAAAAGCCAGATCAGCAACCGGCGCGTTGTGTATCCAGAGCTTCGAACCCTCCAATAGCCAGCCACTGCCATTGCGTTTCGCAAACGTTCTTATCGCTGAAACATCGGACCCAGCTTCGGCTTCGGTTATGCAGTAAGCCACTTTGGTTTCCAACGACAATACCGGAGCCAACCAGCGCTGCTGCTGCTCAGGCGTCCCGTGCTCCACCAGCAAGGTTGATATCAATTCAACCAAGCCACATTGGTCGGCAATACTCGCATAGCCACGGGACAACTCCTCCATCACCAGCGCGTAAGTTTGGGTATCAAAGCCAGGACCACCGAGCGCTTCGGGAACCGATATGCCGAACAGCCCGAGTTCTGCCATCTGCTGATAGATCTCCTCTGGAAATCTCTCGGTTTTATCCAATTCAGCAGCAACAGGACGAATCACATCATTCGCGAACTTACGCGTCATGTCGCGAACCTGCTGTTGCGTCTCGTTGACGACCATGCCATCTCCGTAGTAACGTTTCAGTTACTTAATAACC
>CALIMV010000229.1 GCA_938045275.1 uncultured Granulosicoccaceae bacterium
CCATGGCCGTAGTGAGTTGATTTGATCTGTACTACCACTGGAATTTGCTGTGCCTCGCCAGTCGAATCGCATTAATGTATAACCTTGTCGGGACAGGTTTTGCATCAAGATTCTAAGCGGTCGTTGCACTCGGCGCTGTTCATTGCCAAGCGGTGGCACTAACAACAGTCCGTGCCCATTATCATTATGCTCAGCGGGGCGCTGAAGCAAAGTGTAGATTTGCCGGTCACGGCTGTTGATGAACATTGGCTCCGGTGCAGGTACTCTTCTTTGTACAGCTTTACCTTCCATATGCCCTGCCAATAGAGCAACAGTGTCGAGAAAGAAAAAATCACGAGTCGAGACAGTGAAATCCAGATCTTTTTGTATACGAGCTATCGCTCTAATCGCCATAAGTGAGTCTCCACCCAGGCTAATGAAGCTGTCATCGACGCTCAGATCAGGCAATGACAGTATGTCGCACCAGATATCGCAAAGCGCACGCTCTATCTTGCTTCGAGGAGCAACCGCTGCTGCGCGCCGGGCTACAACGGCAGATTGTGCGTCGGGCAATGCATCACGATCAATTTTCCCATTAATGGTTTTAGGAAATACCTTCATTAGTAAATACCGACCAGGTAGCATAAATGCCGGTAGCTTTTCAGACAGATAATCAGCGATATCGCTGACATCAAGTGACTCATCTTCACTGGCAATGTACGCGATCAATTGCGTTTTACTATTGATGGTATGGGCACTGACCAAAGATTCATTAACGCCGGGGTGGCTATTGATGATGTTTTCTATTTCACCAGGCTCAACTCGATAACTACCGACTTTTATTTGATGATCGATTCGACCGGCGTAGTCGATGTTGCCGTCATCCAGCCAGCGCGCAAGATCGCCCGTCTTGTACATACGAGCATCGGTTTCACGGGAAAAAGGGTCTGCTAAAAATACAGATTCATTCAGTTCAGGGCGATTAAGATAGCCCTCTGACAGTGCCCCGCCGCCAATATACAAATCTCCAGTTTCGCCATCTGAAACAGGCTGCAAATCTTTATCCAGAATATAAGCCGAATACCCCAGTAGTGGTTTGCCAATTGGCAGCGCTTTGCCTTGCCAACCTGCCGGTGGTACAAATACAGTTGCTGAAACGGTAGCTTCTGTCGGCCCATAAGCATTGGCCCACAACACAGGTTTTGATTCCAGCGTCAACCATCGGTAATAGTGTTCTGGAGATACTTTTTCACCAGTGACCACCATCAGTCGCAAACTTGTTGGCACCCGAGCATCGGTAGACTTCATGAGATCTACCCACTCATGCCAGTAGCCTGTTGCCAAATGCACAGCGGTGATTTGGTAAGTGTCAATAATGTCGCTAAGCTCTATTTGTGCATCGCTGCGACCACTGGGTCTGAGAACCACAGTACTGCCAATGCAAAGCGGCGGAAATATCTCCTCTATGGAAATATCAAAGCTTAACGTTGAAAACTGCAGTGTACGATCGGAGGCAGTCAACTCATACGCATCAATATCCGCGATACAGTAACACGCTAGCGCAGCGTGGGAGATAACGACGCCTTTGGGCTTCCCTGTCGACCCGGAGGTATACATGACATAGGCAGTGTCGTCGGCAGACGACTGCGTGCTAGCAGTGTTATGAGATGAACTATTGGGTGGGTTACTGGGTGCTTTGCTGGCAGGGGTTATTAAGCTGGCGTTATCGGCGACTTCGGCATTATTGGAAATCGATAGAATTACCATTTCGCTCGACAATGCCAAACCAGTTAGTCGTTCAGACTGATCTGAGTCGGCAATGACTCCGGACACTGCTGCATCGTCGAGTAAAAAGCGAATACGTTCATTTGGAAACGCCATGTCAACAGGCATAAAGGCGGCACCCGATTTCATCACAGCGATCATCGAGGCAACCGCAGGCATTGAGCGCTGGCAAAATAACGCGACAATTGAACCATGCCCAATTCCCTGAAGCAAAAGATCATTTGCTACTTTGTCACTGGCGCAATCCAGGTCTTTATAGGTCCAGGTGTGTTCGTTGTGAACGAGAGCTGTGGATTCACCTTGCCGCTGGCATTGCATTTCAAAAGCTGCCAGGAAAGTTGAGAAACTTTGCATGCTTTGGTTAAATCAGGTTTATATAAAAGCGTATGTTAACGCATAGGCTACTACCGGGAAACCGATTGTAAGCTTGGCTCGTGCTCCATAGCGCGCATAGCATCGAGAGTGCTCTTTTCAAGACATTCAAACCCTTCTGACAATGTTTGTGCATCAATGGTCAATGGTGCCAGAAATTTTAGTACCTGATCTCGGGCGCCAGCGGTTTCAATAATGAGTCCGTTCTCAAAGCAACGTTTGGAGATGTCTCCGGCTAAATCCCCGTCTACAACATCCAGCCCATACATCATTCCCCGGCCACGTACCGAAAACTCAGGGCATTGCCCGGCTATCTGCTCAAGACCAATGCGCGCGGCTTCGCAATTGGCTTTAAGTTGTGCGATAAATTCTGGCTCACCCCAATAATCAAGCAGCTCATTGGCGGCAACAAATGCCAGCTGATTTCCACGAAAAGTGCCAGTATGCTCAGCTGGTTTCCAAACGTCTAAGTCTGGTTTGATTAACAGCAATGAAAGCGGTAACCCACCACCAATGGATTTTGAAACACAGACTATGTCGGGTACAACCCCTGATGCTTCAAAGCTGAAAAATTCACCCGTTCGGCCATTGCCAGTTTGAATATCATCGACGATGAGGATGATGTCAAACTCATCGCATAAATTTCGTATATCTTTCAACCACTGTTTACTGGCAACATTAATTCCACCTTCTGCCTGAATGGTTTCTAAAATAATGGCGGCGGGTACGGGTATACCGCTGCTATTGTCTGACAACAGTTGGCGTAACTGCAGTGCCGTATTTGCATCATCTTTAAAGTAATTGTCATAGGGCAGTATGCTGACGTTATTTCGTGCGCCATAGTAGTCATCATGGAAATGCTGGTTACCGGTAAGTGCAAGTGCGCCCAGGCTATGGCCATGATAGCCGTTAGTAAAACCAATAATATGCGAGCGCTTACGCGCCTTTTTCGCTAGTTTTAGGGCCGCCTCAACTGCATTAGCGCCTGTTGGTCCGGTGAATTGAATTTTGTAGTCGAGTTCTCTGGGCTTGAGAATCATGGATTCGAACTTGGATAGAAACTCAATTTTTACATCTGTGGCCAAATCGAGTCCGTGTAGCAATCCGTCATGTTGCAGGTGATTAATCATGGCCTCTTTCGATCGAGGGTTGTTGTGCCCGTAATTAAGTACACCAGCACCTGCAAAAAAATCGATGTATTGATTCCCATTAACATCAGTAATGCGAGCGTTTGTTGCAGATTTGAATACCGCCGGAAATGCGCGACAGTAGCTTCTGACATTTGATTCGAGGTGGTCAATAACTTCAGGGTTCATCTTATTACCTGCTAGTGAACTTTTTGGCGCTTGATATCTATAGTTTAACAGCGGTCTTAGTGGAATTCATTAGGAGCGATTACAAAAATCGTGTGTGTCTGCTCGGAAAAAAGTGAATAAAGGCTAAATATGCTGAAGTGTTCAAGTTATAGAGAAATTCGTTTGTTTTTCTCGGCGGCAAGAGCCTTTATCCATGAGGTGTGTCTTGGGTTGTCGTGACGGCTTGATTGATCGATACGATATGAATGCAAATAAAGTCTTAGATTGCTTGTCTTAGATTGCTTGTCTTACATCCAGTGCATCACGCAGCCAGTCGCCAATGAAGTTGATAGACAATACCACTAACATAATGGCCAAACCTGGAAACACACCCAGCCACCAGGCCTGGCTGATGAAGCCGCGCCCATCTGCCAGAATCAAACCCCAGGTAGGGGTGTCGGCATCGACTCCCAAACCAAGGAACGACAAGCTTGCTTCGGCGAGAATGGCGTATGAAACGCTGACTGTAGCTTGAACAATGATGGGTGCCATTGCGTTCGGTAAGACATGACCAAACATTATTCTTATGTTCGAAAAGCCCATGGTTCGCGCTGCGTCCACGTACTGTTCTTCTCTTATACTCAGTGTCATGGAGCGGGTGACGCGAGCAAAATCATCAATAAAGGCCAGAGAAATCGCCGCAATGATATTGAACAAACCTGTGCCAAATACAGCAACCAAATAGACAGCGATTATAAAGTTGGGAAACGCCCATTGGAGATCAATGTAGCGCATGATAATAAAATCCAGCCGGCCTCCGTAGTAACCAGCGGCAATGCCTAATGTGACGCCGATTATCAGCGCGATTATCACCGTGCTGAAGCCAATGAACAGCGATATACGGGTACCAAAGATAATTCTGCTCAGCAAGTCCCGGCCCAAATCATCGGTACCAAACGGGTGGGCAGCTGATATCGGATTCATCATGTCCAGCGTCATTTCATTTGGGTCATTGGGTGCGATCCATGGTGCGACAATGGCCGCAACTATGAACAAACCGAGAACGACCACGCCAAATTGTGCTTTACGGTCTTTCGCTAGCGTGGCTCGCAATCTGTTTTCACGTTGGCGATGAACGGGTGTTTCCAAAGTAGCTTCAGTCTGCATGGTCACGATAACCGGATACGTGGATCGATTACTCCGTAGAGCACATCAACCAGCAGATTGGAAAAAACAAAAAAGGCTGAGACCACCAATACGGCTCCTTGCACCACCGGGTAGTCACGATTCAAAATACCGTTTATGAGTACTCTGCCCAGTCCTTTAATGGCAAAAACATTTTCAACCACGACTGCGCCGGAAATGAGTAAGGCGAAGGCGATACCAATTACCGTGATTACCGGAATCATGGCGTTCGGAAACGCGTGATTGAGCATAAGCGCTTTAACTGGTAGCCCTTTGGATGCGGCGGTGCGCATATAGTCGGCGCGCAGTACTTCCAACAGTGACGAGCGAATCATTCTCGCAATTATTGCCGAGAAAGCGGTACCTACTGCTATAGATGGCAGTATCAGGTGACTGAACCACGCCCACAGGCCCTCGCTCATTGGGACATACCCAATCGCCGGTAGCCATTGAAGGTTGGCTGCGAAAACAATGATCAATAATATCCCCAACCAGAAATCAGGCATGGACAGCCCCAGAAACGCGAACATTGAAACAGCGGTATCGGTTGGTGTGTTGCGACGCATCGCAGATATAATGCCGGCGGGTATGCCAATAACCAATGCGATGACAAAGCTGATGAATGCCAATGACATTGTGCGCGGTAATGCTTCGAGTAAAATCTGGGTTACCGGTTGGCGGCTACCATAGATAGACGACCCGAGATCACCCTGAAACATATTAGAAATCCATTTGAAATACTGCACCACCAGTGGCTGATCGAGCCCCATCTTTTGCTTGAGTATGGCAACTTCTTCCGGCCCTCCGGCATCAGCAAGCATGGCAGCGATTGGGTCGCCAGGTACAATGCGCAGCATAAAGAACACCAGCGTGGCTACCGCCAGCATGACAAGCACAGCGCCGAACAAGCGGCGTATTAGGTATATGCCCATAGTGTTCTGATAATTCCTGCGGCTGCGAATAACTAGTAGAGTATTAAGCCGTTACCCTGCGAACCTGTGACTCGCAGGGTAACGATTCAAGATGATCTACGTTTTAATAGAAACGCGATCAAAGTCGTGCAACCCCGGTATACGACTTTCATCCGGGAAGTTAACAGAGTTGTGGTAGACCTGAACGTCAACCGGATGATAAAGGAAGCCGCAGGCGACTTTATTACTGGTAATAGCGTTGGCCTTTTGCACCAGTGCCTTTCGTGCTTCAGGTTCAGCGGTGACCGATTCCTCTGCTATCACAGCATCCACCTCGGCTTCAGAGAAAAATCCAAACGGATGCTTTGCCTTGTCGCGAGTAGGGCCGTTAAATTTTGAATCGGTGATCATCCAGTCGACCAGCCCGTCATCCGGATCGTAATCACCACCTGATCCACCTAGACGCAGATCGTAATCATTCTTGTTAAAGTCTTCTATTCCAACAGAAAACTCTTTGGGCACTACGTTTACGGTTATGCCCAGTACCTGCTTATAGATATTTGCCAATACCAGGCCATAACGTTTTTGCGATGGAGTTGTGATCAGTTCAAGTTCCGGAAAGCCTTCGCCATCGGGATAACCTGCTGATGCCATCAGTGCTTTGGCGCCGTCCGGGTCAAAAGCCTGTTCTGAACTCTCACCGATCTTCTCGTCATAATAGTATCCCATGGCAGGATTAATCGTGCCGTAGGCCGGAACGCCATTACCAAACAGCGCTTGTTTAACGAACAGCTCTCGGTCCAGTGCTTTGGCCAGCGCTAGTCGAACCATAAAGCCTTTTTCTTTTTTAAGCTCTTCAACTGGCTTATTAAAATCCGAGACCTGCATGTATTCTCGCCATGGATTTATCCACACCGATTGAAAGCCAGGTGCCGGTTTAATATCGACAGTTAAATCAGGGTTGCTCTGAAATCGCTCCACCAGCTGAGCCGGTACCGGATTGCCGCCAATGTAGCTGATATCACCGGCTTGAATTGCAGCCGCAAGTGGTTCAGGGCCATCTATTGGTTTTATTATAATTTTATCGAGCAGTGGTCGCTCAGAATCAAAGTAGTCTTCAAACTTCTCCAGCACAACGCCTTGCCCCAACTGGTGTTCTGTTACTTTGAAGGGACCAGTGCCGATAGGTGTGAGTCCGTATTGTGCTAACCCGAGTGCTTCTATACCGCCTTTACTAACGATAGTCATGGCGCGACCCGAAGCACGTTCAAGGGCTTTTGGCAGGAACGAAGCCTGGGGCTTGTTTAATGTAAAACGCACTTCATGGTCATTGAGTTTTTCCAGGTTGGCAACATTGGCAATGACTTTTGAATGAATGGATTGTTCTGGATCTTTAGAGCGATCGAATGTGTACAGTACATCGTCTGCAGTAAATGCATCACCATTATGGAAAGTCACGCCTTCACGAAGTTTAAACGTGTAAATTTTACCGTCATCAGACACTTCCCAGCTTTCAGCCAGGTCACCCTGCGCGACAAGATCGGCGTTGATGTGCATGAGCCCCGAATAGACATTGGATGTAATCTGAAACTGCAAGACTTGATTTATTTGAGCCGGGTCAAGCGTTACAATTTCACCAACGCCGGCCCAGCCACAGTTCAGTGTGCCGCCGGCATCTGCGGCCTGTGCGAGTCGAGTTGCGCCTGAGCCCGGTATCAGATGCGCAAAAGTTAGCGCACCGCCTGCAGCCAAAAGCCGCAAAGTTGCACGGCGTGACAAGTCAGTTCCAGACATCTCGTCGCGTGTTAAGCCAAACAGTGGGTCTTTGGGGTCAAAATCGTGAGCGTCTTTCCACGCGCTTTCAATGTTGATCTGTTCATCATTGTCTTTAGACATTTCAATTCTCCTTTTAAGGGCCTAAGTGTTTCCAAGGGGCCTGTGTCGTTAAATTAAGCCTCGTTCAGCCAGCAAGCGGCTGCATGGTTGGGGTTGATGTTTTCTAATGGCGGTACTGATTGACAACATTTGTCCATCACTTGCGGACAACGGGTATGAAATACACATCCTTGTGGTGGGTTGGACGGACTTGGTACTTCTCCTTGAAGCGGTTCTATGTGTCTTCCGGCTTCATCTTCGGGGTCGGGATTGGGTACGGCGTCAAGTAACGCGCTGGTGTACGGGTGACCAGGATTTTTAAATATTGAATCGGCACCTGCGGTTTCCATGACTCGACCAAGGTACATCACTGCAACCCGATTGCACAGATGGCGCACTACCGACAGATCGTGACCAATAAAAATATACGTCAGAGACAATTCTTTTCGCAGTCTTTCAAGCAGATTGATTATTTGTGCCTGAATAGATACGTCCAATGCAGAAACAGCCTCATCACAGACAATCATTTCGGGCTCCATGGCCAGTGCTCGTGCAATCCCGACGCGTTGCCGTTGACCACCGGACATTTCATGGGGATAAAGTTCTGCGAATCTTGCTGGAAGTTCGCACAATTCGAGTAAGTCTTTTATGCGATTGTTTACGTCATTGCCGTTTACAAGCCGATGCACACGCAGCGGTTCACCAATAATATCCTTTGTTGTTTTTCGTGGGTTCAGGCTTGAGAACGGGTCTTGAAAAATGGCCTGTACTTTTTTTCGAAATGTTGCCAATTGTTGTCCTTTAACGGCTGTTACATCGTCACCGTTATAGAGAATGCTACCTTCAGTAGCGTCAACGAGTCGCAGTACAGCTCTGGCGATGGTGGTTTTTCCACATCCAGACTCTCCAACAATACCAAATGCCTCGCCTTTGTTGACCACAAAGCTAACGCCGTTAACCGCTTTCACTTCAGCCACTGTGCGTTGCAGTAATCCTGCACGCACTGGAAACCGTACGTGCAAGTTTTGTATTTGCAACAGTGGCTCTTGAGTCATGGGTTTCGAGTTTCCCCGGAAGCATTATTGCTGATTGGTCTGTTCAGCGTGTGATCCAAAGGCGTATCGAGTTGATTCCAGCATGCCACAGCATGTACCGCCATATGATCGATAAGCGGTTTGTCGGTCAGACACTTATCTGTTGCGTGCTGGCAGCGTGGATTAAATCGACAGCCGCGAAGCACATCGAAAGGGTCGGGTGGCGCGCCCTGAATAGGCAACAATTTTGACCCTTTGCGGGTATCCATGCGTGGCACGGATGAAAGAAGCCCATGGGTATAAGGGTGTTTCGGTGCGCGGTACAATTGCCTCGCATCGGCTGCTTCAACAACCGATCCAGCATACATCACCACAACCCGGCGTGCATGTCTGGCAACAATGCCCAGGTTGTGGGTGATTAGCACGAGGCCGACACCTTGCTCACTGCAAAGCCGTGACAACAGCGACAAAATTTGCGCTTGAATAGTCACATCGAGTGCGGTTGTAGGTTCGTCGGCAAGGATGAGTCTGGGTTTGCATGCAAGCGCTATAGCAATCATCACACGCTGACGCATTCCGCCCGAGAAATGATGAGGGTATTGTTTTAGTCGCCGTTTGGCATCAGAGATACCCACCTGTTCGAGTAAGTCCAGCGCTCGTGCTTTGGCTTGCTTTGCCGAAAACCCCAGATGGTGTCGCATGCCCTCGGTGAGCTGATAGCCGATCGTTTTAACCGGGTTGAGAGAGGTCATGGGTTCTTGAAATACCATTGCGATCTGCGGGCCACGCAATTGGCGCAGCTCATCGTCAGTGGCAGTCAGTAGGTCTTTTCCATCAAACAGGATATGCCCAGCAGCAGGTGTCAGTTCGTCTGCAAGCAGACCCATCACAGCCAGTGCTGTTAACGATTTGCCTGAGCCGCTCTCGCCAACAACCGCGAGTGTTTGCCCGGCATCGAGCTGCCAGGACGCATCGCTGACCAGCCGGTGTGTTTGTGCACCACGGGTAAGATCGATAGCAAGGTTTTCAATTTGTAGCAGCGTCATTATTCTGTGGGTAGTTGTTCCCTTAACCGAACGTGGCATTCAACATCGTTGCAGTTAATATACACTGGCGGGCCGATAAAGGAATGTTTTTACACCTTTGGTACGTGCTTTGTACTTAAGTAGAAGTCTTTTGTTCTAAATACGCTTGTTTATCATATGAGGGGTACGCCTTGACCTATTCAATTGTCGCAAGAGACCGGCAAAGCGGTGATTTCGGGGTGGCTGTTGCCAGCCGCTTTTTCGCTGTCGGGTCACTGGTTCCACACATCAGGCACAACATGGCGCTGGCCACGCAGGCCTTTGTTAACCCGATGTGGGGTGTTGAAGGCGCACAACGCTTAAGTGCCGGCGAAAGCGCCTCTGTTGTGATGGCAGATTTCGTTGAGCGCGATGGTGGGCAGGCAATCCGGCAGGCGCACATGATTGATGCGTTCGGCCACTCTGTGGTGCATACCGGTAGCGATTGTATTGATTGGGCAGGCCATGCGATGGCGCAAGGGGTTTCTGTTGCGGGTAACATGCTGGCAGGACCTGAAGTCGTTGAACACACACTGAGTTGTTATCTCGACAATGAAAAGTTAAGTTTTTATGAACGGCTAATCACCGCAATGGAAGCAGGTGAGGCTGCAGGCGGTGACAAACGAGGGCGGCAAGCTGCGGCGTTAAAAATTCACAGTGGGCAGGATTATCCGACTCTCGATTTACGTGTGGACGATCACGCAGACCCACTCGCGGAACTGCGTCGATTGCACTCTGTTGCTGATGAGCGCGCTGTTCATTTTGCCCAAACGTTTGCAACGGCTGAAAATTTTTCGGGCACCACTGATCGAACAGAGCTTGATCGATCGATTGCTGAGCGCGAAGCGCAACGCGCGCGAGACGGCATTGTCTCCCGTTCTTTTGCAACAGAACCGGGTGGTTGATTTGTGGATTAGCCCGGTTTTGTTATTCAGTAACATGCGTGTTTTACACGGCAGATGATGTTAAGAAGATGGGCGTTGATTCGTCCGAACGTGCTTCACTGGTAAAAAATTGGTATTACTGTCATTAAAAGACGAAGGAATTAGTATTTAATTCCTCCGCTTTTTTTTAAGGCTATTGAGCAGTGGTTGCGCCAGTGGCTAAACCATTAAGCGCTTGCGTTATTGTATCTATAACGGTTTGCTGATCGGTTATACCGTGTCTTTTAGCCAGATACGCCGGGTCGTTGTAGGCCACAGACACCTGTCCATCTGCATCTTCATACACCAGCATTTTCTGCGGTAAATCGATTCCGATAGATTGCCCAGATTGCATCAATGGTGTACCCAAATTCGGGTTACCAAAGACAATTAAACGTGTCGGTAACAGAGTTAAGTCCACGTTGGATGCATTGAGACTATGATCAAGTTCGGCAACAATTATAAGCGGTTCTGCCGTATCGATGGCTGCGCGTAAATTGCTGTATGTGGTGTCCATATCATTTTCGCTCGGCACCACTATAATACCTTCACCGCTGGTCGGCGCTGACACTACAGCAGGCGTAAACTCTTGCCCACTAGCAGCCGTTGCCAGTGACGCTAGCGCTCCGTCAATCGTATCGAGAGTGGTTTGTGCTTCACCAAGATCATGCCTGCCGCTCAGGTAAGCCGCAGAATTGTATGCTACGTTCGACTGACCATTTTCGTCTGTCCACGCAAACATTTTTTGCGGCAAATCTAAACCAGCCAATTGATTGATTTGCATAAGCGGCGTGCCAAGCCGAGGATTACCAAACATCGTAACGCGAGTAGGGCGCAATTCCTCACCCACATTGGAAGCGTTCGCCTGATGGTCTATTTGAGCCACAATGGTAATTGCATCGTTCGCATTGAGACTGGTTTCCAGCGCTGCCATGGACTCGGCAACATTGCCTGTTGAGGCGCCCATCTGAATCCCTGCCAACAACGTGTTATCGACAGCTTCCTCGCCATCGTCACTGCTACTGCAGGCGCCTAGTATGGTCATAGCCATTACTACTATTAGTTTTTTCATTTTTCCTCCTGTGCTTTGAATCTCCAGTATAACCACTCGCGGTTAAAATGCTATGCAGCACGGCGGTACACTAGAGGTTTAGTAACAGTGGTATATCTTCCTAACTGGCAGACTTGGGTGTTGCTAATTCCCTGCATTTCCATTCGACCATGATTAACCTCTATTATTCCTTAGTTTGGCTGTATCGCAGGCTGTGGAATCAGCGTGGCATTATGGTAGTGCTGATAAATCGCAATGACATCGTCGAGCGAATTTGCCAACTTGGTTGTGCA
>CALIMV010000230.1 GCA_938045275.1 uncultured Granulosicoccaceae bacterium
CACTATTGCCAGCGGCGGCACCACAGGTCTGAGTAACGGATTATCACTGGCGCTGGGGCGATTTGGTTCCAGTGGCGTCGATTTTGGCTTTTTACTTTCTGCCATCGCATCAGACGCTGACAACAACATATTGTCTACACCGACACTGGTAACGATGGACAACCAGGAAGCTGAAATTGTTGTCGGCCAAAACGTGCCGTTTGTGACAGGCACACAACTATCAGCATCCAACAACAACCCGTTCCAAACCATTGAGCGTCAAGATATTGGCATTAGTTTGAGGGTTAAGCCTCAAATTAACGAAGGTGACAACATCAAAATGGATATCGAGCAGGAAGTGTCTGATGTCAGCAGTACATCGGTCACCGGGGCTTCGGACATTACCACCAACAAACGATCCATCAAAACAACCGTTATGGTAGAAGACGGACAAACACTTGTGCTAGGTGGACTGATTGATGATCAGGTTAGTGAATCACACGATAAAGTCCCATTATTGGGCGATATACCGTTGTTGGGAAGCCTATTTCGCTATCGCACCAACACAAAGAGTAAACGGAACTTAATGGTGTTTATGCATCCAACTATACTGAGAGATGTGGAAACGGCAGATTACTACAGTCGTGGTAAATATGATGATTTGCGAACGGCCCAGCTCGGGTTGTTTGAAAGTGACGAATTGAGTAACCGAAAAGCACCAAAATTGCCAGATCTGCATTTATTTTTTGATGGTCAACGTGTCAACGACGGAAAAGAAGGGTTAGAAACTATAGTGCCAACCTCTGAACTTGGTCTTCCAGATCAGAACAAGAATGCTGAAATCCCGCAGCTGAGGAATCTAAAACCTCAAGCTGGCGCGAATGATGCGGTTGGGTCTCCTGAAATGACAAATTAAATGTGATACGACAAATTCATGAAAAAAATGGTTGTTTCACCCGCAGATTTTATTGATGTTGGCGAGCCTGAGGAAACCGGGCCAGCCGATTCAGGGCCGCTTGAAACTCGGCCGCTTAATAAAGCATCACTAGAAAAAGGGACAGTTGAAACCAGGCCACCGGCTAACGACGAAAACGATGTCGGTGAAGATAACGACCCGGTTGCTGTACTTGGCGCAGGTGCTGTGCGTCCAACTGCAGACCTGCCCTACACATTTGCCAAACGTCACGGTGTTCTTTTAGAACAAATCGACGGTGAGTTGCACCTGGTTCATAAACCAGGCATCTCCATGCTGGCTTTGACCGAAGCCCGTCGTAAAGCGGGTCAGGCCATGACCATGGAGCCGGTCACCGGCGACGAATTCGATGCACGCCTGACTCGGCACTATGAAGGTGAGACCGGCCAGGCAATCGATATCATGGACGATTTCGGTGATGATCTCGATCTGAATCAACTCGCCGATGCACTGCCAGAACCCGAAGATTTACTCGAATCATCTGACGAAGCACCGGTTATTCGCCTGATCAATGCAATCATCGCAGAAGCGGTTAGAAAACAAGCCTCCGATATACATATCGAACCGTTTGAGAACCGTCTTGCCGTGCGATACCGTGTCGATGGTGTGATGCAGAAAATGCTGGATCCTCCGCGTGAAATTGCACCTTTGATTATCTCGCGTATGAAAGTTATGGCGAAGCTCGACATCGCAGAACGCCGTGCACCACAAGATGGGGCATTTCGTTTGTACGTTGCCGGACGTCCTGTTGATTTTCGTATATCAACCCTGCCCTCCGGGCATGGCGAACGTGTCGTACTGCGTATACTCGACAAACAATCCGGACGTCTCGATCTTGAGCAACTGGGCATGCCTGAAGTGGCCCACAAGACACTCTCACGTGCTCTGACTTTATCGCACGGCATTATTCTGGTTACCGGGCCTACCGGCTCAGGTAAAACCACCACGCTTTACGCTGCGTTGTCACGATTGAACACATCGCGCTATTCCATATTGACTGTTGAAGACCCAGTCGAATACTTGATCGATGGCATTGGCCAGACGCAAGTGAACAACAAAGTTGATCTCGATTTTGCAAAAGGCTTGCGCGCTATTTTGCGTCAGGATCCCGATATAGTCATGGTTGGTGAGATTCGTGATGTGGAAACAGCGGAGGTTGCGGTACAAGCCAGTTTGACAGGCCATCTCGTGTTATCAACCCTGCATACCAATACTGCGGTGGGCGCAGTAACTCGACTAAGAGACATGGGCGTAGAGCCCTTTCTGCTCGCCTCATCCTTGGTGGCACTGGTTGCTCAACGTCTGGTCAGAGTACTTTGCCCTGATTGCAAGCGACTGCACACACCAACACACGCAGAATTAAAAACACTCAGAGCGACAGTGAGCCAAGCCACCAATGTGCATGAGCCTCATGGTTGCGAGAAGTGCAACCATACCGGTTACCGTGGTCGAACCGGTATCTATGAAGTTGTTGAAGTCGATGAGAAAATGCGAACCATGATTCACGACAGCCAATCTGAACACGATCTTGAAAGACACGCTCGAACAAACCATCCGGGCATTCAAGATGATGGCGCCCGCCTCGTGCTTGAAGGTAAAACCTCTCTACAGGAAGTACTGCGCGTTACTCGTGAGAGCTAGTGGTTAATGGCCGCATTTGAGTATGTCGCGTTAGACGCACGCGGCAAAGAAAAAAAAGGCGTTCTTGAAGCAGACACTGCCCGTATGGCGCGATCGCAGCTGCGTCAGCAAGAACTGACGCCGCTGCAGGTAGACGAGACCACGGTCCGCTCTAAAGCAGCCAACGGCAAGCTCAACTCAAAATCAACACCAACTTACCGTGGTGGCATCAAAACCAACGAACTTGCCCTGTTTACCCGGCAGGTTGCGACCTTAAGTGGGGCTGGCACGCCGCTTGAGGAAGCACTGGAGGCGGTAAGTCGTCAAACTGAGAAACCCAAAATTCAGTCGCTGATTCTTTCAGTACGATCAAAAGTACTTGAAGGGCATACTTTTGCATCGGCACTGAAAGATTATCCAAAAGTATTCCCTGAGATCTATCAGTCTACCGTTGCCGCAGGTGAGCAGTCCGGGCATCTTGATGCAGTTCTGGAGCGCCTGGCCGACTACACCGAAGATCGCCAAGCTGCCAATGCCGTCGTTAAAAAGGCATTGATTTACCCAAGCATGCTGGTTTTTGCTTCAATATTAATTGTCTCATTCCTACTCGCCTATGTTGTACCGCAAGTTGTTACGGTATTCGAAGGCATGGATCAAGAGCTACCGGGACTGACTGTGGCGTTGCTGAGTGCCAGCGCATTTGTACGCGAATGGGGGCTAGTCGTTGCCATCGTGCTGACAATAATGTTTTTTGGGTTCCGATATGCCATGCGCGGCGAAGCATTCAAATCCCGGGTACACGCTTTTTTGCTGAAAATACCTGTACTAAAACGATTGATTAGAAGTCATAACACTGCACAATTCTCGCGAACATTAAGCATTCTATCTGCCAGTGGTGTGCCTGTACTCGAAGCTCTCGACATTTCATCGCAAGTTATCACCAATCGCCCTATGCGTGCCGCGGTTAAAACAGCTGCCGAACAGGTAAGAGAAGGTAAAACCATGGGATATGCGCTGGAGAAAACCGGCTATTTCCCACCTATGATGCTACATCTGGTTGCCAGCGGAGAGGCGTCTGGCAAGCTCGATAGCATGCTTGAGAAAGCGGCAACCCATCAGGAACGCGAGCTTAACTCAGCCATGTCGATCTTTCTGGGATTATTTGAACCTGTGGTAATTCTGATTATGGGTGGAATTGTACTGTCAATCGTACTGGGGATTCTGCTACCCATTTTTGAAATGAATCAAATGGTTGGCTAGGTTTTGCAGTCTAAACAATTTACTTCAAAATGTACTTCAAATTGCAATTCAATCAGTTGATCGGTGGCGTACTAAAATACGTCTAATTGCAGTATTGCTCGTTTTTATATTCGTGGGCGCCTGTCAAGAAAGCCACCTGAAATAAAAACAAATCTGATCAATCATTCTTCGCCTTTCCGCTTTAACTGGCATTTTACTTGGCGCGCTGCTTAGGCTTGCGTCCGCAAAAAGGATACTGCTGTTGTGCATCCATTTCTTCGCATGCGCGTCGAATCATAAATTCAGTGATCTCATGTTCGACATTACGAATATCGATTGTGGCGCCATAGGTTAGTGACTTCGGTAAAGGCCGTAGTGCACTGCCGTCAGGTAGTTCCATTTGTTTTATCGATTGCATCATGTTCTCCAATTTAAATCAGTTGCCATTCACTGTTATGCGCTTAGTCAAAAGTCCACTAACAAAAGACCACGCAAGAGTCTGACCAAATCAAGCTGATTCCTGTTCTAAAGTGTTTATATGTTGTTCGAATAACGCCAGCTCTTCGGCTGACTTTTCGGGGTATTCAAGCGGCAAACTTGCCATGGTTTCGGAAATTATTTGTGCTACGCATAACCGCATGTAAGGCTTGTTGTCTGCTGGTATGGCATACCACGGTGCGCCTTCTCGCGACGTTTCATTAAAAATATCCTGATACGCAGACATATAATCGGTCCACTTGCTGCGTTCTGATAAGTCTGTTTTGGAAAACTTCCAATAACGTTCTGGCGTGGTCAGTCGCGCCATGAATCGCGCTTTTTGTTCTTCTTGCGAAACGTTCAACCAAAACTTCAATATGACAGTACCGTTTCTGGCCAGGTGGCTTTCGTGTTCCCGAATCGATGCGAACCTGTCTTTCCAGATAGTCTTTTCATCGTATTCAGGCAAACGCTGCTTGGCGAGGTAATTGGGTCGAACACGAACGGCAAGCACTTCTTCGTAATAGCTTCGATTGAATATGCCAATGCGACCACGTTCAGGTAAACGACTGGTTGTACGCCAAAGAAAGTCATGGTCCAGCTCTTCAGATGAAGGCGATTTAAAAGAAAAAACCTGACAACCTGCCGGATTCACGCCACTCATAACGGCCCGAATAGTGCCGTCTTTGCCAGCCGCATCCATTGCCTGGAAAACCAGAAGTACTGAATATCGATCATCAGCGTACAACTTGCGCTGCAACTTGGCGATTTGTCCAACACGCTTTTTCAACGATTTTTGCAATGCTTTTTTCCCGGCATTTTCACCGGGAACAGTGGCATAGTCAGCTACTCTGAAGCTGCCATCAAATGGCACTTTCATGGCATCTGTGGGCGGGTGCATCATGAGGCCAGTTGACCCGATGGTTTGCTACAGGCGACGCCAGTTCCACTCAAGCTACAATAGCCTTGCGGATTCTTGTGCAAATACTGTTGGTGTTCGTCTTCAGCGTAATAGAAAGTGGGCGCAGCAATAATCTCAGTGGTGATCTGACCGAAGCCTTTTGCATCCAGCGCGCTTTGGAATTGCTTCTTACTAAGCTCGGCTTGAGCCTGTTGCTCTTCGCCGTAAGTGTAAATGCCAGATCGATACTGCGTGCCTCTGTCCGGGCCTTGTTGCATACCTTGCGTGGGGTCGTGCGACTCCCAGAATATATCCAACAGTTGACTGTAGGAGATGACCTGGTGATCGAACACGACGCGAACCACCTCATTGTGGCCAGTCATTCCGGTACACAATTCTGAATAGAACGGGTTCGGCGTAAAACCACCAGCGTAGCCAACAGCTGTGGTGTAAACACCCGGTTGTTGCCAAAACAAGCGTTCCACACCCCAAAAACACCCCATACCGAACATCGCGATCTGCAGCTCTTTTGGAAACGGTCCAGACATTGGGTTGCCAAGCACAGCATGCTTTTCAGCTACGCGTAACGCAACATCACGACCCGGGAGAGCGTCTTTCTCGGCAGGTAAATCAGTTTTTTTAAACAGTCCAAACACAGCGACTTCCAGAATCCAATGCACCGAAACGTGCAATTTTCAAATCTTGTGCTACGACATTACCGAACCTTGCTTAAATGAAACTGAACATGAATTGATCATCACTAATTATTAGCCTTAAATATTAATCCTCTTGGGTTATTCGTCAGTAATCTATCGGCTAGTACGCGTATATAGCGCATAAAACCGACCTGTCAGGAGTTAACCGAGTTAATTATTCGCTGAAAAATCCCATGAAAAAGAATGTGAACAGACACAGAATTTTTCGTGAAACTAGTTCAGGCGTTGTAACGCGGCTACCAAAACCACGATTCCTGCGCCCAGAATCAGATTCAGCAGTACGATCTGTCTTATGCGGTTCATTTGCGTTGCTGCGTCTGGCCAATCTTTGTTTTGAACGGCTGCTACAAACAGTGGATAGATTTTGTAATAAAGATAAATGAACAGCAAAGCCATCACCCAACCGAGCACGTGCATTAGATGAACATACCCTGGTGAAGTGGCGAAGCCATTGAACCAATCAAAGATAAGCCAGTAACCGCTAAGCATTAGGACAATGATGGCCATCCACACCCATGGAAAGAACCGCTTGAATACGGCTGCCCAAAGTGTCAGGCGTTGCGGTGGTTCCAGGGCTATGGCAGATGGTCGTAGAACGACATAGGCGAAGAACATCCCGCCTATCCAGATAACGGCCGCGAGTAGATGCAAACTAATAGCAAAGGCGTTCATGATGCCGTGTTCAGATTGATGGATTCACAGCAGTGTAACCCAACAAACGCGATCTTAAAAAACAGCTGGCCAGTTCACTTATGTATTTCGCGATTTATAACAGCCGAATACAGCGTCGTTACAACATGTACAAACGTTCAAAGCGTTTCTTCATCATTAACAGTCGGGGAAGCTAACGGGTACTTCAATAACATTAATGGCCAGACCACCGCGTGCTGTTTCTTTGTATTTGGTTTTCATGTCAGCGCCAGTGTCGCGCATTGTCTTGATGACTTTATCCAACGAAACAAAGTGTGTGCCGTCACCGTGCAACGCTATACGTGATGCGTTGATGGCTTTTACGGAACCCATTGCGTTGCGTTCTATGCAAGGAACCTGAACCAACCCGCCAACCGGATCGCAAGTTAATCCAAGATTATGTTCCATGCCAATCTCTGCCGCGTTCTCCACTTGTTTTGGTGTGCCTTTATGAACAGCGGTAAGCGCACCGGCAGCCATTGAACAGGCTGAACCCACCTCGCCTTGACAACCTACTTCCGCACCTGAAATGGAAGCGTTTTCTTTGTACAGAATACCAATGGCCCCGGCCGTTAACAGAAAATCAACAACGCCATCAATACTACTGTCTGGTGTGAAATTCACGTAGTAGTGCAACACAGCCGGAATAATGCCTGCCGCGCCATTAGTTGGAGCAGTCACTACTCTACCGCCCGCTGCGTTTTCTTCGTTCACGGCTAATGCGTACAAATTAACCCAATCAATCACTGTTAGTGGGTCGCTATAGCCGCGTTCCGGATTAGTGGTCAGTTTTTTATATAAGTCTGCGGCTCGACGCTTGACCTTCATACCGCCAGGCAATTCACCATGCTGATGACAACCTCGCTTCACACAGGCTTGCATCGCTTCCCATATTTCTACAAGGGCCGCACGCACGCTGGCTTCGCTACGAGACGTGGATTCATTGGCCATCATAACTTCGGCTATCGAGAGGTTTTGTTCATCACATATTTCAAGCAAGCGATCACCCGTGGTAAACGGATAGGGTACGTCGATGTTGTTGACCTTTAACGGATCGGCGTCAGCAGCAGCCGACTCATCAACAACAAATCCACCACCGACAGAAAAGTAAGTGCATGTATGTAACGACTGTTTCTCTGAATCGAACGCCGTGAATACCATGCCGTTGGGATGAAATGGCAGAGATCGCCGTTTGTGCATGATTAGATCGGTGGATTCTTTGAATTTAATAGACGCAATACCGGGTATATTTAACGATTCCGATTCCCTTATTTGCGCGAGCATTGGTTCAATTGCTTCCACATCCACGCTACCTGGATCCTCACCTTGCAAACCCAGCAGCACAGCCTTATCACTACCATGCCCTTTTCCCGTAGCACCCAATGAACCAAGCAAATCGACCTTGATTCGCGCCAACCTGGCACAGTCTGGGTGACTTAGCAAAGACTCAACAAACTGATTTGCGGCCACCATCGGACCAACGGTGTGTGAACTGGATGGACCAATTCCAATTTTAAACAGATCGAATACACTGATGGTCATAGCCACAAAATGCCAGTAAAGTTAGTTTGGAGAAGGCTAACTAATCAGCTTAATTCTGGCATGTTGAGAACGGTGTGAATGCGGCCAGAAACGACACATGGCCTAATCTACGACAAAAAGTTTACTAGTGATTGGCAAACAGCGCCTACCAACGGTTTGCTGGTGTTGTTGGTTTGCTGGTGTCGTTGGATTGCTGGCGTTATTGATAAGTACCGATAAAACGCTGGATAGTGGCAGCTGCTACCGAAACAGAATGATTCTCAAGTTTTACGTAACGATCACCGCTAAGATAGGCTCCATAGCCGCGCAGCATTCCAAGCAATTGATAAGAGCCCTGTTCACAACTTAACAGGCCACCACCGGATTGCCCCGAGTCGATAGGTGCGCTGGTATGCAGAGCGCCTGCACGGTTTCGTTGAAACACGCCACTCGAGGTTGTCTTACCTTGTGCTTTGGGAAAACCAACGGCCCAAACCATTTGGCTCTGGCTCGGTGACGCCGCTGCCAGTGGCATCGGCTGGATGTTGTGGGTATTAACAGACAAAACAGCCAAGTCATTAGCGAGGTCGATCAACAGCAGTGTTGCACTGCGGAACCCACCGTTAACACGCACAAAGTACTGCTCAGCACCTTCGACTGCATGAGCGGCAGTTAGCACCCGATTCGCCGCAAACACCACTCCACTAGCATGGCTGCCATGGTCGGTTGCGACCGGCAGAATAGCCTCCAGAGTTTTATCATCTGGCCAAACACATTCTGGCGCTGCTGCTACTTGCGTCGACCAAAGGCCTAAGCAAAC
This sequence comes from uncultured Granulosicoccaceae bacterium, assembly GCA_938045275.1. Classification (GTDB taxonomy): domain Bacteria; phylum Pseudomonadota; class Gammaproteobacteria; order Granulosicoccales; family Granulosicoccaceae; genus Granulosicoccus. Next base: position 8,937 of record CALIMV010000230.1, read on the forward strand.
GAGAAGCGCACCTATTATTTTTTTGGTGCTTTGCATGTCTCATCCCCACGACGTTGGCGTCGTGTTTGCGATGTGTAGCGACTGGACATCTCGTTGTGTGAAGCATCCATTCGGGTCGATGTGACACACGTTGCGATCGATACCAATGCTATTTCACGATTTAGTGGGATCGCTCCCACCCCCTTATCCTACTGCGCAGTTTGATCTTCGCCAAAGCCTGCGGCGGGACCAAGTTCGATGGTCGAACAGACCGGAACCTGACCCTGCTAACGAAGAAGTCTATCGCAAGCGGGCGGTCGATGATACGTGGATATAGCCGGATTTATGACAGCTAACCTGGTGAATTGATAAAAGTCTTAATAAAATATATTCTGTAACTTTTTGATTTTATTGAAATAATAAATTTGGAATCAACCGCCGATATTTAATCCGATACCGAAAATAAATCTGGGCTGTTCGTGACTGTTGTCGCGATGCCATAGATGAACATCGTTGAGTGTGACGGTTGGATAGTCATATTTAGCTTCACTGATCTCACCCTTAGTGATGCCCTGTAAAGTACCAATGGCCGTCAACTCACGCCCCGGCGCGTAGTTCTTGGTTTCGATGTAGTCCGGTGACTGGAGTAGAAAGCGACCCAACGAATCTTTCTTTGTGATCGGTCGTTGATTTTTATCGAGTGGGTAGGCAAGCACTTCAAATTGAGTTCTATCAACTAAATTAACGCTACTCACGATCACCCCACCCCAAATCACGGTACCTTTGGCCGAATCAGGCTCGGCTGCGACCTGTTCCGGCGTAAGCGTAACGTCGACGGCATCCGTCTGGTAAGGCGCTTTAGTCGTTGTGCAACCAATAAGCACGAACCCCAGCAAAAGCAGGCAAACAGCATGTCGTGCCGGTGATCTAGCTGTATCCCAAATCGTGGATTGTAATTTCACACACTTTCTCCGGACTATCGTAATTGCCAATAGGCGTATGTTTGTTGATAAGCCCCGATTCGAGTTACAGGCTATCCAGCCAGGGCGGTAATATAGTACACACTGGCAACACAGCCTTAGCATGTTGCCGCTCATATGG
>CALIMV010000231.1 GCA_938045275.1 uncultured Granulosicoccaceae bacterium
ATTGTTGGTTGAACTCAAAAAACACAATTTAGCCGTAGAAGTGATGAACACCCGCGCCGCCTGCCGGACTTACAGTGTGTTAGTCGGGGAAAATCGGCCAGTGGCGGCGGCACTGTTGCAACTCGATCAATAGGAAGAATATCAGTCTAGCTGGTTTTCGACATTTGACGGTTAAGCTCTCGAAGTAGCACCGGAACCATATCCTTTACCCACTTGGGTTCGCTGTGGCGAATCATCAACCAAAACAGGGATTTTACATCCCAGTAAGTCGCATCGAGTAACCCAACCTCTTTTGCATCACGCTTAAAGTGCCAGTGCACAGCATTTGGGTATTTTTTTCTTGAATACCCGCCTATATGAGAAATGTACAAGCCTGCATCGGCGGCCGCCTTTTCCACCGCCGACATGATTTGTTTTTTTGTAATGCCATTTGGAAGCTCTACATAGTAGTCATCAGATTTCTTCTCTTTCATTTTTACCTCTATAGACTAAATGGATTGAGAAACCTGATTAGATAGAGACTTTTAATTAGCCGCAAGTTAATTTTAACGACAGCCGATTCAGCGCGGTGCGGGCAAAAAAAAAGCGACGGTATAATCCGTCGCTTTTTACATATAAATATCCACTACTTTCTGCAGTTGCCGCTTGGGCACACAGTAATAGACTGTTATGAATAGACTGTTATGAGCCCAAAGGTCTAAGCCATAAACAAATTTTCCGCTGTGTAACCACTGCCTTCCAAAATTCTGCGCAACCGTTTTAGTGCTTCCATTTGAATTTGTCGTACACGTTCACGTGTAACACCTAGCTCTTGACCAACTTCTTCCAATGTTGACTTTTCATGTCCGTGCAAGCCAAAGCGTCGTATCAGCACTTCGCGTTGCTTGCCTTCAAGTTTTTCAAGCCAGGCGTTAATATTTGAATTCACTCTTTCATCTTGAAGCAACATTGATGGATCAACGTTATTCTCGTCTGGAATAATATCCAGCAATGGTCGCTCGCCATCCTTGCCTATAGCAACATCTACTGATGTAACACGATCACGCAAACCGAGTAATCTTTTTACATCAGCAACCGGTCGTTCTACCGTTGCAGCAATATCTTCCGCGGTTGGTTCACGATCAAGTGATTGTTGAAGGCGTCGTTCCGCCTTGATATACACGTTCATCTCTTTAACAACGTGAATTGGCAAACGAATGGTGCGTGTTTGATTCATCAGGCCACGTTCTATGGTTTGACGAATCCACCACGTAGCGTAAGTCGAAAAACGAAAACCGCGCTCAGGATCAAATTTTTCAACAGAATGAATCAAGCCAAGGTTGCCTTCTTCGATCAAGTCGAGCAAAGCCAATCCGCGATTCATATAACGTCTTGCGATCTTCACTACCAGGCGTAAATTGCATTCAATCATTTTTGCACGTGACTTCTCACAGCCCGCTTGCGCCTTTCGTGTATAGAATTTTTCTTCATCTGCAGTCAGTAGCTCAGAGAATTCTATTTCTTTGAGATACAGACGCGTAGCGTCCATCTCTTTACGGCTGGCATCGCGCAGTTTGCTGGCGGTGATCTGCTCCTCGGGTTCTTCCTCGACTTCAGCAACCTTCTCAGCATCATCGACAATGGCGTTTTCACTCGCGTTCGCCGATTCGTTCTCGGACGCCGCCCAGCCTGATCGTTCTTCAATAGCCATTACGTGTTTATCTCCGCACAATTTCACACTAAACGTACCGCACCACCGCCGTCACAAAAGCGCCCGACAGTGATCGGACTTTATATTAATTCGAACAATTCGACAGTTTATAATAACTTACAACAACTTGCTCTAGTAATTTAGCCTATTTACATTTGTTCGACAAATTCTCTAAAGCACGCCTAAGTTACCGCAATGGAAGGAATTTCATTGGATCCAATGGGTTACCGTTTTTTCTAACCTCAAATCGCAGAACTGACTCCTGATTGGCATTCCAACCCAGACTGGCTATCGGGTCGCCTGCAACGACTTGATCGTCTTCTGCCACGTATAATTTGTCGGCATGCGAATAAGTGGTCATCAGACTGTCGTCGTGTCGCACAATGATCAAATTTCCACCACCACTAAGATCTCGACCCGAGTAAACCACGGTGCCTGCCATCGCTGCGTGAATACTTTGTCCCGGCACACCGGCAATATCGACACCCTGACCACCAACCTCAGTAGGTGCAAATTCGCGGGCAATCTGCCCATCTGTAGGCCACGACCATTCGCCCACGTATTGCTGCAATTCCTCGTTCATTGCCGCCCGACTGGTTTGCACAGGTTCGAAGTCGAGTGGATCTGCTATCACCTCCTCCGTGAATTCTCCTTCAGGAGAAACGATATACGTTTCGTTAGACCTCGATGATGCAGGGACTTCGGTAATCCTTGGTGTGCCAGTGTCATCGACATACTGATCGATGGGTTGCGGAACAAGCTCCGGACCTAATGGTGCAGGTGAAACCACCACACGTTCGTTACTGGCTATGCGTTGATCGGGCCGTAGCGCTTGGGTTCGCCTTTCTGAGATCAATTGCGGTTGCCGCGCTGATCTATAGGAAGCTGTTTTTGCACGCGCCCGCAGCTCATCGGACAAAACAGTCCCCGGTCTGACATTGATGCGCAAGCCGGGTGTGATGTTGCGGCTTAAACCCGGATTGAGTGCTTCAAGTTCAGCTTCCGAGAGCTGGTATCGATAAGCGATGGAGCGGACAGTTTCGCCCGCCTGAACAACGTACATATTTGAATACAATTGCATTGTTTGCAAACGGCTCTCGACAACCGGTACAGACGTGCACGCCGTCATCGTGATCAAGGCGGATAACACAACGCAATTAAATGACAGTGTATTTTTCATGGATCGATTCAATCATCTTGTAATACATCCTAGCCAAAAGAACTAAGGAGTGCAGGTTGTCCCAACAACCGAGTCGATTGATCTTACTTATTGGGCAGAATCTACATGGATTCTGCGATTATTGTTCCTTCCGACACGCCTGTACAAACTAAACCATATCTGGCGCGTGCAAAAAGTGACCAATCGCAAAAAAAGTATAGTCCGCAATTATCAGAGTTGCCAGAAAGATTTTCTAACAATGTGAATTTTTATTTTTAAAACTTACCGGAAAGGAACGGAACAAACTTAACATCACTCAATTCGACCCGTTCATATCCGCATCTTGTCCTTGTAATGACAGTTAACATCTGCTGTCGCTTTTGATTGCCAACCGGCACAATCATCCTGCCGCCAATTTGCAACTGTTCCAACAAAGGTTCTGGTACTGATGTTGGTGCCGCTGTAACGATAATAGCCTCGTATGGTCCATTGGTTGCCCAACCCCAGCTACCATCACTATGGCGCGCCTGTACGTTACGATATTCCAGGGCACGAAAACGATGCCGGGCTTTATCGAGTAAATTTTTAATCCGTTCCACTGTATAAACCTGGTCAACCAATTGGGACAGAATAGCCGCCTGGTAACCCGAGCCCGTGCCGACTTCCAATACTTTTCCAACCGGACCTTGTTCAAGTAACACTTCAGTCATACGAGCGACAACATAGGGTTGCGAAATGGTTTGACCATCACCTATTGGCAACGCATCGTCTTCATAAGCTCGAGTCGCCATAGCCTCATCGACAAACAAATGTCTGGGCACAGTGGCCAACGTTGCCAACACCGCTTCGCTTTCAATGCCACGGTCGCGCAATCGATCAACCATTCGATTACGCGTGCGTTGAGAAGTCATACCGATACCTGCAATTTGTACTGGACTTAATATCAAGACAGTTGCTCCAACCAGTCACCCACAGGGGATAAAGAATCTATGCACGTTAAATCAGTTGTAAGCGGAGTAACTGATACATAATTCTCTGCCACAGCAAAAAAGTCAGTGTCATCGCTGTTGTCGTTTATGAGACCTGCCGGACCAATCCAATACTGCGTATCACCACGCGGACTTTGCTGTTTGATTGCATTAGCCGATGGGTGTCGGGTGCCCAAACGAGTCACCCGCAAGCCACGCAATTGATTCATTGGAACGTCTGGCACATTCACATTTAAAACTGTACCGTTACGCATCGACGCGGTGCTCAATTTATTCACCAGCTTTTCCGCAACCCTTGCTGCTGTGTCAAAATTAGTCGGATTGGGCGTTGCCATCGACAAAGCTATCGCTGGCTGGCCTAAAAATCGACCTTCCATGGCTGCTGCCACTGTTCCAGAATACAATACATCATCTCCCATATTTGGTCCGTCATTAATCCCGCTGACCACAACATCGACATTGGACTCAAGCAAACCGCTCAGGGCAATGTTTACGCAATCGGCGGGTGAGCCTTCAACCGCATAGATATTGTCTGCATGCCGATGGACCGAGATCGGCTTTGACAATGTCAAAGAATTACTAGCGGCACTTCTATTTCGATCTGGCGCTACCAGAATCGCATCGCCAACTCGGCTCATGGCTTTGTGCAATGCCCTGATACCAGGCGACAGATAGCCATCGTCGTTTGCAACTAGAATGCACATAACTTTTGAGACAGAGCCGTTAACTTGTGATTACTAACAGTAAATTTAGTCCGCGCTGGTGGTTACGCAACCCCCATTTACAAACGATTTTTGCAAGTAAGCTCTCCAATCACCCCTCGGTTGATGCCAAAGCCGAGCGTTTGGAGCTGTCAGATGGCGATTTTTTGGACATAAACTGGAGTAAAAAAAGCAGCGGCCCTTGGGTTTGTATCTTCCACGGTTTGGCCGGTAGCATCGAAAGTGCGTATGTTCGTGCCGTGTTTCATACCCTTGAAAAAGCGGGTTTGCGGCCAGTTTTTATGCATTGGCGTGGCTGCAGTGGCGAGCCCAACAGACTCGCTCGCTCTTACCATTCAGGTGCGACTGATGACATCCATCAACTGATAAACCTTGTACAAAATCGTTACCCAACCACACCTGTATTTGCAATTGCCTACTCACTGGGGGCTAACGCCTTATTGAAATATTTAGGCGAACAACACGAGAAAAGTCAATTAAATGGCGCCGTATGCGTCTGCCCACCATTGGTGCTCAGTGTCGGCGCTGATAAGCTGAATTCAGGTGTTACGCGCGCCTATCAACAATACTTGATTAAACCGATGCGGGCGC
>CALIMV010000232.1 GCA_938045275.1 uncultured Granulosicoccaceae bacterium
CAAATGAGGGCAGCGATATACAGAAGTGGTTATTAAAAGAGAGTGGCACGGCCGAACAGTTCGACACTGGTCTGCATCGCGAGTTTCTTCAACGTATTTCTGAGGCTACAGGAGGTCGTTATCTTGATGCTGCCGACAAAGACCAGTTGGCGCAGGTGCTGACAATGCAAAACGCAGGCATCACTAAAGAGGAAATATTGCCGTTATGGAATATGCTGGCTTTATTCCTGTTGTTGTTGATCGCAAAGGCGTTGGAGTGGTTATTAAGATTGCGATGGAAGCGCTTGTAATGCACAGTCGGCTGCAAAAATTGCTTTGTGTATTAGCAATCGGTATGTGCGCGAACAGTGTATGCGTAACCAGTGCAGCAATCGCGAAAGTGACTGGGCTCGTCGTCAGCGGCATTGGTGGTAATGAAGACTATGCACAACAATTTAAAGAGCAAGGGCAAACTATTGTCGATGCACTTCGTACCGTTGGTGATGGGCCAGATGACTTTGTTTTACTGCAGGCAGAGCAGGCCACGCGTTCTGCGTTGTTAGCTGAGTTGGAAAAACTGTCAACGTTGCAAAGCGACAGTTTTTTTCTGGTGTTGTTAGGGCATGGTACGGTAGATGCTGAGTCGTGGCGCTTTAACCTTGCCGGTGAAGATTTAACTACCGACGACCTGGTGGCCGCTATGGCTGATTTAGATGCCACCACCCAATTGGTGCTACTGGGAACCAGTGCAAGCGGAGCTGTTCTGGATGTGCTGAGTCAACCAGGCCGTTACGTTGTAACTGCAACCAAAAGCGGAGGTGAACTCAACGCAGTGCGTTTCCCTGAATATTTGGCCAAAGCATTGGAGTCGGCGGTGGCTGACACTGATCGAAACGAAATCCTAACCTTGGCAGAGGTGTTCAGGTATACCAACACACAAACCCAAGGTTACTACGAAGAACAGAAATTGCTGGCGTCAGAGCATGCAAGACTCACTGGTGATCAGCCCGAGCGTTTGGCTTTAGCGAAGCTTGGTTCGCTTCGAGCAGCCAGTGACGACCCGGTAGTAGCAAAGTTACTAGACGAACGTTTGTTGCTGGAGGATAAATTCCTTGCGTTAAAAGCGCGAAAGCCGAGCATGCAGACTGCTGAGTTCTATGAAGAGCTGGAACCGCTGCTGCTTTCAATTGCGCGACTTCAGCAAAAAATCGACGCAACCACTGGTTGGCAGGAAATTAAAAGTCATGACTAGTAAGTTGATTGAACATAGCCGATTGCATGTAACCAATGCCGTGGTAGTCATGTTGCTACTGCTGCTGTGCCCTAATGCCTACGCACTCACTATTCATTATGGCAACGATCGTCATGAAGCGTTGGTTGAGTGTGACAATTATGCTTACGTTGGCGAGAATGTAAAAGCCGCAACGTGCTTCGAGTCCTTGAGTGATCACGAAGAACTGCTGGTGCAAGCCAATGCAGCAGCTGCATTAGGCGACGTACGGTTGGCTAACAAACTGTATCGTCAGGCAAGTTCTGACAGTGCAGACCCCTTGATCAAAACTCATTGGGCTATGTTGTACTTAAAAACCCATCAAGTCAGTGATGCGGTGTCTTTGTTTCGAGAGGCTTTGTTATTCGATGAAGGCTTTTTACCAGCCAGATTGGGATTGGTTGAAGCAACCATGCAAACCTATGAAGGTCAAGCGCGTGAACAATTAAATAATATACTGTCAGAATTTCCGGAGAACATTCACGCGCTGATGCTGCAGGCGCGAATAGAACTGGAATTGCAGAATGTAGAGGTAGCGCGTGAGATTCTTAGCCGCGCCAAACCGCTGATCGAAGCGGCAGAATTGCCGTTGTTGGAATATTATACTTTGCAAGCCGGCGCAAATTTACTCGAAGCAAAGCCCATTGATAGCTGGGTTGAACAAGCGCTAAATATCAACCCTACATTCGGCGATATATATTCAACTGTTGCCCATTACTACATTATTACTTATCGGTACCGTGAAGCGGTTGATCTATACAAGAAAGCGGTTGAGCTCGACCCACAATTAGCCACTGCACAGCGCGACCTTGGTATTAACTACCTGCGCATAAATAATGTATTTGGCGCCCGATACCATATCAAGAAGGCATTCGACATTGACCCGTTCGATGCGCAAACCGTTAATACGTTAAAGTTTCTCGATAAACTGGATAACATGCGCGTCAGCTCCGTCGATGTACCCGATCCGGATAATCCAGAGCGCAATTTTGGCCGAGTCATTATTCGACTTGATCGCGAAGATGCCGACGCGCTTGAGCCATACGTACAAAATTTATCTATAAAGGCTGTGCAATTCTTTTCCAAACGTTATGATTTCGAACTGAAGCGCCCGATGATTGTTGAGCTTTATCACGACCACGACGACTTCGGTGTGCGAACGGTGAGTACGCCTGGCATTGGACTGCTGGGTGTTACTTTCGGGTACCTAACTGCGATGGATAGCCCTAAGGCAAGACCCGCAGGCGATTTCCACTGGGGTTCCACTCTCTGGCATGAGATCGCTCACGTGTTTACCCTTGAAGCGACCAATCATAAATTACCTCGTTGGTTCAGTGAGGGGTTGTCAGTGTACGAAGAGTGGAACAGTGGGCCACTACCTGACCGTACCATCCCCATCGATACGCTATTGGCAATAGCTAAAAATGAGTTGTTGCCGATAGACTCTCTTGACAGTGGTTTCGTTCGTCCCACTTACAATGGTCAGGTACAGGTTTCCTACACACAAGCGGGTCTAATCTGTGACTATATTTCAAGTCGGTGGGGGCATGATGCGCTGGTCACTATGTTGAAAAGGTTTGGCGAGGGTGATTCAACATCCGAAGCACTAATGGCAGGCATTGGAATAAATGGTGAGAGCTTCGATATAGAATTTAACCAGCATGTAGCCAGTCGATTTGGCCAATTATCACGCTCACTGGATGATTATCAGGTTGCGAACCGACAATTGTCGCGTGCTATTAAGGCTGAAGATTGGATTAGCGTTTCAGTTTTGGCAGAAAATATCATCGCACGTGACCCAGAACGTGTGGGTGATGGCAATGCCTATGAAATTTTAGCGGGTGCGCTCAGAGAGCAGGGCGACGAGGACGGGGCAGTTGAAACCCTGAAAACATGGCACTCACGCGGCGGACATGGTGTTGAATCACTTCAGTGGCTAGTGCGAAAGCTCCGTGAAAACGAACAGTTTGCAGAAGCGGCAAACGTAATGGAGTCTATCAATTGGGTTACTCCTTACGTGATTGAGGAGCACCAGTGGCTTGGTGAATACTACCTGGATGAAAATGAAACCGATTTAGCTATCCGCGAGTACGATGCTTTGCTTGGGCTACAACCGGAAGACCCTGCCGAGGCGTTGCTTGGAAAAGCACGCGCTGCATTGCAAGTTGGTGATAAAGATAAAGCAAAACGACAAGTGCTGTACGCATTAGAGCATGCACCGTTTTTTCGTTCGGCGCAGAAAATGCTGTTGGAATTCAATGAAGGAGAAGCTGTTGAGTGATACAAACATGCAATCGGGTGAAACAGGCGAGTTAGTACAACGCTTTCGCTCGGTTACCAATGAATTGCGCTCGGAAGTGGGCAGGATTATTGTTGGTCAAGACCACGTAGTGGAGCATCTGTTAATCACCCTGTTAGTGGGTGGCCACTGTCTGGTTACAGGAATGCCGGGTACCGCAAAAACGCTGTTAGTTCGAACGATTGCCGATGCACTAGGGTTGAATTTCAATAGAATTCAGTTCACCCCCGACCTGATGCCTACGGATATTACCGGTACTGACATTATCGAAGAGAATGATGCAGGCGGCCGTAACTGGCGTTTTGTTCCAGGCCCCATTTTCACTAATGTTCTGCTGGCTGATGAAATTAACCGTACACCACCTAAAACTCAGGCAGCTTTGCTTGAGGCTATGCAGGAATACTCTGCAACGGTGCGCGGCACACCGCACAACATTGAAAAACCGTTTTTTGTGCTGGCAACTCAGAACCCGCTGGAGCTCGAAGGTACTTACCCCTTGCCAGAAGCACAGCTCGATCGGTTCTTGTTCAATATCTTGTTGGACTACTTGCCGCTTGAAGATGAAATAACAGTTATTGAACGCTTTACTACTGACGTTCTGCCAGAGCCGGTTAAAGCCTGTACCAATTCGGCTGAAGTACGAGCCTTTCAACAGCTCACCCGACAGGTACCGGTAAGCAAAGCCGTTGGTCGCTATGCGGTTGAAATGGTGCGTGCTACAAGGCCTGAAGATCCAAGCGCAACTGCTACGGTAAAAAAATACGTTAAATTCGGTGCATCGGTTCGTGCGGCCTTATTTATTACCATGGCAGCGAAAGCACGCGCTCTCATGCAAGGTCGGTATCATGTAACAACCGAAGACATTGACGCTCTGGCTGCTCCGGTATTACGCCATAGAGTTTTGCTTAACTACTTCGCCGAAGCAGACGGTATGTCAATGGACGACGTGCTTCGAGACCTGGTCGACACCCGGATGGCCGCATAACGATGAGTGCGGTAGCTGCCAGTCGCTTTTTAAAACCAGAATTGCTTGCCCGATTGGGCTCGCTTGAATTGGTTGCGCGAACGGTAGTTGACGGCGTTTTAACCGGTTTGCATAGGTCTCCTGATTTTGGTTTTAGTCAGGAGTTTGCGGAATACCGTGCCTATAACGAAGGTGACGATTTACGCTTTGTCGATTGGAATGTGTATGCCCGAACCGATCGAATGTACATTAAACGATTTCAGGGCGAGACCAACACGTCGGTTACCTTAATGTTAGATGTCAGTGCATCCATGGGGTTTGGCGAACCGGTCAGTAAGCATGAGCAGGCTCGTTTTCTGGTTGCAGCGCTTGCGTATCTGACACGACGCCAGCACGATGCCCTGGGTGTCATCTTGTTTGATGATGCAATTCGGGAATACGCTCCGCCCAGTGCTCGTCCTGATAGTCTGCCAAAGGTGTTAGGGCTACTGGAAGGTAGTCACGTTGGTAGCAGTACCGATGTAGTAGACGTATTGAGTGATTTACAAGCAACTATTACAAAAAGGGGCTTGTTGGTGTTGGTCTCCGATTTGTACACAGAGCCCGATCGATTGCTGAGTTCGCTGCAGTCCCTGGTGCACGCTGGTCACGATGTTGCCATTTTTCATGTGCTTGATGACCAAGAGTTAGCGCCAGATATAAAGAAAATCAGCGCGTTAAAAAGTCTGGAATCTGGAAAATCGGTCGTAGTCGACCCAGAGTATTTACGTACAGATTATCAAACACGAATTCAAGATCATTGCGAACAGCTAAAGCACAACAGTGCCAAGGCTGGTGCTGATTACGTCAGGCTAACCACCAGCGAATCGTTAGACAGCGCCATTGTGTCGTATCTGCAGTTTCGTGAGCGACGCTCCCGATGAGTTTGCTGGCACCTCTTTATTTGCTCGGTCTCCTTGGTTTGTTTCTACCGTGGTTACTGCATCGTTTCAGTCATCATGAACCGCCAGAACAAGCGTTTCCGACCACACGTTTTTTAGAACCCACCAGGCCGCCGGCAACCAGCAAACGTAAACTACGCTATTGGCTGTTGTTTCTGCTTAGACTACTGTTTCTGGCGTTGTTGTGTTTGTTGTTCGCACAGCCATGGTTACGCTCAACGAACGATGCCGCCGATTCGGAAGCTGTGCAGTTAGTGATCGTTGATAACTCGTTTTCGATGCGCGCATTGAACCGCTGGGACATGGCTGTAGAAGCTGTTGATTCTGTGTTAGCGGAAATACCAGACAAAGACGCGGTTCAACTATTCAGCTACGCAGGGCAATTGGCCAGTCATACCGATATCGTTACCGATCGAAGTTTGGTTAAGACCGCATTGAATCAAATTGAACCGGGCTATGAATCTGCCGATTTTGGTGAAATGATGCGCAGGCTTAACAAGGTTGCGGGTGACATAGACAAGCCGGTTTTGGCTACGTTCATTACGGATGGGCAGCGTGCCAACTTGCCACAACAAATGAATACTTTGTTGGCTAATCGGTTGCAGGCATTGAATGTTGTTTCGGTAGGCGGCGACACAGAATCACCAGTAAATTATTCGTTGCGAGCTGAAGCAAGAACAGAAAATTCTGTTACCGCTCGAGTCAGTGTTAACGTTTCGGCTTCTGACTTAGCATCAGTGTCAAGCGATACTGCTACCCAACCTGTAGTAAAGACTGTACAGGTCAGTATACAGGGGCGAGTGTTAGGTGCACAGGAGGTGAGTCTGAAGGCAGGAGAAACTAAAACCATTCAGTTCGATTCAATTAGTTTGCCTAACGATCTTGGTGCGCTGGTTAATGTGTCGTTTGCTCAGACCGACTTTCTTGCCGACGATGATCAAGTTGACGTACCTGTACGTGGATTATCTTCTGTGGACATAACGTTAACCAACATTGGTCAAAAGCCTTCAGATCAGGCTAGAGTATTTATCAGTACTGCGTTAGAAACCGATGGTGATGCTCGAGTGGAAGTGCTTGATGCCAGCGCAGCACTGGCTCCTGGCGTTCGACATGCAATAGTGTTTGTCGACAATCTAACTGACATACCGGAAGAGGTATCTCGATTTGTAACGGCCGGTGGCAATGTTTTGCTACTTCCTGTAAACCCCAATGTATCGAGTGGCACGGCCGCCTCGTCGGCATCTTCAACTGTTAGTCGAATCGATTTGGCTCACACACTGAGCCTTGGAGATATCAATTGGTTTGAGACCCATTTTTACACGATTCCAGAAATGGAGATAACGGCAAACGATCAAATTCTAATGAGCCTTGATACGGGTGAACCGGTACTCGTTGAACGTCTTGTGGGCGATCGAGGCAGAATGCTCTTACTGAATGATGTGCTAGACGGGCTTAACAGTGACTTGCCATTGCAACCTGCTTTCGTTTTACTAATGGGGCAAATTATTGAATACTTTAATGCGAACAACGCATTACCAATAGAGTTGGAAGTTGGTCAAGACCTGTTCTTGCCAGCCAATAGTCAATTACTCACACCTGACGCTGAGCCGGTGCTTGAACTGTCGCAACTAGGCTCTGCAAATAACGTACGTATCGATACACCGGGTGTTTACTCGGTGCTTGGCGCATCCACTTCGGATACTGTTAGTGTTGTCCTTAACAGTGGTGAATCCAACCTGTTAGCGATGAGCCAGGGGGAGTTAGATGCGTGGGAGTCTAGGCACAATACAAGTACCTTAAATGACAACACGGCCGCAAATTCGGGTGAGGCGGCGGGTGAAGTGGCGGGTGAGGCAGATAGTGAAGCCGTCAGTGATTCCAGAACAAATGTAGCGACAACCGACGACATGCGGTATAAATTAACATTATGGCACTGGCTATTGCCAGTTGTACTGTTTTTATTGGCCATAGAAACGCTGTATGCCAACCGAATGCTGTGGGTCCGGAGGGATGGGCTGTGAACAATAAAACGACGTCGCAAAACCGCTTTCAGCGATATCTGCACAGTGCAACGCGCCGCGAGCGTATGCGTATTCTCGTCGTCTCGATCGTTGTATTGATGGTCGTACTGATGAGCATCACAGCAATTGGCGTTGCGATTGGTCTGGTTCGAGGGTTCTCAGAAACATTAACTAACCTGACTCGCGTGACCCTCGCCCTAAGTGCGATCATTGCCGTATTTTATGTGTTGTGGAAACCCATTGCCCGTCTGCGTCGAGATAGCGGCGCTCATCTGATTGAATCTTCAGATGCTGCTTTTAATGGACGAGTGCACACCTATCTGGATACCAAGGAACGCTCACCAGATCACCAGTTTCTGCCACTGCTTGCGCAGGATGGTCTCGCCGTTGCAAAGCGTGTGCCGCTGTTTCGTATTGTGCCAATGTCGGCCATTTTGTGGCCAATTGTACTCATCGCTAGTTTGCTGTTTGTTGGTGTTGGTTTTTTTCAGCGCGCTCCTTTGGAGTGGAGAAATGCAACGCAACATGTTTGGGCTGGATGGAAAATTCCAGATTTAGTTGCCGTTCGCAGTATCGACGCACAACCTGGCGATGGGCAAATAATCTCTGGCGAGAATCTGGTACTAAGAGCTGATGTTGCCGGTTTTAGTACAGACGAAGTTACCTTGCATGTCCGTATGGATTCAGATACGTGGCAAACAAGTGTCATCGATCGTGGCGATGATGGTGGTTTTGAATTCACGTTATTTCGTGTGGTGAAACCGTTGGACTATTACTTTTCGGCTGCCTATACACAAAGCACGCAGCACACAATAAATGTCGTTGTCCCGGCGCAGCTTGAAAACGTAACTGCAAGCCTCACCTATCCGGAGTGGACCAGGCTACCACCGGTAGAGAAACATGATATTGGACGTATCAGTGGCGTCAAGGGCACTCAGGTGTCTTTGACATTTACGACTGACAAACCCCTGCAAGATGGATATCTCGCTTTCGGTGATGAACAGCTAACCTTGCAACAAAACGGTCTTGAATACAGTGTTACCTTTCCATTGCGCGAGGATGGCCAGTACCAGCTTATGGATCGAATGCTGGGCAGGCAGATTCCTATAAGCAGCGAGCAAGCTGTTGTTATTCAGGGTGATGAAGTACCAGAGATTCGTTTTGAGCTACCAGGTCGCGACGTCACGGCATCACCAATAGAAGAGGTGACCATTAGACTCGTTGCGGTTGATGACTACGCCGTTGAATCCCTGGAACTGTTGTATTCGGTTAATGCTGGTGAATGGCAAACACTCGATTTAAGTTCTGAAAATCCTGGCAAGTCCGTAGAGGCTGAGCACGTATTTACTTTGGAGAACTTAGGAACCAGTGATCTTGCCGATGCTAACACTACAGGGCCAATGCAACCTGGTGATCTGATCTCATACTATGCCCGAGCCAAAGATCATGATAGTTCCACTGAAACAGACATGATGCTAATTGACGTTCGCCCGTTCGATCGGCGCTTCTCACAAAGCAGTGGCGGCGGTGGTGGTGGTGGCGGCGGTGAAGCTGCCAATGAAGGTAGCGAAATATCACGCCGACAAAAAGAAATTTTGATTGCTACCTGGAACCTGCAACGCGCGGCTGAATCTTCTGGTGGCGACGTCAGTGTTCACGCCGATAACGGAAAATTGCTCGCAGAACTGCAGGAAACACTTGCCGAGCAGGCGAGAACATTGGCAGACCGTTCTGAAGCGCGTGAGCTTGTACAACAAGGTGACAAGATCAGAGAGTTTGTCGACTATCTCAGACAGGCAGCCGATGCCATGGGACCGTCTGCAAAAGCACTCGAAGAGTTGGCTTTTGCTGATGCTATCCAACCTCAGCAATTAAGCTTGCAACTGTTACAGCGTGCCGAAGCACTGTATGCGGACATCCGCATTACACAACAAGAAGGACAGGGTGGTGGTGGACAGGCACAACCAGGTAAAGACATGGCTGAAATGTTTGAGCTGGAAATGGATTTAGCTCGAAATCAATATGAGCAGCCTGATCGCGGCGCCAATGCCAGTCCTTCAGAAAAACTGGATGACATCTTTGAAAAACTCTCCGAACTAGCCCGCCGCCAGCAAGCCCTGGAAGAAGAACGTAAAAACCAGGACCAGTTAACCAGGGAAGAGCGATGGCGCCAGGAGCAGCTGTCGCGAGAATTGGAAGAATTGCGTGAGCAATTGGAGCAACAGCAGGAACAAGCGAACCAATCACAACAGAGTGGAGAATCCGGCCAATCACAGTCTGGTGAATCAAGTGGTCAGTCCCAGTCGAGCGCAGAGCAGGCATTGGAAGAAGCAGTAGAGCGCCTGGAGCAGGCGCAGGACGCGTTGCAGGAATCACTTCAGAATAGGCAGGCAGAGTCGAGTGAGTCTGACTCAGAAGCACAGCCTTCTGGCGATGGCAGCGAACAGGCGTCAGCTGGCGAGGCGTTACAAAACGCTGTGGATGAATTAGCTCAACAGCGATCTGCAGATTTATCCGAGGGTATAGAACGTGCGGCGGCAGAGGCTGAAGATATTCTGCGTGAACAAAGAAGAACGGAAGATTTATTGCGCGATGCGGTTGAGCGCGCGGTTCAATCGCGTTCTGCCGGTGTGTATTCACCGGGCTTAAATCGAGATCAGGCTGAAGCGCTGGCAGAAAAGAAACGAGAGTTAAAGCGGGAGCTTGATGAATTGCGCGACAATGTAGCGGAACTCTCACAACGCTTTGGTGAACAAGCCGATCGAACCGGTGATGAACTGGACGAGGCCGTAAGTGAGTTGGACGATAGTCAGGCTTCTGACATGTTGGGCATAGCGGGTGATGCTATTGATGATGGTTCATTAGCAACGGTGCTACCAGCAGAGAGTTTGATAACCAATGCCATACGAGACTTGCGTGATCGATTGGATGATGCAGCTGAAGTTGCCAGAAATGAAGGAATCAATTCGGCCGACAACGCTGACTTCCAAGTGGCTGACGCGTTAGATCAAATACGCAGCCTTCGACAACAACTTGAACAGGCAGGTCGACAAGACCAACAGGGCGATCAAAGCCAGCAAGGTCAAGAAAGTCAACAAGGCCAAGAAGGTCAACAAGGCCAAGAAGGTCAACAAGGCCAAGAAGGTCAACAAGGCCAAGAAGGTCAACAAGGTCAAGAAGGTCAAGAAGGTCAACAAGGCCAACAAGGTCAACAAGGTCAACAAGGTCAACAAGGTCAACAAGG
>CALIMV010000233.1 GCA_938045275.1 uncultured Granulosicoccaceae bacterium
GTGACGTTGTTCACTTCAGGTTTAATGTCTGAGGCTTCAATAATACGAGCAGACATCTGTAATCTGCAGGCGTGATTCTGAACGGGTTGGATGCGCTTACAAGATGGCGGTGGTGACAAATTGAGAAGTGCAGACACCGCACCCTGAGAATATCTACATTTGCAACCCAGCGCCTTGACAGGCCAGTGAAATATCGCCAAAATGCGCAGTCCATATCGGCGGCTACATAGCTCAGTTGGTTAGAGCACAACACTCATAATGTTGGGGTCCCTAGTTCGAATCTAGGTGTAGCCACCATTTCTCATTTCCGCTATCGGGTTAGAACAACGCAGCCAAATTGATACCGATAGTATCTACGTCTTGGTTTTCATCCGTGTTGCTGAGAGATTTGGATAGGTATAGACCACCTCGAAGAGAATCAGTAACGTAGTAGCCTCCAAACAGGCGTGCGGAGGTGACGGAGCTATCAGCCGAGCCATAAAAAAGGCTAATACCAACAGAGCTTCTAGTAGAGGGATAGAAAATACCGCGAGTGTCCAGTCTATAGCCTGTGTTTGCATCAAAATCTGAGTCTCTGTACCCAATTCCAAATCCGTACGCAAAGAATGTATTCGGTGCCGCAATATCGATAAGCTTCCCGTAGCCTGCACGCAAGGTTTTGCTGTCAGCAGTTCCACTTTCCGATTGAAACGATCTAAGCGATACGGATGCTGTTGTGCGATCGTCAAGATATTTACCCAACAAAGCGGTTACGCTGTTAAATGAGCGGTCTGTGTCTGGTCTTGCGTAGCTCAATTGAAAAAACAAATCGGTTGATGTGACATAGCGCAAGTTCAGGGAATAAGATTTGGAGGTTTCTCCCATGTCTGGTTTATTCTGTCCGAACGTACCCGAAATGCTGGAAGATTTTGCTAAGAACGCCCTTTGATCCAGAGGACCACCATTGGGTGCAACTACCGGTGCGAAGTTGTGAGTTACAGTGAGGGATGTATCGGTATCCTTATCATCAAACCCGTTGAACTTGGTTTGAGAAATATTTAAATCGATGGCTGTTTGATAGGATTGTGCTTGTAGCGAATTGGTACAGCTCAAACTGGCTAGTACTAGCAATGCTGACCAAATGTACTTCCCCTGTAACATGTAATACTCCTTATTAGGTCTGAATTTGCGATCCTGTCTACCATTATACTACCGATAGCAACCTCGCTGCAGGCGACGTATTGCGACTGCGAGTAGAGGGACATCGGTTATCTCCATTAAAATAATTTTTCGCAATATTATTCTAATGAATGCCGGTGTCCCCCGTTGATGATGGAGTGCCTGTTGACGGGCAAATACTACTTTGATATCCGTACGCGATTGAGTATGCCTAATACCCCAAAAGTCAAAACTATAAACAACCTTGAGTCAGAAATCGTCATACGCCATAGCCAGAAAGGTGCTGTTATTTTTGGCGCACTGGTAGTTGGCATGATCATGGCGATTATCGGTATGTTCTGGTTTTTGTCACGTGAAACTTCCGATACCGTACCTTTATTTTTGACTGTGGCTTTTGTTCTCATTGGTATTGTCGTATTGCATGTATCGAAAGGTCTCTTTGCTGATGCAGGCAAGATTGCTTTAACCATAGGGCGAGAAGGCGTCAAATTTGATCGCTATCAATTGATTGCTTGGAAAGATATTGAAGATGTCTATGTTCGCGAAGAGTCCGAAGGTAACGATACCTTATGGCTCAGCGTAAAAGAGGGCGTGACCTTCCTGCAAAACGGATCATCGCCGCTAATGTGGCTGGCAAAAAAATCTGGATTACATCGGCATATTGACATCACTGGCTATGGTTGGTTATCGATGAACGACGAGGACATTCACGAACTTCTCAAACAAGGGTTAAAACAATTTCGAGTATCTTAACTGTAGAAGTTCAGTTGACATCTGAACTTCTACAGCAACGTGTGACTGCGAAAATTAGCAAACGTTTGGACCACGGCTTCAGAGAAAGGCTTCGATATCTGCCTTGCTATAATAAAGACGGGTAAACAGAGTCAATTAAAGCAGACAATTATTTTTACGGTTTTCGCATCTGCCATTAGTAGCTGAACGACCAATTGCGTCTATTCTGATTTGTTTCATCGTATAACTACCGGTGCCAAACTGCCATGAATGTGATTCCAGCGACACATCAACATTTACCGGAATTGGTTCGTCTTGATTTAGTTCGTCTAAACGAACAAATCCAGATTCAATACCCTACAACCAACCCCGATAAATTCAAAAACCGCGTGAATGCGGTAGAGGTATCTCAACACTTTGAAAAATTGCTAAAAAGCGATTCCACCAAAATGCTCATGGCCCTAAACAATGGTTTTGCAATCGGGTACTTGTATTTCGAAATGAGCCGTGTTGCAGCCCATACGCTTAAACTTGGTAAGCACGAGTGCTGCATACGCGGTGTTTTTATAGACCCGGCATCCCGTCGACAGGGAGCTGCAACAGCCCTCGTTGAATTCGTTGAGGACCTTGCAGATGTAGATAGATGCGGCCAGGTATCGCTTGATACTTGGCATCTAAATCGCGATGTGCTGGCGTTCTTTGTGAAAAAAGGATTTGATGTCAGTCGACAAATATATTCGAAAAAACCGAATTAGCTTTTCACAAAATTGAAATTGCAGAATGTTGCGATTGAAGCGCGGGTTCAGCCGGTCAGTGCAACACTCTATTCTTATTCCAAGATAGGAGTGAAAAATGAAGAGAAGACCACGGATAAGTTATTCTGCAGCTCACAACAAACTCTGCTTTCGATAAGCCGTCGGCGTTAAACCCAACTTCTTTTTGAACGTTCGAGTAAACGCCAAATCTGATTCATAACCAACCCGATTAGCAATCTCATACAACGGCAAGTCTGTATCAGATAATAACTCACAGGCGCGCTGCAATCTAAGCTTCGTCAGGTAGTCAAACATTGAATGTTCTGATAGCGTTTTAAATCGCTTTGCAAAAGCTGCTCTGGACATTCCGACTTCTGATGCAAGTAAATCCAACGACCAGTTATTTTCTGGATTATTGTGCAGTAGCTGTAGAGCATGGGCAATCTGTTTGTCTGATAAAGCGCGAAGCATAGCTGTTTCGCCGTTCTGTCCAAAATTTATTCGAATAAGCTCTACCAGCAATACTTCTGTTAGCTTGGTTACCACCAGGCTGGTGCCGGGTCGAATAGAAAGGTATTCAGCACTTAATGTATCAAGCAACATCTTCAACCATGCATGTTCTTGTAACTGCTCTTGTCGGATAACACTGATATTTGGAAACAGTGAGGCAAGCGGTAGCTGCAGCGAATCATCAAACTCACAATAACCGCACAGAAGCAATGTTGGCGGTTGGTTGTCGTTGCTGGCGTTTCCCGGCGGTTGATCAGTCAGTACGTGGTGCCGACCGGGCTCTATAAAAACCAAATCTCCCGGCCCAAGGTGTTCCTCTACGCCGTCGGTGATTAACCAGCAGCCACCTCGCCGGACCTGATGAAAGCTGGCAACAGGTTCGCCCGGAAATTCCTTCGTCCACGGAGAAGTCAATTGATCGCAGAAATACACAGTGCCTGTGGCACGCAGTGAGCGGAGCACATCGCTGAGAATGTCGATTTCCATAAAACGCTTCTGCTTTTTCTAAATTTAGACGATCTGTGTATGAAATGTAGCTTATCAGATACTGTTAAGACCATCATCCAACATTATCATTCCTTACACACTCTAGGCATTCAACAACAGGACTCACTATGAACAACATAGAAATCTACACAAAAGCATATTGCCCTTTTTGTCACCGCGCCAAAGCAGTGCTGGATTCAAAAGGACTTCAGTACAAGGAAATTGATGTTTACGGAGACAACAAATTAATGGACGAAATGATCAACCGCAGCAAGCGCCGCACGGTGCCGCAAATCTTCATTGATGGAAAGCACATAGGTGGCAGCGACGATCTAATGCGTATCAAGCAAACCGGTGAGCTGGACAAGTTGTTGGCTGAAAAAGCCGAACTTACAGCTTAATGATTTTATCGATCTCATTAGAGATCGCATTTTTAACTTTATTTATTCACTTATAAACGGAGGCATTAACAATGAACGTTCCAATACACACTATCAACGAGATGCATGTATCTGAGAAAAACGACCGTACGGTTGGACAACACGTTTCCGCAATTGGGGAACGCGCTGTTTTGTTTTCCACCGTATTAGTGCTTTTTTGGATTGGCGCTATGAAGTTCACGGCTTATGAGGCCGGCGCAATTGAAGGTCTGGTAGCTTCAAGCCCGTTGGTATCTTGGTTATATTCCATATTCAGCTTGCAGGGTGCCTCAAATTTAATTGGTACCATTGAAATTGCAACGGCAGCAACCTTGTTAATGGGCATGCGTTACCGCACAGCAGCGATTCTTGGTGCGCTGGCCGCAATAGCTACATTTGCCGTTACCCTGAGCTTTCTGTTTACTGCACCTGGATGGGAAGCCAGCCTAGGCGGTTTCCCCGCACTATCAGTTGTACCTGGGCAATTTTTACTTAAAGATATAGTCCTGCTATCGGTAGCTATTTACTTACTGGGTAAAGCGCTTAATCGATAATGTTTAAACAGATGTAGTACGAAAAGAAAGTGGTCGAGCAATTTTTGATGTTCGATCACTTCTTTAGTTAAGGGGTTTAAGCAGCATTGCATAGCGTACGCTCAATTCGCGCTAGATGTTGCAATGTGCATTTAAATGAAAAAGACAAGCCTGCACTAACCCTCACACCCTTGGGTTAATAAGGAAAGAGGGTTGTGCAACTACTTTCTAAAATACCAACAAAATTTTTATGCGGAGAAGGGTGGAATCGGCACGCAAATCAAAGCTGCCATCCTGAACAAGCGATGGTCAGGCTAAACACAGGGTGATTCGAAAATGGGTCTACACGTGTAGGCTGACTGCAACCAAAAACGAACAACATTAAGCCAAGCACGCCTACATTGATCAAAACATTACCTACAGTTTTCGTATTTATGATGTACGCCAAGAACTTTTATTGCATGGGTTGTCGAAGTTATATGCAGTCAATTGCTTAAAATCAGAATAATTGTGCAAATAAGACCAAAATATTGATTACATTTGTACCAAAATTAATGTTTGGCTTGATTTGGAGCGGGCGATTAGCATAAAGTGAGGGCGGTATCACGGAAAAAGGATGTTTCAAAATATTCAATCAAAACAATACTCTGGAATACATTTTGCAAGCTGTCTGGAGTATCGTGATGACAAAGCTGAAACTAACACAGCCACTGAAAAGATCTCTGGCCATTTGGTTCGCTTTATGAGTAATATAACCTACATCGCTCAAAACGCATCGCTTCTATTTAAGTAAATAAATATGTTGCAACAGCAGTTTAGTAGTCAAGAAAGCCCCGAGGCATTATTAGAGTGCCAGATGGTCACGTGGGCTAAAATAAAGATAGGCTTTCACAACACCATAAAGCAGATCTATGGTGAGAACTACACGTTCGACAAAGCCGAATTTTTACGTCAACAAACGCTCAATGGTAATTTCGATTGGTTGCCTACGGTGCGCTATGTCGATGCAGATACCTTAGACGGTGCTAATGGTGCATACGACGCTGAGTCTGAAACGTTTTTTCTAAACGCCAGCCTGGCAGGTTCCGATATAGCAGCGCAAACGTTTGTTGAAGAAGCAGGTAACCACTTAGACTCTGTCTTGAACATAAGCAATGCACGGCGCGATGAACGAGCTGAACCTCTACACAAAACCTATCTTGAATGCTGAGTTCTGAGTACGCCGTTAAGTCACACGCTCAGGGTTTATTCGCATTGAATCTATATCCGCTGTTCGCCTGTTTCTTGCAGGCGCAATAAAATCTCTTTGCTGACGTTGACGAATCGACAATAGTTGTTCGTACTGAATATTGCGCGTGTCGATATTGGCTATGGCGTTTGACAATGTTGCAATTGCAATACCGGTAACAGCGATTGAAACTACAGTGGCCATTGCGCATCCAAGCACAACGATTACATCAGACACATTCGCAAACGGCGAGCTAATTTCATCAAACAATGTCGCTAGTACTACAGCGGCTAATAGCAAAAGAAAAAGTGCTTCTACTATCCATACCAGAACAATAGCAATAGAGCAGGTAGATCTGCTGCCGCTGAGTATTTTCTGATCGTGCTCCATTGTTTCAAGCCTCCTGTATGTATTGGTCCTGGCTTCAACGCGCTGACCACTCAAGAGTACAGGAAGATAGGTGAAAATCACCAGCTCTGCGTCATGGTGCAATTCAGTGCCGGAGCATCTTTTTCTGTGCGAACTCGCCGTCATTCTGCTTGTTTACGCAAATTGGAAGGCAATTGCTCCGTCAAAATGATATAAAGAGGCCAAACCGGTATACCTGAAAGGGTGATAGACCGGGTTCAAACCACTGGGCAAATCCTCTGGACAAGACAGCCAGGTCAATGCACCTAGTAAAGCACCTAATAAGGAGATCGATTTCGATGAGTATTAGAATTAATAGACGCCAATTTCTTACGGGCACAGCGGCAGTTGGCATTAGTATCACCCTGCCTAACGGTGTATTCGCGCAAGAAGGTAAAGTTAATTTCTATAATTGGGATACCTACATCGGTGAAAATACCATTGAAGAATTTGAATCTTCAACCGGCATAAAGGTCCAGTACGATTTGTACGCCGACAACGATGAATTGTTCGCCAAACTCAAAGGTGGAAACCCCGGCTACGATCTCATTATTCCATCGAATGACTACATAGAACAAATGCTCGATGCCGAAATGCTGTTGCCATTGAATAGAGCTAAAATTCCTAACGCCAAGAATATCGACGTTGCCTTTATGGACCCAAGCTTCGACCGAGGTCGCAAGTTCAGTCTTCCCTATATGTGGGGAACCATTGGTATTGGATATCGTAAATCTGCCGTAGATGGAGAGGTGAATTCATGGGCAGACTTGTTCGACTCAGATAAATACTCTGGGCGTATTGCGTTAATGAACGAATCCAAAACCGTATTACAAATGGCCATGAAATACCTGGGCAGTTCTATAAATGACTGGAGCGATGAAAAGCTGGCGGAAGCGGAAGCGTTGATCATTAAGCAAAAACCACATATCACCGCATTTGCACAAGACAATGGCCAGGATTTATTGCTATCGGGGGAGGTTGATCTGGCCATGGAATGGAACGGCGATATTCTGCAAATCATGGAAGAAGACGATGACATCGGCTACGTGGTTCCCAAAGAGGGTGGGCTGCTATGGGAAGATGCCATGTGTATTCCAAAAGGCGGTGAAAACGTTGATAACGCGCACGCCTTGATTAATCACTTGCTAGACGGTGAAGTGGGTGCGGGCATCGCAAGTTTTATTAACTACGCTACCCCAAACACAGCTGCACAAGCATTGATGGATGCAGCCTACATGGAAAACCCGGCTATTTTTCCGTCAGCTGAATCCACCAGCGTCAGTGAAGCTTCCGTATACCCAGGAGCCGAATGGGTGCGTAAAGTGGATGAAGCCTGGACTCGCATTAAAGCGGCTGGTTAATTAGCTGTTAATACGCTGCTTGTACGCTATACGCGACTTCAGCTACATACCTGTCATGGCCAGCTACATGCTGGCCATTAATGTGTTTGGTAATCGAGCCATTGGATAGCTTCAGGCAAAAACCCGTCTCATTTCTGGCTTTCGGCATCCCGTCGATAGGTTGGTTATTGCTGTTCTTTATGGTGCCGCTTGGCATCATATTCTTTTACAGCTTTGGCGAGAACGTATCGCTGATTGCCGTAAAAACCACCTGGACGTTCGACAACTACGCGCGCATTTTCGAACCTGAGATCATGACGCTGCTTTGGCGTACCTTATGGATTGCGTTGTTAGCCACGGCAATATGCCTGATAATCGGGTTTCCCGTTGCTCTGGTAATCGCCACAGCCAGCCCATCCGCTAAAGCCTGGTTATTGTTGTTGATCATGCTGCCGTTCTGGACCAACTTGCTTATTAGAACCTATTCCTTGTTGAATATTCTGGGCACGCGTGGCCGGCTTAACGAGATGCTTGGCTGGATTTGGATGCGCGCGAATGATTTTCTGGTATTGATAGGGGCCGGAGATTTAAGTTTGCTCGGTGAAAAATTTATACCAATCAAATTTTTAGGAACACCTGGTGGCGTTGTATTGGGCATTGTGTATGTGTCATTGCCGTTTGCCATATTGCCAATCTATTCAGCGCTAGAGCGAATGGACACATCTTATCTTGAAGCAAGTATGGACTTGGGGGCGGGGCAACTACAAACCTTTTTTAAAGTATTGGTACCACTGGCCATGCCAGGCGTTATCACCGCATTTATCCTCACTTTTATTCCGGCACTGGGTCAGTTTTTAACACCAGACCTGTTGGGGAGAGGGCAGGTTGATATGATCGCTAATGTGATACAACGACAATTCAAAGGAGCTAACGACTGGCCGTTTGGCTCTGCCTTGTCATTAATGCTGTTGTACGTCACCTTCATTTTATTGGCCCTGCGCGCGTTTGGTGATGCGGCGCGTGCTCGTCGTGAGGCAAGGCATTAAATGGCCAATGCAAAGCGCATTCGGGATAAGAAAAAACCATTCGAGTACTCGAAGAAATGGTCTCTGCGTAGTGTGTTTTTTCTGGCTACCTTGTTTCTTTATGTTCCCATTGTTGTTCTGATCATATTCTCGTTTAACAATTCGCGCCGCGGTGGCAATGTAATTTGGAAGGGGTTTACTACCAAGTATTATGGTAAGGCGTTTAACAATGATGATTTAATGCTGGCGTTTGGCAATACGCTTACCATAGCAGTAGTAGCAACGGTTGTAAGTGTGATTTTAGGCACCTGTACAGCCATACTATTGTGGCGTTTTCGATTTCCATTCAAACCCTTGGTTGAAGGCCTTGTTTCTTTGCCTATAGTGATTCCTGAAATCTGCATGGGCGTGTCGCTGGCTCTGTTCTTCTCAGCTATAGGTTGGTTAGGTAACACCAGTGATATCTGGCCCTTTAACTTAATTAACGTAACCATAGCTCACATTACCTTTTGCTTTCCGTTTGCAGCCATGGTTATACGCGCACGGCTGCACAGTTTTAATCGTGAAATGGAGGAAGCTGCGCGTGATCTTGGTGCCACGGAATACCAGGTGTTTAAAGATATCTTAATTCCACACCTAAAGCCTGGTTTGGTTGCTGGAGCCTTGCTTTCATTTACCTTGTCACTCGATGATTTTATTGTGACCTTTTTTACTTCTGGGCCAAACACAGTAACCTTGCCAGTTAAGATTTATTCCATGGTGCGGTTCTCCGTAACGCCAGAAATTAATGCCGCGTCAACGGTAGTAATTGCGTTAACTCTGGTTTTAACTGTTTTCGCTTTGCGCTTCCAGAGCAAAGACAATACACAACTGCAATAAGCTGGTATGACTGATAAAGCCATCGTATCCATTAGAGAGCTATCCAAATACTTTGGACGAGTTGCTGCGCTTAATGAGGTATCTTTCGATATAAAAGCAGGCGAGATATTTGCTTTGCTGGGGCCTTCCGGTTGCGGTAAATCTACGCTGTTAAGGATCCTGTCCGGATTTGAAACGCCATCAAGCGGGGAGCTGTTGCTTGATGGTAAAGACCTCATTCCATTAAAGCCGAACAAACGCCCGATTAATATGGTGTTTCAATCCTATGCAGTTTTTCCACACATGAGTGTTGAAGAGAATGTTGCGTATGGATTAAAAGTGGAAGGTATCGCCAAAGCTGAGATAAAAACGCGTGTGGCGCAAAGCTTAAAACAAGTGCACTTAGATGAATTCGGCGCTCGTAAGCCGCATCAACTTTCAGGAGGCCAACGCCAACGAGTGGCACTGGCCCGAGTTCTGGTCAAAAAGCCGAGATTGTTACTGCTGGATGAACCGCTTTCTGCATTGGATGCAAAGCTGCGCGATGCCATGCGTCTGGAACTGGTTAAATTGCAAGAGGCTGTTGGCATTACGTTTGTTATAGTGACTCATGATCAGTCTGAGGCTATGGCCATAGCTGATCGTATTGCCGTGTTAAACGAAGGTCGGCTTCGCCAGGTAGCAACACCGTCACAATTATATCAGCGACCCGTTGATGCCTTCGTGGCCGATTTTGTTGGCACCATTCATTCTTTTGCTGTTGTGTCTTCAACACAACAAGGAAAAGATTTTGTCGTTGGCACCCAGGAGCTGGGGAATATCACAGTCCCAGCCGCGGCCGTTGCACATGGTATTTATCAGCTCGATGAACTGGTCGGAAATTCAGTTGTAGCTGTTCGGCCTGAGCACATCAATGTAACGGCGACCCAGCCTGCGAACAGCGAAGTTACCTTACTGGGTAAGCTTGGGGATATTGCGTTTCAAGGGCAGCACTCTGTTGTGGAAATCATGCTGGACAACCGACCGTCGCTTACCGCTATTGCCTCGAATGCCGATGCTCAAGCCTTACACGAGTCGGGCCATGGTTCCACCGTATGGGCACACTGGGATACTGCAAATATGTTGTTGCTACCTAACGATGCCAGTGATGCCGGCGCTGTCGAGTAACTGTGTGTATGGACCGCATTGATAACTACTACACCGCAACACTGAATGATTCAACCCTATACCCAAAGCTCGACAACGATTTGTCTGTTGATATTGCCATTGTTGGAGGTGGCTTTACTGGCGTAGCTACAGCTATTGAGCTTTTGGAGCGTGGGTTTAGTGTGGCCCTGTGTGAGGCAAATCGTATCGGATGGGGGGCTTCCGGTCGCAATGGCGGTCAAGTCACCGGCAGTCTTTCTGGCGATAAGGCGATGTTAAAACAACTGGGTAATACACACGGCGAAGATGCTGCGGATTTTATCTGGCACTTGCGCTGGCGAGGGCATAGCATAATTCGTGAACGTGTTGCCCGCTATGGTATAGATTGCGATTTAAAGTCTGGGCACTTGCACGCAGCATGGAACGATCGGGATATACCGGAACTTATCGATACGGTTGATTTGGCTCACAGCTACGGCATGGAAGACGAGGTATCGTGGATGTCCACTGAGGCCGTTCACGAGATGCTTGAAACACCGCTTTACAAAGGTGGTATATACAATAAACGATGTCTGCATTTGCATTCATTGAATTTGTGCGTTGGTGAAGCTCGGGCAGCCGCATCGCTAGGCGCGCATTTGTTTGAACAAACGCAAGTGTTAGACATAAAAGGTGGTGTACATCCGCAGGTTATAACAGCGCATGGTGTTGTTAACGCTAGAAAAATAGTACTTGCTGGCAATGCGTATCATCGACTGGCGCGCAAACAACTTGGTGGACTGCTGTTCCCGGCGATATTGGGAAACATGACTACAGTTCCACTTGGAGATTCACTGGCGGCTCAAATAAACCCGCGTGATGTCGCGGTTTACGATAGTCGTATGGTGCTCGACTACTATCGTGTTACTGCCGACAAGCGGCTCATGTTTGGCGGCGGCACGAATTACAGTGGGCGTGATATTGCCAATGTGGCCAACGTCTTAACGCCTTCTTTAATAGCAACTTTTCCGGCTTTAAAAGGCATACCCATCGAATTCGCATGGACGGGTACTGCCGGTATTGTTATGAACCGTATTCCATTGGTTGGTAAATTTGACCAAAACGTGTTCTACGCGCAAGGTTATTCTGGCCATGGCATAGCGACATCGCATATTGTTGCAGAAGTGCTTGCCGAAGCACTGACCGGTACGCTTGAGAAATTTGACGTATTTGCAGGCTTTGCCCATAACCGCGTTCCGGGTTCACGTGTATTAGGCAATGCCATGCTGGCTATGGGAATGTGGTATTACCAGTTCAAGGAAAAATTGCAGGGTTAAAATTTGTCCTTTAATGCGTACCACGACATAGCGCCCTTGAGCAATAATGCGCGCGTAGAGGTTCCGCCCAGAAAACGTCTGCAAACCAGTGTTTTCAGCACATCCAATTCGCTTGTGTCACCGCCAATTGCTTTAGCAATGACACGCCCAGCCTCAAGTGATAATGCAACCCCATGACCGGAATAGCCACTGGCGGCATACAAATGTGCTTTTACTTTTCGCACATACGGTAGCCTTGATCGTGTAATAGCCAATGTACCACCCCATGCGTAGTCGATACGCACATCATGTAATTGCGGGAAAACCTCTAACATAGGTTTTCTAACCAAACTGGTTATGTCTTTAGGGAATCGATAACCATAGGTTTCTCCACCACCAAACAATAAGCGCTTACTTGAACTTAATCGAAAATAGTTCACCACAAAACGAGAGTCGTAAACCGCGTGATCTTGAGGCAGTAGCGATGCTCCACGTGCGCCTAGTGGCTCTGTTGCGATCATAAAATTGTTGATTGGCATGACACGTTTTTGCACTGCTGGTTCCAGACCGTCAAGGTATCCGTTACACGCCATTACAATGTTTCCAGCACGCACGGAGGCTTTAGTCGTTCTAACAATGGGCTCGGTGCGTTTCTTACGTTTGATAGCCACAACTTTGCTCATCTCATAAACAGAAACACCCAACTCACTTGCCGCTTTCGCCAGACCAATGCCCAGTTCCAGTGGATGAATATGCCCAGCCCCATTATCGATAATGCCACCGTGGTAGCCAGGTGAGTCCACCAGTTCTTGTAATTGAGCTTTAGTCAGTGCCTGATAATGCGGGTAGTTGTATTTTTTTGCCATCATGTCGCAATAGCGATGTTCGTCACCAACAAATCGCAGGCGATGTTTCGCGGCAATGATGCCCGGTTTGTATTGCGCATCAATTTTGTGGTCTTCGCACAGGTTATGAAACGTCCTTTTTGCGCGTTCGCTTAATTGCCAAAGTGCATGCGCGTGGGCAACGCCATATTGTCGTTCCAGCTCAAACTGATCAAGGCTAAAACCACTGCCTAGCTGCCCACCGTTTCGGCCAGACGCGCCCCATGCTACACGGTGGGCATCGAGCAATACTACGGACATTCCTTGCTTTTTTAAGTGTAGTGCGGTCGACAATCCGGTATAACCTGCACCGATTACACAGACGTCGCAACTGATGTCTTCCGTTAGAGTAGGGTAGGTTGGTGCGTTGCTCGTGGCGTGATACCACGACGGCGCATGTTTGCCGGCAAAATCATTGGCGTGCAGTAGCTTCATATGCAGTTAAACATTAAGCAATAGATGTTCACGCTCCCATGCACTGATAACTTGCAAAAATGCCTCAGCTTCATGTTGTTTAATTGAGCTATATGTTGAGCAAAATGGTTTTCCAAACAGCGCAGTTACCTGTTTATCAGCATGAAACAAATCTAACGCTTCCAAAAGACTTCTGGGCAGCGCGTGTGCCAGAGTGTAAGCATCTTTTTGAATCGGTTCACGTGGCTGTGTTTTAGCTATCATACCAAGAAGCCCTGCAGCCAAGCTTGCGGCAAAAGCGAGGTAAGGATTACAATCCATACCGACAATACGATTTTCGACGCGACGATTGGCAGGGCTTGATACTGGTATTCGTAATCCGGTAGTACGATTATCTCTATCCCATTCAAGATTAGTTGGAGCCGCATCATCGGCAACAAAACGACGATAGGAATTAACGTACGGCGCAAGCATGCAAAACAGTGATGGCAGGTGAGCTTGCTGGCCACCAAGAAATCCATAGAACAATTCACTTGGCTCATCATTTTGGGTGTTGAAAATATTAGTCCCGGTACTGGCATCTACCACGCTTTGATGTATGTGCATGGCACTGCCGGGTTCGTTCTGCATGGGTTTTGCCATAAATGTTGCGAAACAACCGTTTTTCAATGCCGCCTCGCGAATCGAGCGCTTGTAGATAAATACCTGATCGGCCAGGTGAATAGGGTCGCCATGGGATAAGTTGATTTCGATTTGCCCAGAGCCCGCCTCCTGACTGATCGTGTCAATTTCAAACCCTTGGGCTTCAGCATAATCGTAAATATCATCGATAACTGTGCCGTATTCTTCTACAGCACTCATGCTATAGGCTTGTCTGGAAATACCCTGTCGACCTGTTCTGCCAATTGGCGGCTCGATTGGCAAAGCTGGGTCGGTGTTGGGTTTGGTCAGGTAGAATTCCATTTCAGGGGCAACGACAGGTTTCCAACCGTGTTTCTGATATTCGTTAACCACGTGTTTTAGCAAATTCCGCGGCGATAATGGTACTGGCGTACCGTCCTGATAATGCACATCGTGTATCACTTGCATGGTGACATCGCCCGACCAGGGAACGGCAGTTGCTGACGAAAAGTCGGGGGTGAGCACCACATCCGATTCCATCCATTGATCTTCCATGTCGTCCAGATCAGCGTATTCGCCAGTGATGGTTTGGAAGAATATTGAAATGGGCAGAAAAAGTGGATCTTCTCGAGAAAACTTTTTTATCGGCATAGCTTTGCCACGTGATATGCCAGCAAGGTCTGCCACTACGCACTCAACTTCTTCAAGATGGCGCCCGTTTAACCAGGTATGCAGTGCCTCAGGCACTTCGTTTAGCCAAGTAGGAGGTTTTGCTGTTCTTGAATCAGCCATTATGATGTTCTCGTTTTTTGTGTGCAGCTGACTTATAACCCAACAATGTCTTTAAAGCTGTACCACCAAGACCCAACAGTAGAGTAGGGCACACGTAAGCGCTGCCCGCCTGGAAAAGGCTTCCACGGAATGCTGGCAAATCGATCATAGTGCTCGGTATCACCCATCAGTGCATTAGCTAGAATTCGACCGAAGAGGTGCGACCCAGTTACTCCATGGCCACTGTAACCCATTGCATGATAGGTGTTTGGACCGAGTTGGCCCATTTGCGGAACGCGGGTATAGGAAAGTGCGAAATTGCCGCTCCATGCATAGTCAACCTTGACGCCTTTGAGTTGCGGAAAAAGCTTCTCCATGTTCGGGCGCAATTTGGCTTCTACATCGGCGGGGTCGCTACCACCGTAAACTGTGCCACCACCGAACAGTAAACGTTTATCTGCCGTGAGTCGGTAATAGTCCAGTATGTATCGTACGTCTTCGACACAGGCATCGCTTGGTAATATACCTTTGGCAACATCGTCAGCCAAAGGTGTGGTTGCCATGACTTGTGTTGAGACTGGCATAACACGAGACTGGAGTTTTGGTACTGCGTTGCCAAGATAAGCATTACCGCACAACACCAGTTTACCGCAAGCTACTGATCCGTTTTCTGTGATCACAACAGGGTCAGTTGTTATATTGTCAACGCGCAGCACTCGGGTGTGTTCGTGTATTTTGCCGCCAAGTTTTTCAATAGCAGACGCTTCACCTAGCGCCAGGTTTAGCGGATGTAAGTGCCCACCAGAGTAATCTATCATGCCACCGACGTATTGCTCTGAAACAACATGCTTTTTGAGTTGTTGCGTGTCCAGTAACTCCTGTTCCTGCATGCCATACTTCTCCCACACCGCAAGTCGTTGCTGCAGGCCTTTCATCTGTTTCGCATTGAATGCTGTGTACAGATTGTTATCTTTCAAATCACAGTCGATGTGATAGTCGGCAATAAGGCGTCGTATAATACCGGCACCTTCCTGCACCAGTGTACCTAGAAAAACGGCAGTTTCTGAACCAAAACGTTTTTCAATGGTGCCAAGGTCTGCATTGAAACCATTCACGATTTGACCACCATTGCGACCACTTGCTCCCCAGCCCACTTGTGCTGCTTCGAGCAAAACGACAGATTGACCTCTCTCTACCAAATGCAGCGCGGTAGACAAACCGCTAAAGCCTGCACCCACAACGCAGACATCTGCCTGAATGGAAGAATCCAGTGCTGTTCGAAGTGCGTGTTGGTTTGCGCTTGCAGCGTAGTAGCTTGAGGTGTGTGATCTGTCGGCTGCGTCGTGTTTTGTTGTAGTTATCATTGGTGTTGATGTTGTGTTCGTATCACTGCATTGGTGTTGTTTGGGGCAAGAGCCATGAGGCCATCATGTTAACATTTGATGAGAACAGACCAATGGGTTTGCGCACGGCACAGCACTGCAATGAATCGCTGCATTTTGTATTGCTGTGAACTGAATGGCTGCACATTGAGCCGTATACTTAATAGAGGCAGATTGTAAGCGTGTATACCCGTAAAAACATTAAGCCGGCAACGCTTGTTGCCAAAGCCGATGACTACATCGATACCAACACAGGTGCTATAACACCGCCGATCATTACCTCCACAACGTATGCGCGTGATGATCGTTATCAACTCATAAACGAGTCTAATGTTTACGGGAGGGATGATAACCCTAGTTTTGTTCAGGCTGAGCACGTACTGACAGAATTGGAGCAGGGCGAAGCTGCGCTGTTGTTTGCATCAGGAATGGCTGCGATTGCATCGTGCTTTTACACTCTAAATAGTGGTGCGCATGTGGTTTTGCCAGACTCCATGTACTGGGGCGTATTCAGTTGGACAAGAACTTACTGTGATCGGGCTGATATCCGCGTTAGCTATTACAACACCGCCGATGCTGAATCAATAGCAACTGCAATGAAAGGTGCCGCACGCACCGACTTGGTGTGGGTTGAAACGCCATCTAACCCTATGATGCATGTCACCGACATCGCCATTGCTGCCGAGATTGCGCATGCTGCCGATGCAACATTGGTGGTCGACAACACCACACCGAGCCCGGTATTCACTCAGCCGTTAAAGCTGGGTGCTGATCTGGTGGTGCATTCTGCCACTAAAACCCTGAATGGCCACAGTGATGTTTTGGCAGGGGCAATAGTGACTAAGAAAACGGATGAGCGTTGGGAGAAAATTGCGGCAGAGCGCCACGGCGCTGGCGCTGTACCTGGTCCGTTTGACGCATGGTTGCTTCTTCGTGGTATGAGAACACTGTTTATCCGAGCAGAGCGGGCGTCGCAAAATGCGCAGCGATTGGCTGAGTTTCTTGAAGGTCACGACAACGTTGAACAGGTTCTTTACCCAGGTCTCGAATCGCATCCTGGGCACTCGGTTGCAGCCAGGCAAATGGTGGGTGGGTTTGGTTCTTTGTTTTCGTTTATGGTTGTTGGTGACGCGCAGGCAGCACTCGCTTTTGTAGGCAGGCTTAATTTAATTGTCCTGGCAACATCACTAGGCGGTGTTGAAACTTTAATTGAGCACAGGCACAGCGTTGAACCGGTTGAAACTCGCGTACCGGAAAACTTACTGAGGTTGGCTGTTGGCATCGAAGATGTTGAGGATCTGTTGGATGATCTTCGTCAGGCGCTAAAATAATTTCTATAAGTGAGCTTTGAGCAGAATGATGCAATGTCGTTCAAGGGTAATTATTAGTCGCAATTCAATTTTACTATAATGACTATAGTATTTACCAATAATGATTTGAGGGTAATGAACGCTTCACTTCACCAAAACGTATAGGTATAATTACCCTAACCTATACTTCTGTTTAACACTTTTACATTAATACGTAATTACTAAAACGGCTAATTCGTTTGACTGAGCAGAAAAATGATGCATTCGACGCTTAGAATTACGAAATATGATACGTAAAAATACCTAATTCTATTAAGCTATTGCTTTAATTGCGAATAATTGTAGTTGGTTAATTAAGTATATTTTTATTGTTAATGAACTTTTGGTAAATTCTGTAGCAGTGAATTACATAATGTATACGTTAAATTCGACACAAAAATAATTTTTGAATGACTTTACTGTGCCAAAAAAATTGTTCGGACCATTTTTTTTTGATTGGATCGAAGCTGTTTAGGGTTTTATAACTCAAGGTAATTTAGTGCTGCAAATAGAAAACGGATGTGTATACTGTCGCTCTCTTCTGGCTTTCGGTTAACAACTTCGTTCTTCAGGTAGTTTGTTCAAACATAGAATTTTGAAATTACGAATGACTGAATGCGTTAGCTATTTGAGTTCAATTTTTAACAATGCTTAATACAACTTTTGTTTGAAATTGCACATCATGAGATGACGGTCAGGAGAAGAAAAGTCAAATTCATTTGGCAAAAAATATAACGACAATAACTACCGATGATGTGTCTTTGCTTACGCAAGAAACATCGCTAATTCTTATAATTTTTTAATACGGGGAATTGGATGGAGTCCAGCAATACTGATAATGTCGCCGTCATCGCCGCAACAGGTAGTGACCAACAGTTGATGACTCAACTACTCCAGAAGGCCGGTTACAACGCCGGAGTTTTTAATAGCAGTGAATCTATAGGTAGCGCTACAGTTGAACACACGGCAATGGTTGTGTGCCATCGACGCAGTCAAAATACGCCGCAACCTGGATTACCGCCTTGTGTCGGTGGTCAACGAGTTGTGGTTTTTTCTGATTGCACGCAAGAGCATACAATTGTGCGTGCGTTGGAAGAGGGTGCGCACCATGTTTTTGATATAGCAGAGTCACCACCGTTGTTGCTCGCGCGATTAGAGGCAGCTGTCCTCAACTAGGCGGTTCACATGCCAGAAACTGGCATCCTGTATAAGCAGGCGCTCTACATAATCATATAAATCTGGATCTGCTGGGTCCGCAGGACGTGCAGCCTCAAACCGGTCGGCAACTGGACGATC
>CALIMV010000234.1 GCA_938045275.1 uncultured Granulosicoccaceae bacterium
AAGCAGAAATTCTTTTAAAGAGAAGTCTGGATTACAGATATCTGGATGCGATTTTTGGAATTTAGAAAAGGAATATTTGCCAAAAGTCCTAATCAACTCAGCAGTATCAATACCCGTGGCTTCATGCGCGGCTCCGACTAAGTTGAATAGTTCTTCATCAGGGTAAGTTTCAGTGGAAACATAGATACCATCAAGTTCTAGTTTAGTGAGCAGCGAGTCCCAGGCTTCAAGCCCGAACGTCTCTTCCACCATATCAGCGAGAATATTAAAAATTGCACCTTTCATGCCTTGGAATAATGCAGAAAATGTTCCAATTGTGGTGCAAAGAGACCACTGGCAGAAATAAATAGCTGGCTAACGGTAATATGTATTCCATGTGTCGGGCAGGGTTGAAGGTTATGCGACAAGCTCTCGCCAGGAAATTCGCAGGGGCCGTACTGACAATACCCGTGGGCTGGCTTGAAGAGTTCGTTGAACCCGCTTGTTGGTTGTATCGGAAGCTTTGAAAAATGTGTACTGGAATCGCCCATCAAAAGAATAACACTAACAACAAAGCGTCATAAATCGCTGTAATGATTGTCGTTGTTGGGGTGTACTGCTGAGTGATGAAACCAAGAAGTGCCATGTTCCTCCCAGGCTGTTTGTCTAGCTAGCCTGGGATAAGGGAACTATGTCTTTGAATTAAGTGGCTCCCTGGGGCGGGCTCGAACCACCGACCCAATGATTAACAGTCATTTGCTCTACCAACTGAGCTACCAGGGAACTGAGCCGACAATTGTAAAGCCACTGTATCGCCGGGTCAACATCAAGTTGGACAGATCTGCAGGAAAAGTGCCGATTTGTAGCGTACAATGGAGCGGTTATCGGTTGTCCACGTCAAAAATGTCCAAAGCCTTTGATTTGCAGACGAGTTTTGCTCCAGCCGGGCAACAGCCCGCAGCAATAGAGGCGCTGTGCTCCGGTATTGACGATGGGTTAGCTTACCAAACACTGCTGGGTGTTACCGGTTCCGGTAAAACCTTCACCATTGCCAATATTATTAATAAACAGCAACGCCCAGCGATTATTCTGGCGCCAAATAAGACCTTGGCCGCCCAGCTGTACGGTGAGTTCAAAATCTTTTTTCCAAACAATGCGGTGGAGTATTTCGTCTCGTACTACGACTACTATCAGCCTGAGGCGTATGTGCCGGCCAGTGATACGTTTATTGAAAAAGATGCCTCTATAAACGAACATATCGAACAAATGCGGTTATCCGCAACGAAAGCCCTGTTCGAACGAAAGGACACCATCATCGTTGCCACTGTGTCGTCCATTTACGGGCTGGGTGACCCTGAGCAGTATCATCAAATGGTGTTGCATCTGTCACGCGGTGAAATTATTGATCAGCGAAAAGTGCTGCGTCGATTGGCCGAATTGCAGTACCAACGTAACGATGTTGAACTCAAACGCGGTACCTACCGTGTACGCGGTGAAATCATTGACATCTATCCTGCCGATTCAGATCGTGAAGCCATAAGGGTTGAATTATTCGATGAAGAGATTGAGGCGCTAAGCTTTTTCGATCCGCTAACAGGGGAGGTATCCCGTAAGGTACCTCGGCTAACCATATACCCCAAAACGCATTACGTAACGCCACGCGATCGCCTGTTAGCCGCCGTAGATGACATAAAAGATGAATTAAAAGAGCGTCTTGAGCAATTGCGCGATGCAGGCAAACTGGTAGAGGCGCAGCGTCTTCAGCAACGAACCCTGTTCGATATGGAGATGATTCATGAGCTGGGCTATTGCTCTGGCATTGAAAATTACTCGCGGTATTTATCCGGTCGTGGCCCAGGTGAGCCACCGCCGTGTCTGTTTGATTACCTTCCTAAAGGCAGTTTACTGTTTATTGATGAAAGTCACGTGACTGTTCCACAGCTCGGGGCGATGTACAAAGGTGATCGATCACGCAAAGAGAATTTGGTCAATTTTGGATTTCGATTGTTATCAGCACTGGATAATCGACCACTTAAATTTGAGGAATTCGAGCTGCTCTCACCGCAGACGGTATTCGTATCAGCCACGCCGGGCAACTACGAAAAAGAACATGCCGATTCCGTTGTCGAGTTAGTGGTACGCCCAACCGGTTTACTCGACCCACAGGTTGAAGTTCGACCGGTGAAAACCCAGATTGATGATGTGCTGTCTGAGATCAACAAGCGCATAGCCGTTAACGAACGTGTATTGATTACCACTTTGACCAAACGCATGTCGGAAGACCTCAGCGACTACCTGTCCGACCACGGTATCAAAGTGCGTTATCTGCATTCAGATGTGGACACGGTTGAACGCAGTGAAATTATACGAGACCTGCGTCTGGGCGTATTCGATGTCATCGTCGGCATCAACTTGTTAAGAGAAGGCCTGGACATGCCTGAGGTGTCTCTGGTAGCCATACTCGATGCTGATAAAGAGGGTTTTCTGCGCTCCGATCGGTCACTGATACAAACTATAGGACGAGCCGCGCGTAATCTGGAAGGTCGGGCAATTCTGTATGGGGATACAATAACCGGGTCAATGCAACGGGCGCTTGATGAGACTAACCGGCGTCGCGATGTCCAGCAGGCGCACAATGAAAAACACGGAATAATCCCTGCCGGCATAAAAAAATCCATTCGGGATGTAATGGAAGCGGGAGAAGCGCCGGGCAAAGCGGGCGGAAGAGGGCGTGGGCGCAACAAGACCCAGAAACCCAAGGACGATTTCAGTACATTGACTACGGCTCAGGCGACCAAGAAAATGAGCCAGATCGAGAAACAGATGTACGAATGTGCGCGTAATCTGGAGTTCGAGCAAGCGGCTGCGTTACGTGATCAGTTAGATCAGCTGCGTGAAAACGTATTTAAAGGTGAGGAAAAAGTGGTCTAGGCCTGTTTTAGTGAGATTACCGGTCTGCTTTCGTGGCATTCGGCATCGAACTTGATTTAACGAGAATTGTCACTTTAATTAAAGCCAAAACTCAGAGCGTGTTGCAAACTCACTGGCAACACCACATTGACTTAAAGTTATTAATAACATCGGCACGACAAACAGTGTCCGAAAAGAGGAATTTTTATGCTCGCTGCCTATCGACAACACGTAGAAGAACGCGCCGCGCTGGGTGTTGTGCCACAGCCACTTAATGCAGAACAAACTGCCGAGCTGGTTGAACTGCTCAAGTCTCCACCCAAGGGTGAGGAAGACTTCATACTCGACCTGCTGACTAATCGTGTTCCTGCAGGCGTTGATGAGGCGGCGTACGTCAAAGCCGCATTTCTTACAGCCGTTGCCAAAGGAGAGGCAAGCACACCCCTAATTGATAAAGTGCGAGCAGTTGAGCTGCTGGGCACGATGCTCGGCGGGTACAACATTGTGTCACTGATCGAATTTCTCGATAACGACGAGCTGGCGCCGGCCGCAACGAAGGCGCTGTCGCACACATTGCTTGTGTTCGAAGCATTTCACGATGTTAAAGAGAAGGCCGACGGCGGCAACAGCTACGCTAAAACCATCATTGAGTCGTGGGCTGATGCCGAGTGGTTTATCGCGCGTCCGGAGGTCCCGAAGAAAATCACGGTTACTGTATTTAAAGTACCGGGTGAGACAAATACTGACGATCTGTCGCCAGCAGAGGATGCATGGTCAAGGCCTGATATTCCGCTGCATGCCAAAGCATTTCATAAATTTCCGCGTGAAGGCTTATCTGATTCACCCATTGATGAGCTTGAAGCACTGAAAGAAAAAGGCCATCCGGTTGCCTATGTAGGTGATGTTGTCGGTACCGGTTCGTCAAGAAAGTCAGCTACCAACACCGTATTATGGTTAACCGGTGAAGATATACCTTACGTGCCCAACAAACGTGAAGGTGGTATTTGTCTTGGAACCAAGATCGCACCGATATTTTTTAACACCATGGAAGATTCAGGTGCATTGCCTATTGAATGTGACGTAAACCAGATGGCAATGGGAGATGTCATTGATATCTTCCCGCACGACGGAAAAATTACTCGCCATGGCACCGATGAAGTGCTGTGTGAATTTGAGTTGAGTACCAATGTGTTGCTGGATGAAGTGCGGGCAAATGGACGCATACCTCTGATCATTGGTCGTGGTTTATCCGATAGAGCGTGTGCGGCATTAGGCCGTCCAGTTAATGCTGTGTTTCAACGCCCAGAAGTGAGCGACGCGAGCGATGCTGGTTTTACACTTGCGCAGAAAATCGTTGGTAAAGCGTGCGGTGTGGATGGTGTTCGGCCAGGGCAGTATGTTGAACCTATTATGACAACGGTAGGTTCGCAAGATACAACAGGCCCAATGACGCGCGATGAACTAAAAGATTTGGCTTGCCTTGGCTTTTCAGCCGACCTGGTAATGCAGTCTTTCTGTCACACGGCAGCTTATCCAAAACCGATCGATGTTGGCACACACCATACATTGCCAGATTTTATGACCACTCGTGGTGGTGTGTCATTGCGCCCGGGTGACGGCATCATTCACTCATGGTTAAATCGCATGCTACTGCCCGATACGGTGGGCACTGGCGGTGATTCGCACACGCGTTTTCCGATGGGCATTTCGTTTCCTGCAGGATCTGGTTTGGTTGCGTTTGCTGCAGCCACAGGCGTTATGCCTTTGAACATGCCTGAATCAGTTCTGGTCAAGTTCAAAGGTGAGATGCAACCGGGCATTACGTTGCGTGATTTGGTTAATGCCATTCCGCATGCAGCGTTAAAACGTGGTTTGTTGACGATTGAAAAGAAAGGCAAGAAGAACGTATTTTCAGGTCGTTGTATTGAAATTGAAGGTTTGAAAGACCTGAAACTTGAACAAGCATTTGAATTAGCCGATGCAACCGCGGAACGTTCTGCCGGGGGTTGTACGATCAAACTGGATATCGAGCCGTTAAAGGAATACATCACATCAAACGTTACCTTGCTTCGTTGGATGATAGACCAAGGCTACGACGACCCTCGTACGCTGGAACGACGTGCGCGCCAGATGGAAGACTGGTTGGCGAATCCAACCTTGCTCGAAGCAGATTCTAACGCTGAGTACTTCGAAACCATCGAGATCGATCTGAACGAGATAAAAGAGCCACTGCTGGCTTGTCCAAACGATCCGGACGACGTAAAAACGCTGTCTGAAGTTGGCAAGGTGGAGATCGATGAAGTGTTTATAGGTTCGTGTATGACGAATATCGGTCACTATCGAGCTGCTGGTAAGCTGATTCAAAAATCCGAAGAGTATGTGGATACCGTACTGTGGATTGCACCACCTACTCGAATGGATGAACACCAACTGAAGGAGGAGGGTTACTACTTCATTTTCGGAGCAGCCGGTGCCCGCCTGGAACTGCCAGGGTGTTCCCTGTGCATGGGTAATCAGGCGCGCGTGAAACCTGGTGCTACCGTAGTATCAACGTCGACGCGTAATTTTCCGAATCGTCTTGGTAAAGACGCAAACGTGTATTTAAGTTCGGCTGAGCTTGCAGCCATTGCTGCTTTGCTGGGCCGATTCCCAACGGTTGCGGAATACATGGAATACATGAAAGACATCGACTCAATGAGCGATGAAATCTACCGTTATTTGAACTTTAACGAGATCGCTGAATTCCAGGAGTCGGCCGACTCGTCGAAAGTGAAGTTCAAGGATATTCCTGTAGCAATACAGATGACTGCATAGCTTTTATTACACACAGTTTTATTAATACAACAGACAGGTGCGTTCGGGAACTGACCGACGCACCTTGTTTGTTATTCAAGAAGGCTGCTGGTTTTATTCCAGTAACAACTCTTCCGCTATTCGAGCATGTTGGCCGCGTTGCATAACAAGTTTGGGTCGGCTGCCACCGCATTGTCGCCACAACACAACCGAGCGAATGCCGCCGAGTAGCGCTGCGCGAATTTTTGAAGCAACGCTATTGTCGTTCAGAAAATCAGGGTCGCCACTGACCATGATGCGAGGTGTCAGGTTGCTGATGCTGCTTCGATAAATATTGGCCAGATGATTGATAAGCTCTTCTTCGAGAACGTCGCCGTCTTGCGATTGAACATTGCTGATACCTACACGCAGTTCTTCAACGGTGCGATCATCGCCTAACACATTAGTGCCAAGTTGAATCAGGGCATGCGCGTACCGCACCAGCTCAATGTCGCGTGTTTCATCGTTTCCTGCAAATTGACCGCGCAACAAGCGTAATCCTCTGTGCATGGAGCGCGCTGAGCCACCATAAGCGTCGATAACGCGTTCGCTTTTTAGCGTTAATATTGAACGAAGTGTGCCGCGAAGCTCGTCTTCATCGCACTGCCCTGTGGTTGCCAACGACTTGCACAGGTGTACGGACTGGAAAATGCCGGCCAGCGCAAGCGTCTGGTTTTCGGGGGTTTTTATGGTAGCCATGCGAGCATTATAGTGTGTGTAAGGATTCAATTGTGGTGTGCTTGGCTGCTTTGCAATGCATTAACCGGTTCAGCGAAGTCGCTGATTACGCCACCGCCAAGGCACACGTCGTTCTGATACAGCACAATTGACTGTCCCGGGGTGATTGCTCTGACCGGTTCGTCGAAAAGCGCTTTTATCTGTCCGTTTTCCTGCACGTGCACTTGCGCTGCCTGGTCGTGCTGTCGGTAGCGAATTTTGGCTGTACAGCGAAATGATGCTGACGGAGGAACACCAGCCACCCAGTGTACGTCGTGAGAGGTTAAATTATCACGAAATAGCATAGGGTGATCGTGGCCCTGACCCACAATCAGTGTATTGCCTGGCACATCTTTGGCCAGCACATACCAAGGTGACTCATCACTCTGGGCTTGCCCACCAATGCCTAAGCCCTGGCGTTGCCCCAGTGTGTAGAACATGAGCCCATTGTGTGTGCCTATGTCATTACCGGCATCGGTCATAATTTTGCCTGGTTGCGCAGGCAAATACTCGGATAGGAATGTGTTGAATTTTCGCTCGCCGATAAAGCAAATGCCGGTACTGTCTTTCTTGTTATGTACATGGATGCCCGCATCTTGTGCCAACTGTCGCAGCACGGGTTTGTCAAGATCGCCTACAGGAAATAGTGTGGCTGCAACCTGACGCTGATTGAGCGTGTACAGGAAGTAGCTCTGGTCTTTGTTGTTATCTTGACCGCGAAGCAGCTGTACCTGATTGCCGCTTTTTCCGGTTTGTGCGTAGTGGCCTGTCGCGATTGCATCTGCACCTTGCTCGTAAGCATGATCAAGAAATGCGCTAAATTTGATTTCTTTGTTGCATAGAATGTCTGGATTGGGCGTTCTTCCGGCACCGTACTCAGTTAGAAAATGCGCAAATACGCGCTCCCAGTATTCATCGGCAAAATTAACGGTACTCAAAGGGATATTAAGCTTGTCAGCAACGCCTTTGGCATCACGGTAGTCTTGTCTAGCGGTGCAGTGTTCATCATCATCTTCCCAGTTTTGCATGAAGATGCCCGACACTTGGTAGCCTTGCTGCACCAGACGCAACGCAGCAACTGATGAGTCAACCCCACCAGACATGCCTACGATTACGTGCGTACTTTTGTTGCCATCCATTTTACTTACCCGAGTAAAGTGCCGCTTAGCATTGCCCGAATACTGCTTATTGTCAGTTTAAGTGTTTGTACAGTTTCTTTGCAGTCGCTAGATAAAAAGGCCTGTTTTGTAATGGCCTGTTTTATAAGTGAGTGATGAGCGTGTCTTCGCGATTAACCTTTTTTCTTGAGGCTGGTGGTATCGTTTGCTTGGCAAAGAAATTGCCGTCCATCAATTCAAGAAAGCGTTTGGCCTGTGGGGATAAAAATTTTCCGCGCCTTACAACAACACCATAACTGCGAGTTGGAAAATAGGCTTCCATAGGGCGAACCGACAGGTTTTCAAAACCGCGCAGGCAAATACTGGTCACAATGCTGATACCGGTGCCAGATTCAACATAGCGCTTAATGACCTCCCAGCCGCCGACTTCCATCACAACATTGTATTCCAGTCCATGTTGTTCGAATATGAGATCGATAACGCTCCAGGTGCTTAAGTGTCTGGGCGGCAGTATGAGTCCATAATGGCTGATATCTTCGAGTGTAACGTTTTCTTTTTCTTCCAGTGGATGACCTTTGCACATGATAAGTGCTGGTTTGAAATCGTAAATCGGGTGATACACCATGTCATCAGGAATATCGATCATTGAACCCACGGCAAAATCAACTTTATCTGCTCGCAATAAAGTCATGCCATCCTGACCAGTCACGTTGTGCAGTTTGAGATCGATCTGCGGATACTCGGCCGAAAACGCGTTAATGATATCCGGCAAAATGTAGAGTAGTGTGGCCTCACCCGATGCAATGTCCAATGGACCTGCATGCACGTCGCCAAGACGTGCTGAAAAGCTGTCTGCCAACCGTAGAATGCCATCGACCAATGGTCTGGCCATTTCGAGTAAGAGTTCACCGGCCGGGGTCAGTCGGATTTTTGGACCACTTCGTTCGAACAACAAGGTATCCAGGTCTTTTTCCAGCGCTTGTATTTGCAGCGATACCGATGGTTGTGAGAGTTTTAGCTTCTCTGCCGCTTTGGAAAAGCTGCCAGTTTGTGCCGCTTCACAGAACGAGCGCAATTGTCGCAGCTGATTTAAGTTGTTCGGGTCTTGGGTAGCCATGATTTACTAACTGATTATCCAGTATTTGCACAGACTATGATGATAATATCAATCATAAGCCCACAGTGGGATTAATTGTTGCATCAATTCGGGCTAGACTCGTGTTTTATTTCACTTCTTTGCGCTTTTAACCTTATCACTCACGCA
This sequence comes from uncultured Granulosicoccaceae bacterium, assembly GCA_938045275.1. Lineage (GTDB taxonomy): Bacteria > Pseudomonadota > Gammaproteobacteria > Granulosicoccales > Granulosicoccaceae > Granulosicoccus. Next base: position 8,821 of record CALIMV010000234.1, read on the forward strand.
TGTCGTTCCTAAATTTCATTCGAGACTGGTTAATAGACCCAGTTGGGCTGCTGTTTTTATTGTCTTTGGCATTCCTGTTAATACTGGCGTTCAAGCGCATTAATCTGTGTTTAATCATCGCAAGCTGTGTTTGGGTGGGCTCGGTATGCTTTGTCAGCGCTCCGCTGATTGTTAATCCGATGCTTTTATATATCGAAAATCAGTTTACTGAGGAACCAGCGTGTTTGGAAGCCAGACCCATCGTTGTGTTGGGTGGAGGAGTGGACTCGCGTGCCTCACGCGCAGATCAGGTGCACTATATGGATCACGCAACGTTTGTAAGAACCGAAAAAGCAAAGCAATTGTCGCAGCGTTTTCCCGATGTGCCTGTTCTTGTGGCAGGCGGTGCGCTGGTTGAAGTGAGCGAGGCGGCGGTTATTGGACACCACTTGCGCAGCTCAGGCGTTGCCGAAACACGTATCCATGAGGAAGGCAGCTCATCCAATACATTTGAGAACGCAGTAAATATTAAAACCTTGATCAATGAGCACAAGTTTGCTGAGCGTATCTTGTTGGTTACCTCAGCGCTTCACATGAAACGCGCCAAGGCGGTATTTGAAAAACAAGGGCTCGACGTATGCGCGGTGGCTGTAGACAGACACGGGCTGGAGAATATTCCTTTTTACGCCGTGTGGCCGCAAATCAGTGCCATGCAAAAGTTTGATTTACTGCTGCACGAAGCTGTGGCCTGGGTGTTGTATAAAGTAACTGATCGTTTATAGCTGTACTCTAAAGCAGGTTAAGAAAGCAGGTTGAGAAAGCAGGTTGAGCCTGTTGCGTTGCTGCTAACGCAAATTGCCGTGTTCTAACAGACTTACCGCTATTACCCTGCTTTTCAAAATTACCCTGTTTTTCAAACGTATCACCATACAGGGCAGTCAGAGTTTAGATCGCTCTGTGTCTGCGGGCCTATATTTTGTAATATTCCCGATACCACTCAACGAATTTGGCCACACCGTCTTCAACGCTGGTGTTCGGTTTGTAGTCCACATCTTTGATCAGATCAGATACGTCTGCATAGGTATCGGGTACATCGCCGGCCTGTAGTGGTAGTAAATTTTTCTCAGCCTTTTTCCCCAAACACTCTTCCAGCACATGAATGTAATGCTCAAGGTCAACTGGCTGGTTGTTGCCTATGTTGTACACTCGAAATGGGGCACTGCTGGTCGCAGGGTCTGGGTTGTTGCTGTCCCAATCGGGGTTAGGTGCAGCGACTTTGTCTAGGGTGCGTGTTACGCCCTCGACAATATCTTCTACGAAGGTGAAGTCGCGTTTGTGCTTACCGTAATTAAACACATCAATTGGCTTGCCTTGAAGAATGTTATTGGTGAATAAGAACAAGGCCATATCTGGTCGACCCCACGGGCCGTACACAGTGAAAAAACGCAACCCGGTTGTCGGAATGTTAAATAGGTGGCTATACGTATGGGCCATTAGCTCGTTAGACTTTTTCGTTGCAGCGTAGAGGCTAACCGGGTGATCAACAGGTTCGTGGATAGAAAATGGCATATTGGTGTGGTTGCCATAAACAGAGCTCGATGATGCGTACACGAGATGTTCAACTTCGTGATAACGGCAGTTTTCAAGAATATTCATAAAGCCCAACACGTTTGCGTCGAGATACGCATACGGGTTTTCAAGTGAGTAGCGTACGCCAGCCTGAGCAGCCAGATTAACGACGCGTTGAGGTTTATGTTTTTTAAACGCCTCAGCCACTACATCTCGATTTTCAAGATCACCACGAACTTCGGTAAACCCGTCATGCGCTTTGACACGTTCCAGGCGAGCCAGTTTCAAGTTGACGTCGTAGTAGTCGTTGACATTGTCTATACCAATGACTTCGTCGCCGCGCGCCAGAAGTTTCAATGCCAAATTGGAGCCGATGAAGCCGGCGGTGCCAGTGATCAGGACTTTCATATATTAACAACCGTTATTCAGTGTTTATTGGTTTTAGCGACTAGCTACAATCTGGCGTCGACGCTTTCTATCGGTAGCGCACTTTTAATATCATAAAGGACATGCTTTTCGCGACCCAAGGCGTGTATGGCATCAGCACCCATATCAATAAATTGTTGATGTCCCACTGCCAGAATAATAGCGTCATATCGGCCGTTTTCGAGCTCTGTAACCGGACTGATATTATATTCGTGCATGGCTTCTTCAGGGTCTACCCATGGGTCATATACTTCAACAGTTGCGTGATAGTTATCCAGCTCGCTGATGATGTCCACAACTCGAGTATTACGTAGGTCGGGGCAATTCTCTTTAAACGCTAATCCGAGTATCAGTATATTCGCACCAACCACATGCACGCGGCGTTGCGTCAGCATTTTTACAACTTGACTGGCAACGTACTCACCCATGCTGTCGTTTATTTGTCGACCGGACAAAATGACTTGTGGATGATAGCCAATCTCCTGGGCTTTGTGCGTCAGATAGTAAGGGTCAACGCTGATGCAGTGACCACCAACCAATCCTGGGCGGAACGGTAGAAAATTCCATTTGGTGCCGGCGGCTTCGAGAACTTCAAGCGTATCGATGTCAAGCCTATCGAATATGATTGCCAGTTCGTTGATCAGAGCGATATTCAAGTCTCGTTGGGTATTCTCAATAACTTTCGCTGCTTCGGCAACCTTGATACTGCTGGCACTGTGGGTACCTGCTGTGATTATGCGCTGGTAGAGCTTGTCAACTTCCTCAGCGACCTCAGGTGTTGAGCCTGCAGTAACTTTCATGATGTTACTCACGCGATGTTCCTTGTCACCAGGATTGATTCGCTCTGGACTGTACCCTGCATAAAAATCTTTGTTGAAGCTCATACCTGACATACGCTCAAGTATAGGCACACAGACTTCTTCGGTTGCACCAGGGTAGACGGTTGATTCATAGATAACCACCGAGCCTGCTTGCATAACGGAACCTATGGCTTCGCTGGCTTTGATCAGTGGTGTAAGGTCTGGTTGTTTGTGACTGTTTATTGGCGTTGGAACTGTGACAATAAATACTTTGCATGATTTAACATCATCGATGTTGCTGGTAAAGCTGATGTGCTTGGCTTCTGCAATTTCCTCCGATGAAACCTCAAGTGTTCGGTCTTTGCCGCTGTTCAGCTCATCTATCCGATCTTGATTGATATCAAAACCAATAGTTGGTGTGCCTTTGCCAAATTCAACCGCCAGCGGCAGACCCACGTACCCCAAACCAATTACGGCAAGGCTATCGTTTGCTTCAATCTTGAACATAACTTAATCCAAATTATTCTAAACAAAGTGATCATAGATGCACTCAGTTTCTTCAAATGGCCAAAGTATACGGGAAAGCGTATCCTTAGCTGTTGTGTTTCGAAACGTATTGTGACTAAACCTTAAAATAAAGGCTTGTGCTTTTAGCTCAAGGAAGCTAACTCAGCTTAAGTTAGCCAAAAAAGTTCAGTAGTTTTACCTAAAATGCTGCATCAGCAGACGATTGTTTGGAAACATCGCCAGGTAAAGGCAGAGTGTCTTGTGGTGCTAAATTTGACTTTTTTGTGATGTCTGTTTGTTCCGCACTGGCTCTGCCACGATTGTTTTCTGCCAAACGCGAATCGAGCGACCACAATAATGCACCGAACAAGACAGCTATCATCGTAGAGGCGAATGCTGCAATGAAAAATTTGTTTTTATACAAAGTGGGTTTGATCACAGTTTGTTTTTTTGTGCCAAGCAGTGGGCCGTGTCGCTCGGTCGACATTGGAGTCTGAATCGAACCCGTTTTCCGGTAGTGTGAACGGATATAATTGTAAGCTGAGTTAATTTCGATGAATTTGTTTTTGGCAGCATCGTGCCCATGGCCTGTGTTTCGGTCTGGGTGCCATTGTTGCGCAAGCTGGCGGTATTGCTTTTCAATGTCGCCCCAGCCTTGGGTGGAATTGGCCCCGAGTTGTTCGAGACTTTGCTCCAGTTGTGATTGCTTCGACAGTTTCATCGAAATGGATCCGAATAGCTTCGTTAGCGTATCGGCATGTCTATGTAACTATTGAATACGATTACAGTTTTTCGGATATACACCGCTATTTTGGGTGGACGTAACAGGGAATAAATAACAGCTGTGGCTACGTTTAAGTTTTTTAAAATGCATCTTCGAGTGCCGTTTCTGCTGCTCGCTGTAATTGAATTCTGCGTATGTGTGGTGGCCGTTTACGTATCCGTTTATGTGCGTTTCGATGGTCAACAGATCACAGAAATTGAAAGTATCAACTCACCCGTGGTGACTTCCATTCTGTTTGGTCTTGTTATGCCTGTAACCATGATGGCCATGGGGTTGTATCAAAGTCGATTTCGTGGCGGTATTCTTGGCGTGTTTCTGCGCTCAGTTATTGGCTTTCTGTGCGGGGCGGCTGTTCTTGCTCTGATGTATTACCTTATTCCGAGTCTGTATCTGGGACGTGGTGTCTTTGCACTTGCCTTGGTTTTGGCTTTTTTTATGGTCGGCACCATTCGACCAATGTTTTTCTATTATGTTGATCGAGATATTCTGAAAATCAGGGTATTGGTACTGGGTGCCGGTGAGAAAGCCGCTTCGATACCGCGAAGACTTCGTCGTAGGGTTGATCGTAGAGGATTCAGGGTTGTTGGGTATCTGAAACTGGCAACCGATGAGTCGGTACAGGTCGACTCATCACTATTGATTGATCTGGGCGGCAAAACAATTCTGGATTATTGCATTGAATATGGCATCGATGAAATTGTGGTTGCTGCCGATGAACGTCGCAATGCAATGCCACTCGATCAACTACTGAAATGCAAACTCTACGGAATCGATGTTATCGACCTGCTGGGTTTCTTTGAACGCGAGCAAGGCAAGCTGCCGTTGGACATACTCCGGCCAGATTGGCTCATTTATTCCGATGGCTTCGATAGAGGGGCGTTCCGTGATGTGTCAAAACGCGTATTCGATGTGCTTGCGAGTGCGCTAATTTTAATGATCACTTGGCCATTTATGTTACTCGCCATTCTGGCCATCAAAATCGAAGACGGCATCAACGCTCCCATTTTTTATGGGCAGACACGAGTGGGCCGCTTGGGCGAGCCATTTCAAGTGCTCAAATTTCGAAGCATGTCGGTGAATGCCGAGCGTGACGGCGTTGCTCAATGGGCCACTAAGAACGACAGCCGAGTAACCGCAACCGGAAACGTCATTCGCAAAACTCGTATCGATGAATTGCCCCAGATATTGAACGTTTTGCGTGGCGACATGAGTTTTGTTGGTCCAAGACCCGAACGACCGCAGTTTGTTGACCAACTAACCGTAGATATTCCGTACTACCAGGAAAGGCATGCGGTCAAACCTGGGATAACAGGTTGGGCGCAGGTGTGTTACCCCTATGGGGCCTCATTGGAGGATTCAGTTCAAAAGCAGGAATATGACTTGTACTACATTAAAAACCACACGATTTTTCTAGATATGCTGATTTTGTGTCAAACAGCTGAGGTGGTGCTGTTCGGCAAGGGTGCGCGATAGTTATCAATTGCGATAATTAACAACCGCGATATTGGTCAGTTGAAATTGGGCAGCTAAGTTACTTGAACAGGTCCTTGGCCAATTTGTCACCCATTTTTGAACTGCTGTTTGATTTGTTCAAAAGCACGGCACGACTATTAACCTGCGAAATTTTATCGTCGTTGCGCATATACTCACTGGGTTCTGACGTGTTCAGCACTCGTTTCGCCTCTTCGATAGTATTCAACTTCGTGTTTCGGTCAATAATAACGAAGGCGACTAACCCAGCAAGAATAGTGGCGCCGGTTGGCAAGATCCAGAGCAATGGTTTTAATATACTTTCACGAAGACTCTTCGATGAAGGTTTACGTTTGTTTAATATGCCAGATTCGAACATTGATTCATCGTTTGACCCGACTCGTTGACTCGGAGGTGGCTCAGGTGCGTCGGCAACGGCATGCTTAATTTGTTCAAAAGGCATACGGTGATTTTCACGATAGAATGTACGCAAACTATTGAATGCTTTAGTTAATTCAATAAATTGCTGCTGAGCGTGTATGCGCTCTCGGGGTTTTTGGGCAAATCGATCGGGGTGGCACGCGTGAACTAGCCGACGGTAGTTTTTCTTCGCCATTTCCCAATCAGAACCCGGATTGAGTTCGAGTAGTTGATAATTGTGCCGAAATTGAATTGCCACATCTGTCCTCCAATGCCTCAAACTATAGCTTACCGTCGATTGAGCCCAAATGGTTGTGAGCATAAGTTAAAATGTTGGAGATGTATAAATTTGTGGCACACCGCACCTATCGGCTCAAGTTAGGACATACCTCTAGGTAATAAAACTACCAATTCAGTATGCTTTGTGAATTGGGTAGTAGAACGTTGTTTTTTAATTTTTAATGAATCTCTGCCGATACCCGTTAAATACAACAACCTCTAATGCTTAGTTCAAAGTATTAGTTAACCTGTCTAGCAGGTTTGGTATTGTGGAATCAGGTACTTAGAGACCAAGGAAGAAAAGAAGAATGATTTATACCCGTTACATCATAATCCTCCTCTCATTGGCCTTGATTGGCTGTGGTACCGGTGGTGGCATTTTGGAAGAAGAATTTCGGCCGCCTGAACCTGAATCAAGTGAGTCTCCAGAATACCGTCTCGGTTCCGGGGATATTGTCAGCGTCAGTGTCTGGAAAAACCCTGATCTCAATGTGCGAGTACCGGTTCGCCCGGATGGATACATTTCAGTGCCACTGGTTGGCGATGTGCTTGCCGGTAAACGAACGCCCAGTGAGATCGCTCGAGATACCGAAACCAAATTGCTGCAGTACATCCGTACGCCAAAAGTGTCAATTATTGTTGAAGAGCTCAACAGCGACGAATTCAAAAACCGGGTTCGTGTCGTTGGCGGTGTAGCCGAACCGAAATCGATCAGCCACAGAGAAGGCATGACGGTGCTGGATTTGGTTCTGGAAGCAGGTGGTGTTAATGAATTTGCCTCTCCAGAAGCTGCTAAACTTTATAGAACAATAGATGGCGACACGAAGATTTACCCCGTTTATTTGGAAAGTATTTTAAAAGATGGCGTACTGGATACAAATTACAGCCTCTTTCCTGGTGATGTGATTTCAATTCCTGAAAGACGGTTTTAAATAACACAGATAAAAATCATGAAGCTATTTGACAACAGCTGCGGTTATAAGCAGCTATGAGTAACATTACACTCGATGAATGGGCGCCATTACTTTCCCGCGAGGCGTCAGCGAGACGCGGAACATTGCTTGCCATTTTCGCAATAGTAGCGCTGCTATTTCTGGTTACTGCCTGGTTCTGGCAGAAAAAATACTCTTCCTACGTGCAACTGCACGTTGATAGTCAGAATGCGGTACAGGTGGTAGCGGGGGTAGAAACCGCTCTCGAAACTAACCAGGCCTCAGTGGCTCGTGAAACATTGTTTAGCAATGACATCATGGACCGGGTTATCTTGGAAGCCGGTTACGTGGATGAAAACAGTTCTCCTGTCGAACGGGAGCGCGTTAAAAAAGACCTCATCAAGAACACGGAAATTTTCAACATCGATAACCTTCTGTTGGAAATTGTGGTCGAGAACACCGATCCGAAAGTGGCGTTTGAGACAGCCACACTTATGGCAGATATGTTTTTGGCCAAATCGATGCAGACGTCCAGTAAGGAAACCACCGAGGCGTTTGATTTTATCGTTGATCAGGTGGAAACCTATCGCACGAAATTGGAAGATGCTGAAGCACGTCTTGAGAGCTTTAGGCAACAATATCCCGGCATTAGTACAGTAACTGGAAACGATGTTGAATCTCGCATAGTCCAGTTAAGACGCGACATGGAATCTGCGAACCTTCAGTATGCTGAATTCAATCAGCGTCGTGTAACGCTGGAACGTCAACTGAAGTCAGAGGCGGCAATTCTGGACAAGCAATACGCGAGCGATCAGTTAGCGGCGAGAGTTGCTGGTCTACAACAGCAAATTGATGTGCTGCGCTTGTCTTACACCGACGACTACCCGGAAATAATCAGCCTGAAGGCACAAATTCAAGCTGTTTACAACGGTGGTGCACAGGCCGTTAACAGAGGTGCCAGCGGCACGAATCCGGCATTGCAGATGATGCGCACCAACCTGTCACAAATAACCCGGGAAGCCGAGTCACAGCGCTCACGTGCCGCACAGCTTAAGGTCATGCTAGATCAAGAGGTAGCGCGATCTACCGTTTCCAGCAAAGTGGAGCGTGAACTTACCGAACTGACTCGTGATTATCAGATCAATAAAGATCTATACGAAGATCTACTAAGGCGACAAGAGAGTGCACGATTGTCAATGAGCCTGGGTGCTGAGAAGCAAGGTGTGCTTTATCGCATTCAGCAACCTGCGAATTTTCCGGTGTTACCAACTGGACTCAGATTCATGCATATTGCTGCTATGGGCCTTGTACTCTCGATAATTTTGCCTATCATTTATCTAATTGTGTTTTTAAAACTCGATCCTCGCATCAGAACGTCCTCGGCAGTAACGGATTTGTTAGAATTGCCGCTGTTAACGACTGTGCCTCATATGCCGCAGCCCAATGAGAAGCCAAGCCTGTTCGATAGACCCATAACAGCAATCGGGGTCGTTGTGCTTGTTGTTGCACTTTATATTATCGTAGCGATCGCTAAGTACATGTTGGCGATTTCGTCTCAGGGAGCAGTGTAATGACTGATAGAGCGAAAATTGCAAATGTACGTTCAATTGTGCAGCAACAGCAAGGCAAGCGGCTCAGGCGTAATCGTAAAGAGACCGGGCGGGATATGGTGCCGGTCAATCGCACCACTCAGGGTCGAACGAACCTAAGTGCCACCGATTCGGTCGGCCTGGCAGATAAAGCCCGCGCAGATCTTGCGAATATGGAAGAGGCGAAGCTCTTTAGCGATCGCCAACTCGATTTACTCGGCATTGTTCATCCGCGTTCGCAAAATCGGCCGCTTGTCGATGCGATGCGCCAGTTGCGTACTAAGCTCTACAGCCTGAAAGATGAAGGCAACTTCTCTGTGCTGGTAAGCTCTGTCGTTCCACAAGGCGGGGGCAGCTTTGTTGCACTAAATCTGGCATCTACCATAGCGTTTGACAAAGCAAAAACCTCTTTACTGGTTGATGCTAACTTGCATGATCCGGTTATTCATAAACTGCTCAAGCTCATTGGCAGGGACGACTCGCATGGTCTTCTTGAGTACCTGGAACACCCGGACTTGGGTGTGGAACATATTGTGAGCCCCAGTGGTATTCCTCGCATGCGCGTTATACCCATTGGTAGCCACACAGAAATAAGTGCTGAACACTTTACTTCTGCGCGATACAAGCAACTCATGCAAGACATCAAAGATCGATACGATAATCGATATGTGGTTGTTGATGGCCCTGCAATGACAACATCTGCAGATGCTCGCATTCTGTCCGATATTTGTGATTACACCGTCCTTGTCCTTCCTTATGGTGGTGTTACGCCAGGGGTATTGGATGGCATAGTCGACGAGATCGACGAGCGCAAATTGGCCGGAATTGTCATTAACGACCAGCCGTCTTAGTCGGCAGATCTAACGAGTTATTTATCCAGTGTTGTTTCGATACACAGTATGCGCGTTCGCGCTTTTATTTATTTCCAGTAGCGTTGCTGCATTGGAAGTTGGTTTTGAGAGCCAGGTTTTGGTCAGTGCCTCCGACAATGTGGATGGTAGTAACCAGGGCGAAGAAATAGAAGGGCAAGTGGGCAATATCCAGTTTGGTGTATTTGGTGAGCAAAAAGGAACCAGGGTCACGGGTGGCTTTGCTGGCGAGATATATTCCAGACGACGACTGGACGACCCTGATGATAGCTTCTCTGCCATCACACAGTTTCTAGGGGCAGCTGAAATTCAGGTCACCCCACGATCGTTCAGTTGGTATGTTGGCGATATTCTGGGCAGTGTGCGTGACGATGAAGGTATTCAGTCCATTGATAACTCAAATGATGAACAAAGGAATGTGTTTATCACAGGTCCGCAGTTCATTTATGAGCTCGATAGTTTTAGTCGCGTCAATGCAAATTTTTACTATGTGAATCAGAGTCAGGACGATACCCAACTGGAGTCGTTTTTCAACACCAATGCAAATTGGAGTGTCGATACGGATAGCGGAAACACCTGGGGTGCGGCGCTAACGAACGTTTTCACCGATAACCCAAATGACACTGTTGAGGGTGATTTCAACCGTTTTTCGTTAGCAGGCACCTGGAGCAGATCACGAGCACGTAACACTTACAACGTACGCCTAGGAGGCACTCGATACGACACCGCTGATGAATCATTGAATGGTGCTAATGCGCAGTTTTCAATCGAACGCCAACTTGGTGCCCAGAGTGTGTTTGGCGTTGCTATTACACGTGATCTGCGGGATGAGTCTTTGAGTTTGGTTGAGACATTGATCGACTCCGGAACCGGCGCGTTGTCAGATCGTGATGGTTTTTTTGATGAAACGCGCCTTGATCTGAACTACGCCGTGACCACCGCCGAAACTGCCGTGGACTTATATGCAGGAGTCGGGAAATCGGAATTTCGATTGCTTGCCGACGATACCGGGTTTGTTGAAGCTGCTGCCGATCTTGAAGATCGCACGACGTTCTCCGCAGGTTCGAGCTTATCTCATGATTTTACAAACCGAACTCGCATGAACGCGTCAGTGAGCTTCACAAAACAAGATTTTGATAATCGACCTGATACCACGCAGTCGGTATTGGGAGAAGCGCAGCTCATATACCGCATTTCTCGCAGCTTTGAAGCACAGCTTGGATATCGAGTAAACGTTGCTGAAGGTGAGCGAACCAGGTCGGGAGCACTGGAAGAAATCGACAGCATTGAGAACCGTGCGACCATTGGTTTGCGCTGGGCCCCGCCAACGCGTGCGACAAAAGACCTGACCATCCAACTAAAGTCCTTGCTTCAATGATGACGCTTGAGCAGTCCGATGCGCAAGCGGTGCTGGATGAAACTGACCTGCGTATTCTGTTTGTAATCGATAGCCGTTTTCCTGGTCTGGGCGGTGCCGAAGTACAAGCTATGAAGCTTGCGCAGGCGCTAAAGGCACGTGGTATCCATGTGGAGTATCTTGCGCCGAGTGTTATCTCGGGAGAGTACAAGGAACCTGATGTCGATGGTATTCCCATTACTCTGATCGATTACCCGCATATTAAATTTCTGGGTTCAATCGTGTTGCTGTTCAAGTTTGGCCATTTTCTGATTAAGCACCGGGACGACTTCGATTGCATGCACATTCATGTTACGCGTTTGCTTGCTGCTACCGCTGGAATCGTCAGGCCATGGAGCCGGATTCCCATAGTGACTAAAATATCGGGTTTTTTCGAGTTCGAAGGCGGCATACTAGATCAGCGCAAAAGATTTAATCCCACCAATGCGATCATGCGTTTGGCTATGCGCAATATAGATTATGTGCAGACGATCAGTAAGCAGACTCGAGAAAAGTTAATAGATGCCGGTTTCAGAGAAGATCAGATAGCACTCATTCCAAACGGCATTGACACCGGCGATGAGCCAGGTGTGAAGCCTGAATCTGACGTGTTTACGGTTGGTTATTGCGGACGGTTTCGCGAAGTCAAAGGCGTGCATATCCTGCTCGAAAGTTTTGCCAAGAGCAAGCGCGAGCGGCCAGATATGAACATGCGAATTGTTTTAGCTGGGTCCGGTAGCTCTGAACCAGAATTGCGAGCACTCATTGAAAAGCACGGTATATCCAATGATGTTGAGTTTCTGGGCCTGATAAGCGAGACAGCCAGTTTTTACACCGGACTTGACCTTTATGTACAACCCTCATTTGCCGAAGGCTTGCCCAACTCGGTTATCGAAGCGATGCATGCGGCGAAAGCGGTCATTGCGACAGACATAGGGGGAAATCACGATTTAATTGAGGACAACGTATCGGGTCACTTGTTTCCTGTAGGTGACACAGACGCGCTTTCTACGCTGCTTATCAAGTGTTATGACGATAGGCAAGACAATGTAAGGATGGGAAAGAACGGTCGAAAGTGTATAGAAGAGCAGTACGGCATGGAAGGCGTAATTGATCAGCTTGTCGAGGTTTACAGTGAATAGTAAAACTCAAAAGATCAAAGTGACAGTGTCGATCGACACAGAATGTGATCATGACCCAAATTGGGTGCGAGCCAATCCAATTACCTTTGAGTCAATAACTGAGGGTGTACCTAATCGACTGCAAACAGCATTCGATTCTGTTGGTGCAGTACCCACTTATTTGCTCACTGTTGAAGTAATGGAAAATAAAGCATGCGTAGACGCATTGCGATCACTAAAAGGTGAATATGAATTTGGTACGCATCTACATGCCGCGTTTATAGAGCCTCAAAAAAAGTTTGATGATTATGCAGGCGTTGACAGTCCTGATTTTCAATGTAGTTATCCTGAAGATATCGAGTACCAGAAATTAGCTAACTTAACAGACTTGTTTGAACAAAGTTTTGGCTATAAACCAACCAGCTTCCGAGCAGGACGTTATGGTGCTAACGCAATCTCGTTAAATAACTTGCAAAAGCTTGGCTACAAAGTGGATACCAGTGTAACGCCCTACATACGTTGGTCGGAACCCAATGCCACGGTCGATTTTCGCAAGGCTCCGGAACAACCCTATTTCCCGGCGAAAGATGAAATAATTATCCCTGGTAATTATTCACATCAACGAATTCTGGAAGTACCTGTTACGGTGAAACCGCGACTACTGCGTCGCACGCCAATTTGGTTTCGCCCGTGGTTCGCAAGCGTTGACCAGATGAAAGATATTGTTCAGTATCAGCTGCGAAAGCACGCAGATAAAGAAGTTGTCAATATCAACATGATGTTTCATTCAATGGAGGTGATTGAAAAAGCCTCGCCATATCCGCAAACCAAGGCGGACGTTCAAAAATTTATTGACAACATGGTTGCCGGGTTAGAGTGGTGCAAGCAAGAGGGTGCAGAATTCTGCGGTCTCTCAGCACTGCATGAAACCTATCAGCACGCCTCGTAAGCGCAGGTCATTCAGATCGTGGCCGCCTCAGGCGCTTTAACACATATACGCAACTATTTCTCAGCAGGGATGCTTGCCGCGATGGCGGGCATAATCACATTTCCGCTGCTAACCCGTTCCTTAACCGTACCCGAATACGGCATTCTTGGATTAATTACGTCAAGCCTGACTTTGTTTGTGGCTTTTGGGAAGCTTGGCGTGCAGCACGCTGTTATTCGCTACTACGCGCAGATTAAAAACAAGAATATCTCGTTCAGCATGAACGAAATGAACAGCACCATCGTTGTCATTTTTGTCGCGCTTGCCATAGTTACAACTGGTTTGTGGGTCATTACCGGTTATGCCTTACTGCCGCGAGTTTCCGATTTTGAGAACATAACGCAACTGGCCATGCTGGCGTCAGGTATTGTTTTTTTGCGTTTGCTTGGCAGTGGTATTTTGAACTACATGCGAGCACAGCAGCGCAGTGCGGTGGTTGGTATTACCCTTATTTTGAGTCGATACCTGTATCTAGCCCTGATTATTGGCGTCATGCTTCTATACCAATTCAGCGTTTTTATTGTGTTGGTAGCGATGCTGATTGCCGAGATCATAAGTGTGGGATTTGCTGCCAGAAAGTACTGGCCAGACTTCCATTTCAAGCTGCATGAAATTACCCCAACTCTTGGCAAGGCCATGCTGCTCTATGGTATGCCTTTAATGATGTTGGAAACGCTTGGCCTGGTTATGCGTTTGAGCGACCGGTATATTATTCAGGCCGTTTTGGGCGAGAATGCGCTGGGTATGTATTCAGCATCATACAACCTGACCTCCTATCTTGATCTCATTCTTTTAGCGGCGATGGTGCAAGCGTTAAAGCCGTACTACATGCAATTGTGGGAAACTGAAGGTGCGACGAAAACGCAGGCCTTTTTAGCCGATGGTATGCATACTTACTTCGTGGTTGGTATTCCGTTAATCACTTTATTCTCTTTGGTCAGTCCATATCTACTGAGTTTTCTTGCTAGTGACAAGTATTCACCTGGCACTATCATTATTCCGTTTGTTGCCTTCAGTTTTCTTCTCGAGGGGGCGATGCACTTTTTGGCAGCAGGGTTGTATATTAAAAAGAACACCAAGGCACTGATGTTTTGGGGCGTACTGGCAACCATTCTGAATCTGGCATTTAACTTAATTGCCATCCCCATATATGGCATTCTTGGTGCTGCAGTGGTTACAATTATCTCTTACCTTGTATTTGTGATCGGTGTTAGCTTTAGTGCTTTTAATTTCTTATCGTTCAAAATAAGCATTCGAGTACCGCTGCTTATCACGTTGTTGAGTTTGATTGTGTATACACTGTTGTTCAAACTACATTTTGGCAGTGATTTTGCCAACTTAGCGTTTAAAGGCCTTGCCGGTAGCGTATTACTGGTTTTTGCAGTGATGTCAGTTGACACTAAAATTCGCAAAATGGTGTTGGACCGTTTGCCTCCATACAAAGCGGGTACGGTGAAATGATCTGGATTTTCCTGGTTTGCGCGTTGTTCTGTTTTTATACCTTTGCTGTATTCCCATTGTGGTTGGCTATACGAGCAAGGGGCCGACCAGAGTTTATACGCCGGCCGCTCAAAGAGTATCCCTCAGTTAGCGTCATTATCGCGGCCCATAATGAAGAAGCCAATATTCCGACCAAACTTGCCAGCCTAAAAGCGCTGGATTACCCGGCCCATAAACTTGAGTTTGTATTTGTATCCGATGGCTCGACTGATCAAACAGTTGCTCTATTGACAGAGGCGCAAAAAACCATGGACGGGCTTAAATTCATTCACTATGCCCCTGCAGCCGGTAAACCAACTGCACTAAATAAGGGTGTGGCAGAGTCAACCGGGCAGGTATTGGTGTTTATGGATGCCAGACAGCGTGTTTCTGCAAATGCCTTGAAAGTACTAACCGAGCGGCTGACGGAAACCGATGTTGGCGCGGTCAGTGGAGAATTGTCGCTTGCAGATGACGAAGGTGTTGAATCGGCCAACGTCGGATTGTATTGGCGGTACGAGAAATGGATTAGGCTGAACGAAAGTAAATTGTATTCTACAACCGGGGCAACCGGTGCGCTCTACGCTATTCGCAAATGTGACTTTCGACCGCATAAGGCCGATGTGTTGCTTGACGATTTTGATACACCAATATCCATCCTTGCTCGCGGTAAACGCACGGTATTTGAACCAGATGCCCGTGTGTTTGATAAAGCGGAGGCGAGTGTCAACGATGAATTTCGGCGCAAGAGCAGAACATTGGCTGGAAACTTTCAGTCATTTTCACGGCAACGCTGGTTGTTCAATCCCAAGAAGAATCCGGTGTTTTTGCAGTTTTTATCTCATAAGGTCTTTCGTTTATTGGTCCCCTACGCTATGTTGCTGGCTTTCCTGGCATCCATGATAGGAACTGGGTGGTTCCTCAAACTTATGTTTGTGGTTCAAGTTCTATTCTATGGGGTTGGGTTGGCCAACATGGCAGGTGTAAAAGCGTTGGATAACAAATTATTTAACTTTATTAAAGTGTTCATACAGCTCAACGCAGCGTCTGTCGCTGGCGCATTTCGATACATTACTGGTAACGCTAACGTTCGTTGGAGACAATCTTGAGCGTAGTGCTGATGTATCACAGCCTGTTTGATGGGGATAATACCGATAAAATTGATGCCGAAGATGTACCGTATGCTGTGTCAACTGAAAATTTTGTTGCACAACTCGATCGATTGAAAAACAAGCGTGTGGGCTTGTTAACAGATGTGAACAGTGTCATGCCCGATGTTGTAATTACTTTCGACGACGGTCATGTCAGTAACTTTGATATTGCCATGCCGTTGCTCGTAGAGAGGGGTTTGCACGCTTATATGTTTGTGACCAGCGACTTTGTTAATCAGCGTGAACATTTTTGCTCAGCCGAACAACTGGCCTTAATGTCTCAAAGTGGTTTGCAGATTGGTTCGCACGGCACCACTCACCGCTTCTTTGATGACTTATCGGATGAAGAAGCAGAATGTGAACTACGTCAAAGTATGCAACAACTATCAGATCAAAGCGGCCAACAGATAGAATCAATCTCGTATCCTGGTGGTCGATATAGCCAACGTACCCTGGAGATTTCACGAAAATCAGGATATCGGCAGCTGTTCGGGTCTACCATTGGGATTCTTAAACAAAGCGACTTAAATGCCAAGGCGCCATTTAAGAGAGTCGCTATTCGTCGAAGCACGACCCTGGATGAGTTTGATCGAATCATCAATGGTGATGCTACCTATTATGCAATTGAACAAGGTAAACAAAAAGCCAAGACGCTGGTAAAGCGTACTTTGGGAAATCGTCTATATCATGGCCTCTATAAATCCATTTCAGCCCGTTGACACAGATGCCCTTGATGGCATCAACGACTCGGTTGCTGATGTAGGCGATCATGGTCGTCGATCCCGCCTTGGTGGTAGAAGCCGGTCTAAGAGCAAAAAGCGTAAAGACGCCGCACGAGCTTCCATGAGCTATGGTTTCCCGGCATGGGAAGGTTTGCGTCCGGTTATACTTTTTTTAATGGCGCCCGCTCTGCTGGCTATAGGTGTAGCGTTAACGGGACCTTGGCCAATGTGGCTGTTGTACGCCCCTGCCGCGTTTATGGGGCTCTATGTATTTGCCTCGTCATTCAAAACCGTAGAGTTGGTGCTGGCGTGTTTCATTTTGTACGTTCCATTTTCAACAACTTACGTAATACCCATTGCACCTGGTGTCAATGGCACCAATATGCTTATTCTTCTTGGGTTGTTCGCGGCGGTAATGGCGAAGGCGGATGGGCGAGTAAGTTGGCTTAATTGGCCGCCCGGCACAACGATTGTCTTTGCGTTTGGATTTATCAGCGCTTTATCCGGATTCACGGTTATGCGCGAACCGGGTGGTTACGAGCACTTGATGTACAACGAATTGTTGAGCTACAAGGCCTGGCTTGACCAGTTCGTCATGTATTTCATTGCTTTGAGCTGTGTACGAAATACCGAAACAGCCAAACGAGTTGTTATATATATGTGTATTGGTACAGTTGTTCTGGCGTTATATTCCATACCCGAAATGCTGGACAAGATGGGTGGCTCAACCATCGATAAAAGCCGCGTTGGTGGTCCGCATAAACAACCGAATATGTTTGGTGGTTTCGTGGCGTACACCACATTACCCTTGGTGGCTATTTTTGTAACTTATATCAAAGACATACGTGCTTGGATATTAACGCCGTATTTTTTGGTTGCAGCGAAAGTGCTCATTACTACATTCTCTCGAGGTGCGTACGTGGCCATGGCGGTGGGTGGCTTTCTGGCTGCCTATTTTAAAGGCAAGGGCTTTTTAATATTTTTTGGCACCCTTGGGTTATGCCTGTTGTTGGTATTTCCAGGCTTGTTTCCAGACTCTATTAAAGATCGGTTTTTCCCACAAGATGAAAAAGTGCAGAGTGCTCAACCTGAGAAATTGGATAAGAGTTCCGAGCATCGCATTATCCTGTGGCGAGCCGGCGGTAAGATGATCCTGGAAAGCCCTATTTTGGGAAAAGGGTTTAAAGGCTTTCAAAAGCTCAAAGGCGAATACACAGAACGTGATATTTGGGAGAGCGATCCGCACAATACGTATATATACATAGCTTCGCAAATGGGTTTGCCAGCGTTGGTCTTGTTTTTAATGATCCTTGGTTACTCGTTTCATCTAGGCAGATCCCTGTCGAGAAACAAGGAAGATTTATTTATACGGGCCATTGGTATAGGCGGAGCATCAGCAACCGTATGTTACGCAGTCATTTGCATGTTTGGTTCGCGTGCAGTAAATCTGGAATTTACCTCCAATTTTTGGGCATACTTGGTATGCATGCAAGTTATTGATATGCAATTGCGTAAAAAAGCCAAAGATGCCGAGCCGAAAAAAAGGCGTACGAATGCTTATGAAGCTCGCGAAAGCAATGAGTTACAGGGCGATGCGGGTGCATCAGAAATTGAAAATACGACAAACGATGAGACCGAAACGCACTATCTGCCATCTCCGTCAGGGCAGCGAAAGCGTAAACGATCCGATTTATCAATGGCAAAAGCACGAGAAAAGCGTCGCAGGCTAAAGCATCACAGATCGTAAAATTGGCCCAATTATGGTGCCTATTCCTTCACATTACGTCTTTCGAATTTCCACATTTTCTCGAACCGAAACCGGTCTCACAGGTCTACAATTTAGGTATACACAGTCAGGATTGGCGGGATATGCGTCAGGAACCCGCCGCCTATGTATATACTGGAGCTAACTGTAGAAATGGCTAAAGCAGGGCATTTATTGGCCGCATATTTAAATAGCGGGAAATACCCATACTTATTTGGGAAGGGTACGAATATTGCGGGTTGCATAACTGCACTGAATCACATTGCAAGACCCTGATTGCGCAGTAAAATGATAGTTGGCAACGCTGCAATGAGATTCGTGGAAATCGCTGAATGAGTGAAAAAGAACACAGTAACGACAATGAAGGTGGTCTGGTCGTTGAAAGGGCGAAGCCTCAACTGGCAAAACCACCGTTGTTTAAAGTTGTGCTGATCAATGACGACTACACACCGATGGAGTTTGTTGTTGAGGTATTACAACTGTTTTTTAACCTTGACGGTGAGCAAGCTCATGCGATTATGTTGCATGTTCATCAGAAGGGCAAAGGTGTTTGCGGAGTTTTTACTCGCGAGATCGCTGAAACTAAAGTGGCTTTGGTGAATCAATATGCTCGAGAGGGAAAACATCCGCTAATGTGCGATATGGAAGAAGCGTAAACGGGGCAGTTTCAAAGTGACTGCCGCAATTATTTGGACTAACTTCGGTCAACGATAACAATGCTAAGCAAAGAGCTGGAATTTACTTTAAACAATGCGTTCAAGGAAGCACGTGCCAGACGATTTGAGTTCATGACTGTCGAGCATTTACTGCTCGCACTCATCGACAATCCGACTGCGGCACAAGTGCTGCGGGCATGCGGTGGTGATCTGGATACGCTTCGAGACGAACTTGATACCTTTGTCGAGGAAAATACCCCATTGCTGGATGAAAACGATACTCGAGAAACTCAGCCAACGCTTGGTTTTCAGCGGGTATTGCAACGCGCTGTATTCCATGTACAAAGTTCTGGTAAAAAGGAAGTGACTGGCGCTAATGTATTGGTTGCTATATTTGGAGAACAGGATTCACAAACCGTATACCTGTTAAACAAACAGAACATTACTCGCCTTGACGTTGTTAATTACATTTCTCACGGAATTGCCAAGAACGCTCAGGACGAACCTGAAGATTCGGAGGAAGGTGCTACGGAGTACGGTGCAGAAGAAGGCGAATCTGATGCCAAACCGCTCGACAAGTATGCAACTAACCTCAACGTAAAAGCGCAGGCAGGCGAGATTGACCCGCTAATTGGCCGTGAATTTGAAATAGAGCGCGCATCTCAGGTGTTGTGCAGGCGTCGAAAAAACAACCCTTTGCTGGTCGGTGAAGCGGGCGTTGGCAAGACAGCCATCGCAGAAGGCCTTGCAAAAAAGATTGTTGATGAAGAAGTGCCAGATGTCTTATCAGACAGTGTTATTTATTCGCTCGACCTGGGCGCTCTGGTTGCCGGTACCAAATACCGCGGTGATTTTGAAAAACGATTAAAAAGTATACTGACTCAGCTTAAAAAAGAACCGGGTGCGATTCTGTTTATTGATGAAATCCACACCATTATTGGTGCTGGTGCGGCCTCCGGTGGTGTTATGGACGCATCTAATCTTATTAAACCCATGTTGGCCTCAGGTGAATTAAAGTGCATTGGCTCAACCACGTATCAAGAGTATCGTGGCATCTTCGAAAAAGATCGTGCTTTGTCACGTCGTTTTCAAAAAATCGACGTTGTTGAACCAACGGTTGAGCAAACATATGAAATTCTCAAAGGACTGAAAACACGCTACGAAGAATTTCATGAAGTAAAGTACTCGCAGAATGCATTGAAAACGGCAGCTGAACTATCTGGTCGGTACATTAATGATCGTTTTCTGCCAGACAAAGCCATCGATGTAATCGATGAAGCTGGCGCTAACCATCGCGTGAAAGGGCCATCTACAAAGGGCAAAAAGTCCATCACTGTTAAAGACATTGAAGCGATTATTGCCAAAATTGCTCGTATTCCGGAAAAGAGCGTATCTTCAACAGATATGGACAAACTCAAAACATTGTCGCGAGATTTGCGTATGTTAGTGTTTGGCCAGGACGATGCTATAGACACTCTGTCGGCGGCAATCAAAATGTCGCGCTCTGGCCTTGCTGCTCAAGACAAACCGATAGGCAGTTTTATGTTCGCCGGACCAACAGGTGTTGGTAAGACCGAGGTCACTAAACAATTGGCTAAAGTCATGGGTGTAGAGTTGGTTCGCTTTGACATGTCAGAATATATGGAGCGACACACTGTATCTCGACTGATAGGTGCACCACCTGGTTATGTCGGTTTTGATCAGGGCGGACTGTTAACCGATGCGGTTGTTCAAAACCCGCATTGTGTTGTATTGCTCGACGAAATTGAAAAAGCACACCCGGATGTATTTAACTTATTACTTCAAGTTATGGATCATGGCACGCTGACTGACAATAACGGTCGTAAAGCAGATTTTCGAAACATCATTCTGATTATGACGACCAATGCCGGTGCCGAGTCAATATCACGCTCAACAATGGGCTTTACCGTACAAGACCACACGACCGATGGTTCTGAAGCAGTGAATAAAATGTTCTCACCGGAATTCAGAAATCGACTCGACTCTATTATTCAATTCAAACCGTTGAACAAGGATATTATCCTCAACGTTGTCGACAAGTTCATTATTGAGCTAGAGGCGCAATTGGAAGATAAAGGGGTTTCTATCGACTTTAACTATGAGGCGAAAACCTGGCTTGCCGAACACGGTTTTGATGCAGCTATGGGGGCAAGACCAATGGCTCGCATTATCACTGAAAATATCAAAAAGCCTTTGGCCGATGAAATACTGTTTGGCGCGTTGAGTAAAGGCGGCAAAGTTCATGTGATACTCGATGACAAAGGAGAAATTGCCTTTGAATTTGAAAGCAGAGAGAACAAGGAAGCCACCGTTTAACGGTAATTCTGATCAGAATTCAAGCAATTCGAAGTGTTTCGATTCGATGAGTGACGACAAAAGCCGGTCAGCGTAATAGCTGAACGGCTTTTTTATGCGGTGAAGCCCTAACAATAATAAAAGATGATGGGTGGGCATTAGCAGCATTTGTCTGGCTTGTCCAAGGTATGGCAGGCTTTGGCTTTGGAAGTAATTCAGTTACATCAGGGCGAGCACCTGGGCAAAACGCCGTTTACATCTGCGTTGGCCTTGCACACGTTATATTGCAGATTGTTAAATCAGAGACATACGACAACGTCACGTACTACATCGCGCTGATACTTTGTACTGGTGAATTGGAATATACAGATTGCCGAGCGCGAAGCGTTCTACGCTACTCGTGTTAGGCAAGCTAACGACTACGGTACGTTATACGACCTTTAGACAAGTCGTACGGTGTCATTTGTACGGTAACTTTGTCACCGGTGAGAATACGGATGTAGTGTTTACGCATTTTTCCAGAAATATGGGCAATCACGACATGCCCGTTTTCCAGTTCCACACGGAACATGGTATTTGGCAGGGTGTCTACGACAGTCCCTTCCATTTCAATTGGTTCTTCTTTAGCCATTAAATCTCGGTTTAGCCTCTGTTAATCTGTTCCATTATCGCACATCGCCAGACGCGGTAAGTATTTATCAATCGATAATCTAATAAATACTGCAATAACAGACACATTTTGGAGCCGAAATCGCGAAAATCAAGGCAATAAGCCTGCCGGATTGTGCATCATTATTATAATTAAAAGATTGTACTTAGCGATTGTGAGCACCATAATAATGACTGCGCAAATCGCAGTAAATTGAGGTTATGCAAGACACGATGCTCCTTCGACCCAAAACCACGGGTCGATTCAATTCGCTAATGGAACTCTATGAGCACAATTACATGCTCATACGGTTGCTGGCGCCCGGACTTAGGCAGTATCAGCAGAAAACCTATCTTTCTCAACCAGATGAGCTGCTGCCGCTGGAGCTCAGTGCGGATCAGAAAATC
>CALIMV010000235.1 GCA_938045275.1 uncultured Granulosicoccaceae bacterium
AGGCCTGGAGCAGTGGCGATTGGGTAAAGTTTGGTGAGCTCATGAATCAGTCCTGCCATAGCTCAATTGCTCAATATGAATGTGGTAGCGAGGCCATGATTGAATTACACCGCTTGGCTCTCAAGCAACCCGGCGTGTTTGGTAGTCGCTTTGGTGGTGGCGGCTACGGTGGCTGCTTAATGATGTTGGTTGAAAAATCTCATGCTGTCGACGTTCAGGATAATATGCTCGAATCCTTTTTGGACCGGTTTCCAGAAAAAGCCGGTATTGCCAAATCTTTTATTGCGCGCGCTGAGAATAACGCGCGTCTGTATACCGTATGAAATTACAAAATTCAGTCTCAACAGCCGTTGTCTTGTGTGCAGGTCGGGGCAAACGTCTGTCACCTCATACAGACTCTACACCCAAGCCGTTGTTGCAGGTTAACAATAAACCAACACTTGATTTTATTCTCGCCTCGCTTCAGTACGCAGGGATAAAAAGAATCATATTGGTTACTCACTATTTAAGCGAACAGCTGAATGACTATGCAAACACGCAATCCTATTTTCTGCAGAGTGCAACACAGTGTGTTCGACAAGAGCAACTTGCTGGTACGGCAGATGCGACTGTTGCAGCGCTTGTGGCTCGGCCCGATTGGTTTGACAGCCCGTTTCTGTTAACTGCCAGTGATTATCTTGTTCCTCTGCCTTTTTATAAATCACTGCTCGACGCTTACCAACAAAGTCGAAAAGTGGTAGGTGTTAGCTTAAAGCGAATGGATGAAGCTGAATTAGCAATGCGTAGCAGCGTACGCTTTGACGACAGTGGCGATGTTTTGGAGATTGTAGAGAAACCCGCCGCTGGTATGGCGCCTAGTTCGTTTAGTGCTAATTTGATATACGTGTTACCCGCCGATATTGTTAACGACATACATCAAGTCACGCCCTCGCCACGAGGAGAGAAGGAAATACAGTCGGCGGTTAATAGTTACTTGCAAGCGAATGGAGCCGCTTTTTCGTTAGAGCAGGTCGCGCCATCAGAATGGGAGCCCGGTTTGCAATAATGTAAAACGCAAATGTGAAAACGCAATAGCCCCAAAGCTCGTCAATCGAGGAATATCTCAGCCTCACTTTTGCGTAGTTCACTGTAACCCAGCGTGGTACGATTCTGTTTTTCCACAGCGTATGAGTCAACCGTGGCCCAATTGTATTTCTATTATTCTGCAATGAATGCAGGAAAATCGACTTCCTTGTTGCAGTCTGCTCATAACTATCAAGAGCAGGGCATGGATGTTATGTTATTCACGGCCGCTATAGACGACCGGTACGGTCAGGGCGTGATTAAATCTCGCATTGGGCTCTCTGCTGAAGCAATAGTGTTTGATGAGACGACTGACTTCCTGGTATTGATAAGTGAGCAATCAAATAAGCAGAAGCCAGCGTGCCTGCTTGTCGATGAAGCCCAGTTTTTGTCTAAAGCGCAGGTCGATCAGCTTGCTGAAATAGTTGATGAGTTCGATTTGCCTGTGCTGTGCTATGGCATTAGAACTGATTTTCAAGGTGTGCTGTTTTCTGGTTCTTCAAGGCTATTGGCTATTGCAGACAAGTTGTTTGAACTTAAAACTGTTTGCAGCTGTGGTCGCAAAGCAACCATGACCATTCGATTGGATGAAAATGGCCGGGCCATTGCGGCAGGAGCGCAGGTGGAGATTGGTGGCAACGAACGTTACGAATCCAAATGCCGACGGCATCATCGAGCACTTATGAAACAGGCAGCGGACTGAGACAAATGCACACAGACATGCTTGCTGAACTGCTAACCGGTCTGGGCATTGATTCAAACGTGCAGAATCAGTTGCGTTTATCTTTTTCTGAAGACAACCCCCTTCCATCCTGTTTTAACACTTCAGCGTTAGCGTCCACCAGTTTTATGGCAGCCGCTATTGCATTGGCCGAGTATTGTGATGTTAACCAGCGCGGAAACAAAGGAACCAATGCGTCGGTAAAGCGTATTAACGTGAGCAACCGTTACGCATCGTTGTGGTTCAGCAAGAGTTTATGGCCTGTGGGTTGGCAGGTTGGTGGTATGTGGGATTCCATAGCCGGTGACTATAAGTGCGCAGACGGTTGGGTACGACTACATACCAACGCACCACATCATCGCCAAGCAGCGTTGGGCGTTTTGCAGAGCGATGGAACCCGTGAGGCTGTATCTGCAACACTTGCGAAAATGAACGCCAACGATGTTGAATTGGCGATAGTTGACGCAAAAGGTTGTGCTGCAACCATGCGATCGCTGAAACAATGGCAAAAGCACCCGCAAGGGTTAAGTGTCGCAAAAGAGCCTCTAATTCATTGGCAAGATCACGGTGTTGTTGATGCTGAGTCGACTCGGTTTGAATCGATTGGTTCAACCGTTAATCGTCCGTTGGCTGGGCTACGAGTGCTCGACTTAACCCGTGTTATTGCAGGGCCCGTATCTACCCGCTTTCTCGCTGCCTATGGGGCTGATGTGCTGCGTATCGACCCCGCCCGTTGGGATGAGCCGAGTGTTGTGCCGGAAGTGACGCTTGGAAAACGCTGCGCACATCTGGAATTGGATACATCGGCTGGGTACGATCAATTTCTCGATCTTCTTAAAACAGCTGATGTGCTTGTACATGGTTATCGACCAGGAGCAATGGCCGGTTTAGGATTAGGCACGAACACATTGTATTCAGTAAACCCTTCTTTAATAAACGTCTCATTAAACGCGTATGGCTGGACCGGCCCTTGGTCACAACGTCGTGGATTCGACTCTCTTGTGCAAATGAGTACCGGCATAGCGCATCAAGGCATGTTGGCTTATCAGTCTGATTCCCCTTATCCTTTACCCGTTCAGGCACTTGATCACGCAACCGGGAACCTCATGGCGGCTGCGGTGCTTCATGCATTGGCGCAGCGGCGAAATGCCGGTCGTGTGCTCAGTGCCAGGCTGTCTTTGGCGCGAACCGCTCATGTTTTGCAGGGGTATCGACAAGATATTTTGCACACAGGGTTCGAGCCGGTGCAGGAGTCTGATTTGAATCCCAACATTGAAAATACCGCCTGGGGTAAAGCCCAACGCGTCAGGTTTCCGATAGATAGTGATGGTATTGATGCATTCTGGGACAAGCCCGCCACCGGTCTCAGGCGATTTGCACCGCAGTGGCTTTAATCTCGTTTATGTGCTACCTGACTCAAACCTTTTCAATCGTCATGTAAGCATGAACATAACCCATGCCATGTTTTTCGGGTGCTGAAGCGACTTGCTGCTGGTAAGTATCGTAATAGTCTTCAACGATTTGCTGTCGTTCGTTTAATGATCGTTTGGTCGATAGAGCGCCCATAAAAGTGCTCTCATTCCAGGTTCGAATGGTCGGTATATAGGCCGCTGCAAACTGCTCAGGGTTTTTGTGCTTTATAAACTCTTGCGCGAACGGGCAGGGCACAACAGCTGTTTCTATACTGACCAGTCGTAATCCTGCTTTATGGACTTGTGAGTTCTTATCCACCAAGGGTGCGCAAAATTCGTCGGTGCTATTGTAGTACTGTGGCAATGTCATGCTGGCGTATTCAGTTTCATCAATGATTTTGTCATCAACAAATTTTTGCCAATTTGAATTGAAGTTATCAAACATATTGACGCCACCGGTATTGCCAAGATATTGCCCGTGTTCATCGATGCAAAAATTAATAAGAACCAATTTTGCACCTGGTTTCATTTCTCGAGCTCTTTGTATCAAAATTGTTTGCCAGTCCAGTGCAGCCTGTTGAGCAAAAGCTGCTTTATCTGTGCCGTTGGCACCGACCATATGGACATGATTTTTTATATTGCAAGGTTTGCGGCTGAGCCAATGCATCGCCGTAGCGGAAAACCCTAAGTCCAGGCTACCTTTGGGTAGTATTTGTGAGTAAAAGGATGAGCCTGATTCCAGGGCATGAACGTTTTCGTGTTCATCCAGGTAGGAGTCGAAGTCTGTAAGTCCGTGGAGAATTTTTACCAGTGCATTGAAGTCGTTACGGGCCTGATCAGCATAAACAATTTGAATATCCGCTGTGTCGTTTTTTCGAATGTGTCGAACCACATTACGCCACAGGTCTAACGAGGTTCCGCCATCTGCACAACCCATATCGCAAAAGTGCCAGGGACCGGTATGACTATCGAGGGCCTCTAGTGCTGCGATAACCCGCGGTGTTGCTTTGTCGATAACATCCTTTGCACCGATCGTAGCAAGTGAGTAAAGCCCATCACCTGACATCGTTATATTGTCGGCCTGAGCCTTAGTTTTGCTCATGTAATAGCTTTAGATTGCTTGCATTTTAAAAACTTAACGATATGTCCCTGTGGTGAGAGTTGCATGCAGCAACAAACAAGGCTTGCTCGCGATCAAGGCGCTCTTGCTGGCGAATTCCGATCGTGCCACGCATTTGCTCTTCATAGGTTTTTAGCTGAGGACCAACTGCCTGTTCCGCCTCATTACGCCACAACATTTCTTCTGAATAAGTTTCCAGTGCTTTATCGATCGATTTAATAGCAGCCTCAACATTGGGTTTTTTCTTTTTCAAACTGCTGCGAGCTTTCGACACTGCCGTTTTTATTTTAGATGCACCGTCTATGTCTCCAAACTGATCTGCGAGCGCTTTTAGCGGATCGATCAGCTCGGCGGGTTCCTCATTTTCGATTCGCTCACGCATCTCAGGCAAGCTGGACTCAAGTTCACGCAATTTCGAAGTGGCTTCAAGTGTTGCTGATAATTCCAGCACATTTTTATAGCCGTTGTCTGCTGCTTTGCGATAGGCGAGACGGGCCTGATTCTCCGCATCTTGTAACGCAACGTGTTTTTCATTCTCAGCTTCCCATTCTTCTGGTATCTGAGCAGTCAGTTTATTTTTCGCAGCTTCAATATTGGCTAATCGTTCATCGATCACCGCAATTCTTTGTTCGGCGTTTTCGCCACTGATTCTTCCTCGTGCAGTGTTAAGTTCATCGGCAGAATCGTCCAGTTTTCGAATGTTGAGTTCGAGGTCGCGCACTTGGGTGTGAAATACGCGATAGGTATCTTGGTTCGCAGCTACAGCCAGTTCGGCCGCTTTAGCGTCGAGCAACAGAGTCTTGGCTTGTTCTGCGCTGTCATAGCTTTCAGTCAGTGACTTTGCGATCTTGTCAGGTAATGTAGATAAGTCTAAAGCCCGTGCAGTGTTTAGCGCAGCATCAAACCCACTATTGGTATCAGCAAATTGTTCTAACGTGTATTCCTCAATACAGTACTGCAGTTTTGGGTTTCGTGGTGGTGGCGCTGTTTCCGAGAGCAGTGACACTCTGTTGGGCAAGTAGTTAACCAACGGCGGAAAGTAGCCAACAATACCCAACGCGATAAGCTGTAGACAAATAAAGGCGATAACGCCTTTGTACATGTTGATGGTTTTGACAATGGCTGGTGCTACTCCGCGTAAATAAAATAACGCAAAGCCAAATGGTGGGGTCAGGAATGAGGTTTGAATGTTCAATCCGATCATTACGCCCAACCAAACCGCTGTGATATTGGCTGATGGGTCAGCCAGTAATATGGGCGCAACAATAGGCACCACCACCACGGCGATTTCAATGAAATCCAGGAAAAAGCCAAGGATAAAGATAACAATCATGACGATAACGAATTTTGTCCAGAACCCACCGGGCAATGAATTCAGGTAATCGCGTACTAATTCTTCACCGCCGAAAGCACGAAAGGCAGCGGTCAACATGGCTGCACCTAACAGAATAATAAAGACCAGCGAGGTTGCCTTAGCCGTTTCAATCATGACTTCGTGGAGTGTGTTGTTTACACGGTTAACGCGTAATCCACTCCACAGCAGTGCAATGACTAACAGACTGACCACCGCAATGGAGAAAATGATGCCGAACAAGTCGCGATCAGTTTTGATGTTTTTGACATTGCTTTCAAACAAGGTCAGTGCAACCGCCAGTCCAATCAAGCTGATCACTGCAAGTATGGCTGGCCAGAAACGACGTTTGCCATCTTTGAGTCGGTAACTGGCCATAAGCAGAGCGCCGGAGGCGCCGATAGCTCCGGCCTGGTTAACCGTGGCAATGCCAGTGATAATGGAGCCCAATACCAAGAAAATAAGTGCTAATGGAGGTACAAGTGTGCCTATAACTTTGAGAACAAAATATTTGTCAAAACCGCTGTCAAACCGCACGGCTGGGGCTTTTGATGGTCGCAACATGGCATACACCAGAATGTACAACATGTATAAACCAACCAGCACCAAGCCTGGCAGCAGAGCGCCAAGGAACATCTCGCCGGCACTGGTGGATGTAACAGCAAATTCGGACGGCATATTGATTTCGCCTGTTGCCGCTTTATGCAAAGCTTTGCGAGCCGTCCCGGCCTGATCGGTTGCACTGGCTAATTGATCGGCAAGAATAATCAGTACAATCGAAGGAGGAATAATTTGACCAAGGGTGCCCGAGGCGGCAATGGTGCCGGTCGCCAATGACTGTGAATAGCCGTTGCGTAGCATAACTGGCAATGAAATAAGACCCATGGCAACCACAGTTGCACCAACAATGCCGGTGGTCGCTGCAAGCAAAGCACCGACAAACACAACTGATATACCCAAGCCACCTGGTACAGGGCCAAACAACTGTGACATGGTAACCAGCAGGTCTTCAGCTATTTTTGAGCGTTGTAACATGATGCCCATGAAGATGAACAGTGGAATAGCAATTAGCGTGTCGCGCTCAACTTCCCAATAAATGCCTCGCAGATTGGTAACGCCGGCGCTAAGCCATTGGCTTGGGCCCCCTTGCGCAAAATACGCATCTACGCCACCGCCAAATAAATACCCACATATTGCAGCCAGCGATATGGTGATGATCGCAGCACCGGGCAGCGCAAAGGCCACGGGGTAACCAGAGCCAAGCGCAAACGCCAATAAAATTAAAAGGAGTGCCAGAAAAACCAGTTCCATTTTCTCGATTCCGCCCTGTTAGTGGGAAGTGGCTTCGTGTGGAACGAATGTTTCGTCGTTCGAAGCGCCATTCGGGTCGTCTTCCGTGTTGTCGTTCCTTAGGTCTTTACGACCACCTGGATCCCCGCGACGGTCTGCGTAAGCTTCGAACATCTGGCTGACGAACTGGATTAGCATGGTAATGGCGAACACGGCAAGAAAGCCTGCCATAAGGTATTTTGTGTACATGCCAAAACCTGATTGCGAAACTTCGAAGTTGGACAGTGGCCCATAGATAATTGACGCCTTGCCTTTGAAGCCCAAAATGATGATGGTCCAACTAAGACTCATGCCAAGAAAGATTGCGCCAAACGCATTAACTGTGCCTTTGGCACGGCGCGATAGCCCTGCATAAAAAACATCAACGCGCACGTGTCCTTCTTCGAGCAAGGTGTAAGCACTTGCGAACAGAAACAGAGCTGCATACCAGAACCGCACAAGGTCTCCCATGAAAGCCTGTTCGTAAGAGAATATAAATCGTGTAATGACAATGGTGAGTTCGGCAATGACAATCAGTAACGCCAGCCAATGAAAACCAAGTGTGCGAGTAAATGCCGCAAATACAAACCCAAGAGCAATTAATGGGTAGTGCACATAGAGTCCACGATAGGTGGACCTGCCCAGTTGCTTGACCATTTCCGGATTAACTACGTTGCCTAGTAGCCCTTCAACGCGAAGAAAAGAAATTGCCATATCGGCAATTCCGACAAACAGCACTGCCCAAAAACAAGCACGAATAATATACGTATTGATTTTCGTAATGGTGCTTGCATCGGCTCGCAACGATGTGGCGCGGTTGCCGAGAACATAAATTAGCGCGATGAGAAACCCGACCAGGTATAACCCGGCTTGCATCAGCGATTGAAGTGGCACGTCGACGCCATTAAGACCACTGGTTACAACATTGAGAAGTGGTGTAACACCGGGGAAACTATGTTTAACAACAAGGTAGTTATTGATGAGAAAAGTCACGAGGGTTGCTAACATCGTCCAGCCAAAAATGCGCATTAAAAGTGCAGGCGAACGTTGTGTTGTCTGTTCATTGTTCATAGTTTTCTCAATATACCAATCCTCCACGTACCCATCTTCAACGTATTTTTACGTTTTAAGGTTTAACGCTTTCACTACTTGCAATCAAGCAGGTTGGGATATGAATCTCATCTTGAAACACAGTATAAGCAATTTGTTGACGTTAATCGAGAATTCGATTGCTCGCACAGCTTGTCGACCCAATTGATTTTTTGGAGCCGGTATTGTCGCGCAGTTGCCGGGCTCAGTTGGCTTTAAGCAGGCCTGCGACAATGCTGTGTCTGACTTTGCCCAAAAGTGGCACATTCTCACCTGTGCACTCAATCAGTGAGCTGAGCCCCATCAAAGGTGAGTTATGACCATGGCTGGAAAAGCTTGAACTTTCCAGCGATGCAGCCGCGAGGGGGTCAATGAGCACCAGATCAGCGCTGGTACCAGCATCCAGCGAATAGTGATTGGTGTTGAGTAATTCAGCAGTGGTGTCAAGTAAGGCCCTCTGTGGTGCAACAATCCGGGCTGGTCCACTGGTGACTTTCGCAATCACATCGATCAATGACATACTCAGTAAACCAGGTAGCGCCAGTAACAGTGGCGCAAAAGCATCAAAAGCCGATAAACCTGGTGCGCTGCTTGGGAACGGCGCTAGCTTGGCGTCTGTGTCATGCGGCGCATGATCTGAGCAAATTGAGTCAATGGTGCCGTCACGAACACCCGCTCGCAGTGCATCTCTGTCTTCCAGAGCTCGAAAGGGTACGGCTGAATGAAAATTAACATCAAAGCCATCAATTTGCTGATGCGAGAAAAACAAATGATGGATGCCCACGTCAGCGGTTATTGGTAAGCCAAGTGCTTTTGCACTGCGTACCAGTTCTACAGCGCGGGCAGAGCTCAGGCGGGACAAATGCAGTCGACACTGAGTACTTTTACATAGCTCTATAAGGCGTGCTAACGCCACTGTTTCCGCTGCAACCGGAATACTGGGTAGTCCGAGTTTTGTAGCGATGCTGCCAGCATGAGCACAGCCGTTACCGGCGATAGCAGGGTCGATTGGTCGGATCATTATGGGAATATCAAAGCTTGATGCGTATTGCATTGCGCTAAGTAACACGCCGGTGTCGTCGAGTGCACAATCGGCATGTCCTGCTATCAGACAACCTGCTCGGTACAAGGTTGCCAGTTCACTCAGTCGTTTACCTTCTAGCCCGGCGGTCAGTGCGGCTATGGGTATAACGCGTGCACCATCGGCGGTTGCTGCTTTTTGTTTTATGAGCTCTACTGTTGAGCTTGAATCGATAACTGGTTGAGTATCCGGTGCACAAAAAACCGTGGTAAAACCGGCTTTAGTCGCAGCGCGACATTCCGTTGCAATGGTGCCTTTTCGACTAAAGCCAGGCTCTCGCAATCGAGCATACAAATCGATAAAACCAGGACAGGCGATCAGGCCCGTTGCGTCGATAATGTGAGCATCATCGCTACAGTGGTCAGTTAATTTTCCGTCACATATGTACAGCGTACGATTGTCGTCGAATACATTAGCCGGATCAATAACGCGGGCATTGTCTATACGTAAATTTGTCATGCCTGGTTAGCTTCCGCTATGCGAACTTCCTCACCATGTCCCATGATGATCGACATAACAGCCATGCGTACCGCTATGCCATAAGTGACTTGATTCAGTATGACTGATTGTTTGCCATCAGCAACACTTGCAGCAATCTCCACACCTCGGTTGGTCGGGCCCGGGTGCATGACAATGGCGTCTGGCTTGGCCAATTTCATGCGAGCAGGCGTTAGCCCGTAAGTCTGGTAAAACTCTCCTGTGCTTGGAATCGTGGCGCTGGTCATGCGCTCATTCTGTAACCGCAGCCCCATCACTACATCGGCGTCAGCCAGTGCCAGGTCCATGTCCTGATAAACGACAACGCCAAGTGACTCTACATCGGCAGGCATTAAGGTTTGTGGTCCAACCACTCGCACTTGCGCTACCCCCAGTGTTATCAGTGCGCCTATGCCTGAGCGAGCAACGCGTGAATGACGTATGTCTCCAATGATCACGACAATCAAGTTCTCAAACGAGCCCTTGTAGCGGCGAATGGTAAACATGTCCAGCATAGCTTGTGTCGGGTGAGCGTGTTGACCATCACCGCCATTGATAATATTGATCGATGGTGAAACGTGCCGAGCAATAAAATTGGCAGCCCCGGAATCGCTGTGGCGAACCACAAACATGTCGCTTTGCAAGGCTTCTAATACACGCAGAGTGTCTAGTAGGGATTCACCTTTTTTGGTGGACGAACTGACTAAATCGATGTTGAGTGTATCTGCTGATAAACGCTTTGCGGCAAGTTCGAAAGCGGTTCGAGTACGAGTGCTGTTTTCAAAGAACAAGTTGGCCACCGTTTTGCCGCGCAGTAAAGGGACGTTCTTGATCGCTTTGTCATTGACGCTGGTAAAACCTTCTGCGGTATCGAGAATGTGGGTCAACGTAGCTTTGTCCAGGCCGTCAATGCTGAGAAAGTGGTGCAGTTTATTAAACTGGTTAAACTGCGGGTCTGGATTGTTCATTTATTTTTTTGTCCGACGCTTACTGTCATATTTGAACCATCAAGCGATACGGTTTGATCGTCGGGAACATCGATTGAATGACCGACTATATCGGCTCGAATGGGTAGTTCGTGCCCGGTTCGCTGAACCAGCGTGGCAAGTGTTATGCGAGACGGCCGCCCGAAATCAAAAATTTCGTTCATGGCTGCACGTACGGTGCGGCCGGTACTGATGACATCATCAACTAAAATAATGTGTCTGCCATCCACACTAACAGGTACTTCAGATGGACCAACCACGGGGTGCAGGCCAACGGTGCTGAAATCGTCTCGATAAAAGGAAATATTGAGCTCCCCCAGCGGATCAGGCAGGCTCAAGGCATCATGCAGATGTCGGCCGACGTCAACGCCGCCAGTGCGAATGCCGATCATGAAAAACGGCTCATCGGACGTCGGCATCGCCTGCAATTCCAACAGCATGCTATCGAGCCAACCCAGTACTTGTTCAGCATTAAATTGTGTCATTGACGTTTCGCGCAAGCGTCTAAATGGGTGCCGTAAAAAATCTAATAATATCGTTAGTCTGATTTAAAGGTGCAGGTAGTAAACCACTGTTCCAGTATCAGTGCGGCCGCTAGTGTATCGACATCGGCATGCTGTGTCTTGCCACGTTGGCCACGAGAGCGCATCTTTTGCAGTTCTTGTTGTGCCTGCACAGAGCTAAAGCGTTCATCGGCACTGAAAACGGGCACGGTATAGCGTTTTTTTAAACGTTTGAGAAAGCCTTTTGCATGGTGGGTTATCTCTTGTGCGTTTCCGTCCAGGTCAACAGGAATGCCGACGACCAGTCCTTTGGGTTGCCAGTCGAGCATGGCTCGATCAATTTTCTCCCAGTCGGGTGTGCCGCTGTTGTTCGCAACCACGCTTAAGGGTCTGGCGGTACCCAATAACGAGTTTCCAATGCTCATACCAATACGCACCATGCCGTAGTCGAAGCACAGGTAGTCTCCGGGTTCCAGAGGAGGGAGGTTTTGCAACAAATTGCTCAGGCGTGACCTGATTGGCTAACGATCAAATTTAGATCAACACCGAGTAATCCACCAACAGCTGCACGCATCTGATCAACCGGCTTGTTGAAAATGATGTCGGCGTCGGCCTCGCACGTTAGCCATGCATTATTGGTGATTTCGTGTTCCAACTGGCCCGGTCCCCAGCCTGCATGGCCCAGCAACACCAGGCGTTCTTCAGGTTCCTCCCCAGCAGCCAGTGCTTCGAGCACATCGCGTGAGCTGGACAAGGATACTCCGCCATCAAAATGTCGGGTTGATTCAAAATTGATATTGGGGCGATGCAGAACGATGCCGTGTTGGGCATCTACCGGACCACCACTGTGAACGGTTTCTTCCGGAGTTAAGCAATTGACTGCCGAAATGTCGAGTTGATTGAATACGTCGTGCAAACTCATATCCAATAGCTGATTGATTACCACACCCCAGGCACCTTCCGCATCGTGCTCAAGTATGTATACAACAGCCTGCTCGAAACGGCTGTCGCGCGTTTGCGGCATGGATAACAGAAAATGGTGGCTAAGGTTCAATCGGTTTTATGCGTTGCAAAGACTTGGTTGAGTGTTACTTAAATTGCCGATAACGGCAAGGGTATTTTCCAGCTCATCACCCAATTGGGTTGCTAGTAACTAATGACCGAGTTGGAACTTTGAAAATCCCAAGTCCGTGTGATGTACAGAATGTCGGTTTCTTCCCCCAGCTTTCCGACCAGCGGTTCGAATGGGCTGGCCAGTTTAACGATGCGCTTTGCAGCATCATCGAGAATGCGCTGACCGCTGGATTCTTCAACCAGAATGCTCTCAATGGCGCCATTTTTATATATGCCCACTGTCATCACCACGGCCCCGGAGAGTCTGTCGCGACGCACCGCATCAGGGTAATTCAAGTTGCCAATTCGCTCCACTTTTTCCACCCATCGATACATGTATTTGGCCGATGTTGCTTCGTGGGTTCGTGCGGTCAGCCATTTTTTCTTCGGACGCTTTGCGGTTCGCTCTTGCTGGCGGTCTATTTCAGCTTGAAGCCGCGCAATTTCGAACGAGTTATCAACCTTTATTTCAGACTGTAATTTGGTCTCTTCCGTGGTTTCTTGTTCTTCACTGTCAGAGCGCACTTCGCGCTCGGAAAATACGGTGGTTAGTACCGCATCATCAGCTGCGTCTGACGGCGTTGGCTCGCTGGCTATCATCGGCGTCGGTGCGATGCCGTCGGTGTCGAGGTCTTGATCGCTGGTAAACGGGGCCGCTGGCCTGGCTGCTTCGTCATTTTCGCCACCACCGTCCTGGGACGATTCTGCCAAATAGTCAGCCTCTTCAGGTCGATCGCTATCACTCTTTTGTACTAAAACCACTTCCAGTGGAGGCGGTGTGCGTGTTTCCTGAAGAAAGGGATCGAAAGTCACGCCCAGTATGACTATGGCGTGCAATGCTGCCGCCCCAAACAGGGAAATGGTAAGAACGTCCGGTTTGTTAGCGCCTATGGACACGATTCAGAGGCTTTCTTGTTATGGTGCATGGATAATACGGCATTGTAGTTCAGGATTGAGCATCGTGCTCGGCGGCGAGGGCATCCAGGTAAATATCGGCTATGCCGGGTTGATAATCATCGCTACTAGGTTGGTTATTGTGCGCATCCAGTTCCCGAACACAAGTAGGGCTAGTCACGTTGATTTCAGTCAGCGACGTGCCGATGATGTCCAATCCTACAAACAACAACCCTTTTTCAACCAAATGTGGGCCAAGCGATTCGGCCAATTGACGATCGTGATCATTCAGCGGTTCGGGCACGCCACGTCCTCCGGCGGCCAGATTTCCGCGAGTTTCGCCCTGCGCTGGTACCCGCGCTAATGCATGCGAAACCGGCTTGCCGTTGACCACCAGAACACGCTTATCGCCATCGCGGATTTCAGGAATGTATCGCTGCGCCATTATTTGCTGTTTGTTGCGTTGTGTCATGTGTTCAAGCACAACGTTAATATTTGGATCGTTAGGCGTTAATCTGTAGATCGATTCACCGCCCATGCCATCTAATGGTTTCACGATGGCATCTTCGTGTTCGTGGACAAATTGCTTTAAACGTTCTGCACTGGCTGTAACAAGCGTAGGCGGACAATGCTCGCTGAACCAGGCGGTGTAAAGCTTTTCATTGACATCACGCAGGGAAGATGGTCGATTACTGACCAATGTGCCTTCAACCGCTGCACGTTCGAGTAAATACGTTGTGTAAACGTAGTCCATGTTGAACGGTGGATCTTTGCGCATTAAAATAATGTCGTGACTGGAAAGCGGAGCATCGTGCAGTGGCTCTGCTTCAAACCAGTGGTCATTATCGTCAAACACCCGGACTTTTCGTTGCGCTGCATGAGTCTGACCGAGATGCAGGAAAATATCTTCCTGCATAATAATGTGCACAGTCCAGCCACGATGCTGCGCTGCAAGCATCATTGCCAGCGTAGTATCTTTATAAGGTACGATGGACTCGATAGGATCCATTACAATGCCCAGGGACAAACTCATAAATCGATTCAGCTCATAGGTTCGCTGGGTATTATCGCATGGAAGTGTCGCCCGGAATAATCGGAAGCATTGAATCGGTATTGAGTCGGTGTTGAGTCGGTGTTGAGTCGGTGTTGCGGTGACGATGGCTTAGCACAAAAAGAATTCTTTACAACAATTTACGCAAGAAGCTCTCGAAAAGGCTTTTGTAGAACCACTGCAGGCGCACGATTTCGATAGCATCAGTAGTTATTTTTAGACTGGAAATTTCCACATGTCAGAGTTAGGCGCGAGTAACGATGCACAAAGCAGCGCAGATGGTGAAAATATGTCCACTTATCATCGTGCCGAAAGCGATCAGCCGGTCGTTTTGGTAGTCGATGACAGCAATACTGTGCTTCGGTCAGCCACGGATTATCTGACCGACGTCGAATTGTCTGTGGTTACGGCGCACGACGGTTTTGAGGCGTTGGCCAAAGTTGTTGATATCAGACCGTCTATCGTGTTTGTGGACATCATGATGCCTCGGTTGGATGGGTACCAAGCTTGTGCATTGATCAAAAATAATGCAGATTTGCGTTCTATCCCGGTGATCATCTTATCGAGCAAGGATGGTTTATTTGATCGGGCTCGCGGTAGAGTCGCTGGTGCCGATGATCATCTGGCAAAACCATTTAACGCGGCACAGTTAACAGCCATGGTAGGAAAGCATCTGGGTGAAAAGTACATGGACGCAAATTCTAAACTCCGTGCTGCTGGTAAAGCAGATTCAACTGTAAGCTCCTGATCGTTTTAAAAATCGGCAAGTAATTATTTAGTGGCAGACATACTCTTAATAGAAGATTCAGCGACCGATGCTCACGCCTACGGGTCTGTGTTGCGTTCAAATGGGCATACAGTGCTTTCTGCCAGTACTGGTGAGGAAGGTATGAACATGGCTCAGAAACACAATCCTGATCTCATCATTATGGATATTGTCATGCCGGGAGTAAATGGTTTTCAAGCAACCAGAGAATTGCGTCGCAGCGCGGAAACCGCCGACATACCCATTATCATGATGTCAACAAAAGACCAGGAAGCAGATCGGATATGGGGTCTTCGTCAGGGAGCGTTCGACTACCTTATCAAGCCTGTGAAAAAACGTATGTTACTTGAAAGCGTAGCATCAGCATTGGCCAGCGTATGAGTGAACAATCTTATATATTATTCAATGCTGGTGGTTTTGCACTTGCCGCAGATTCGGCGTCAGTGCATTGCATTCACGACGATCTGACGATTCAACCTGAAGATAACACGGTCGATTGGTTTTTAGGCTTGTCTGTGGCAGACGACCGATTGTTGCCCATCACCGATCTCGGTATTTTTTTGAAAGGCTATGCATCGATAGGACGTATTATCGAAGTGGCCAGACACTTTGGGGTTGCCGGTTTGAAAATTGATGAAGTGCACGGTGTTTCGAAAAAGCAACCAGTGCAGCTCGAATCAGATCGAACTGCGCCAGAGGTGAGTTCGCCGTTAAAAAGCGTCGCCGTCAACGACTTGGGGCGGCATTATCAACTTATCGATATAACAAGTTTATTGCATTCAAGCCGGTTTCTTAACGTCCAACACGAGCCTGCATAAGTATGACGTCAATCAAAGATTGGTTTGCAAATGTTGATATCAGCCACACAGATTGGCGTATGCGCTGGCCACTGATCATATTGCCTTTTTTATTGTTTGCTCTGGTGATTTTATTGTTCAGAGCCAGCCAAGTTAGTAGCGAGCAGGCCGATGCTTCAGCGCAACTGCATAAACTTTTACAATCTGAAGGCTCGGTTGTCTCAGATGCCTCAATCTCGCACCATCCGCCAATCATTGGTGATCAAGCCATTGGTGATCAGGACATACAAAATGAGCAGTTGCAGGCAATCAACAAAACAGTAGCCGGATTAAGCGATCAACGTGCACTAATAAGCCGCTTACACAATCGGGCGCTGATTATAGCTGCAGTCAGTACGGTGTTGTTTTGCTTTTTACTTTGGGGGTTATGGCGTAGTGCGCGCCGACGACATCAAGCTGTCGAAGGAAAACAACGCAGTGAGCAAGACGCAATAGTGCGTTTACTGGATGAAATAACGCCATTAGCACAAGGTGATTTGCGTGTCAGAGCTACAGTTGGTGAAGCGTCTACAGGAGCCGTTGCGGATGCGTTTAATTATGCAATTGATGAGCTGCGTCGGTTAGTACGAGCGGTCACCGAATCGGCCGATGTTGTAACATCCTCTGTTAACGAAACCCGCGACTCGGCCTATCATCTGGCCAGAGCAAGTTCGGTGCAAGCACGAGAAATCCATCGCTCTTCCAATCATCTAAATGTGATGAGCGACACCATGGCGCAACTTTCAGCGCATGCCGTTGAGTCCTCTCGCATTGCGGAAATGTCAGTTGAACATGCTCGCGCAGGTAATCAAGCCGTTCAGTCAAATGCTGATAGCCTGTTACGCATCAGAGATCAAGCAGAAATGACTTCCAGACTGATGCAGCGTCTGGTTGAAACGTCAGGCGCAATAAATGAACGGGTCAGGGATATTCAAAACGTGGCTAAGCGAACCGATTTACTTGCCTTAAACGCAACAATCCGCTCATCGGCGCAAATCAGTAACGGCGGTAGTGAGGATGTATCTATGCTCAGCGATGACATTGCATATCTTAGCGATACGTTGGGCAGTGCTAGTCGCGATATCACTAACCTCAGTGACATCGTTCAGCAAGATGCCATAATAACTTTAAAGTCAATGGCAAAAACAGTCCACGAACTTGATGGCGGCCAGAACACAGCGGTTCAAGCAAGCGATGCACTAACGGAAATCGATAGGGTTTCAATACAGCTCAACGGGCTTATCGGCGATATTGCATCAAAGTCATTAAGGCAAGCTGGAGTGGTGAAGCAGCTGTCTTCGAACATGGCGGTTATCAACAATATAACCAGCGACTCAGCCAAGCAATTGCAAGAATCTGCCAAAGCGCTGGAAGCGTTGCAGTTAATTACATCGGAGTTACGCGAAAGTGTCAGTGATTTTAAGTTGCCGCAAGACACTACAAAACCTATGCTTAAGCAAATGAAGCGATCAACACCGGCATCATCTGTTCGTAAAAATTCTAAACTTGCCAGACGTGCGGTGAAACATGCCTGATGATGCGCTACAGGCAAGCCTGCAAGGTAGACCTAGACAAGCCCCGGACTTTTCTCCGTTAGCACTAACTCATTTACATCCAAATTGCTTGGATGGACATGAGCTTATTGAGCAATACCTGGCGGCTCCGTCGCAACCCAGGCTTGGTGCTCTGATGTCTGCGGTCAAAGTTATACGCCAGACACTGCAGTTGCTTAATCGGCATGGAGCTGTGCTTGTGTGCTCCGAACTGGCACAACTACTCGATGCAATGGCACAACATCGAACCGCTGACAACGACGCGTGCGAACATACATTGATGTTTGCCGGTCAGCGCCTGGCAGACTATGTCGCGTACTTGCAAAAATCGGGTGCAATCGACAGTCCGTTGCCATTGCTACCAGTGATAAACAATTGTCGTGCGTGTCGTGATGAAGAGCTGCTTTCCGGGAGCCTAATGGTTGCAGTTGGCGTGGATTTACCGGATGCATCCAACTTACCACTGCCAAGTCCACAACAAATCAACACGCTGGTGGAACATCTAAAAGAATCACACCAGTTGCTGCAAGACGTACTGGAGCAGTGGTTTGCCAATCAAAGCAAGTTCCACAGCTCGTTGTCTAAACTTGAAGAAATGTTTGCAAAGCTATCCGAATGCTGTGATTCAAAAACATCACTGCAGTTGTTCGGGCCGCTATTTGATAGCGCGGAATTTGTTTGCCACTCTGTACAAACAGGGGCTTTAGATAACAGCGCTGCTCTGCGTAAATTGTTCACCCAAATTGAACAGCTGCACAGCGAATACAGCCAATTTAAAAGTGATGATGCGCAGGCATTTGCGCAGCCCTTGCAAGGGCATTTGCTTTTGAACATGCTCTACTACGCAGCCATATCAAGTGGAACTTCTACAAAGGCGATAGCTTTGCGCCAGCGCTTCGATCTGGACAGGTTCAGCGTGCGCGATATTGCAACAGAGCGTTCTGAAGTCGTGTTCGATGGCGTGAATAGCCAGCTCGCTGATGCAATCCGTGATGCCATTGAGGTTGAAACTATAGCAGCGCGGAAATGCTTGACTGATGCCGACAGTTCAGCAGACGATGTTGATCGCGTACGGAGCAGGCTAGTCCGGCTCGAACCCATACTATTGCTATTGGGTGCACACAAATCGATGCGTCAATTGCTTTTAATCAATGAGGCCTTTGCCAAATATAATTTATCAGATGGCTCTGAGCAGGGTAGTGATGCAAACAGGATGGCAGATGCATTGTCTCGACTAGAGCGTTCTGTGGACACTGAGATTAATGCGATATGTGCAGCAAAAAACGATACACAACAGAACGATGTGGAATCGGTGCTTGCAACCTGTCTTTCTGAAGCACAGGCACGCTTGTTATCTGTTGAGCAAGATTTAATCGGTTTGTTTGGCGAACAATCAGACCAGTTGCAAACTGACCAGACTGCGACAGTTGCGCAAACCAATGCAAAGCTTGCCGAAATAGATTCTGCTTTGCAAGTACTCCCGCTGCCTGAAGTCAGTCCAATCATCTTGGGTGTTAAGTCGTTTATTGCCAGAAATGAAAACAAAGCATTGAGCCGAGGCGCCAAGCACGACTTGGCCACTGTGATGGTGTCATTGGGCTACTACCTGAATAGCGTGCTGCAACGTAATGGTGCAGCCGGTCAGTTATTACTCGAAGCTGAAGAGGCTTTGTTGAACCTTGATATTGATGGGCTGGAACAGAATGACGACACATTAAGAGACGGCACCTTCGATGTAACCAGTACGCTGGGTGCGGTGGGTCACTCCTCTGAATACGATTTAACAATCGCTGATCAAGCGCCCGACACTGAAGTTGAAGATTTCATTGATGTTTCATTGCAGCAAATGAACATTATTAGCGATGCCTTGTATGAATACGAGCAGGCAGGATCGGCCGATAAGTCAGAGTATCGGCAGGCACAACGTAATGAGATGATTCAAGCTTATGAGGCGTTACAAGTCGAGGCGGTCAAGTATAAATCGACCGAGCTGGAAGCCTTGGCAAAGTCTAATGTACGCCTGTTGAATTCCACCAATGATTCGTTAAATAGCCAGGCTTTACTCGAAGAATCGGTTGCCGTTCTTCCGCAATTGATTAATCAGTTTCACAGTGGTAGCGACAAAATATTTGAGCTGCAGACATTACTAGACCGCATCGATGCTGCGGCAGTTGAAGATATGACGTTGGCCATGGATGTGCAGGGCAATATTGATAAAAGCGCTTTACCGGAAAATGCTGAGTCGGAAATCAGCCAGGAGCTTGACGATACAGCCGCACTGACACAACTCCTGCCGTTAGATCAATCATCTGATTTTGAAAACACCCATGTGTTAGACCTTGATGACACAGCAAATCTGCCTGATTCAACAATATTCGAGGTAACCGGTGACGATATGCCGGTTATGACACTCGACAATACACTAGAGCAGGTTTTCTATCGAGAGTGCGATCAACATGTTCTCAGCTTGCGTAAATCAGTAGAAGAGGCGCTTGCTTATGATAAATCTGATAACGAACCACTACCGTTAGCTTTAAATGTGGCGGCACATTCTGACCGGGAAAATCAGGGTGCAGCTACTGCGCATACGCTTCCTAATAAAGAGCTTTTGCGTGCGTTGCACACGCTTACAGGTAGTGCCCAGACCGTGGATGCCAAAGGCATAATCGCTATAGCTCAGCCATTGCAAAAGGCCGCGTTACAAAAGCAACGAAATGGTGAACGCTTCAATCGTTCCGAAATCAAATACATCGGCGAGCTTGTGGATGTATTGCAAGCCCGGCTGGCTGCAATGGAGGCTGAGCAACCGTTTTTAGATGACAACGATGCGGTAATGACGCGCTTGAATGAGTTTGTTGCGCATAGTACGCCCTGGATACCCGAGCGAAAACCTGGGTTACAGCTCAACCGCAAAGTTGGCCAAATAGAGAATATCTTTCAAGAAGAAGCTCGCGAGTTACTTGAAACCTTGCGATCGGAAGCATCTCGGCTTTCAGATAAGGCGCAACGCGACGATGCAATCGCCAAAATTCAGCGATGTTTGCACACCATAAAAGGCAGTGCTCGCATGGCAGGTCAAGTTGCTCTCGCAGATCGAGCCCATGCTTTGGAAGACGAGATTTCCGCTAGTACAAGTACTGGGCTGGATAACGCGGTTCAAATTGGTCTGGGAGAATTACAAACCTTAATGCTGGTTGAGCAACCAACTGCTCAAGCAGCTGAAGCGCCAATACAGGCAGAGCCAATGGTTTTGACTGAGGCGTCGTTCGAGAACATGTTTGCTCTGGCAAGCCGAGCAACCGTCAGCCAGGCAAAACTGGGTGAGTCCATGCTGAGACTGCGCAGTGCCTACAGTGATATTGAATCTACGTCCGCTCGACTGCAACGTTTACCTTACGACCATACCGATCTTAATTCTGCGGCAGTTGCCGAGATGCTTAGTGATCTTGACAGTGCGCGTCGTATGCTGGCCGATGCGCTACTTGTTGCAGAAGCTGAACATACTCAGGGGTTGCGCGCAGATTCGGCGCTGCATCAAACACTTATTCGAGCCCAGCTTGTGAGCTTTTCGGAATGTCGGACGCGTTTACAACATACAGCCAGCGACGCTGCAAATGAGACAGGTAAACAGATCGAGTTTATTCTTACCGGTGAAGAGCTGAACATAGATAAAGTGATGTTCAGGAAGTTAATGACACCCTTAGAGCATCTTATAAGAAACGCTGTTGTTCATGGTATCGAGCCTGAATCCGAACGATTAGCTTCCGGAAAATCAGCCGTTGGCAGGGTTAGTGTCGATGTAAAAATAGACGGAACTGATGTACTTATTGATGTTAGCGATGACGGTGCCGGAGTCGATAAAACACGCGTAAATGAGGTTTCGGATAAAAACGGTGACGCAATTAACGAATCGAATGACAAGCTACTCGACATTCTAACCGAACCCGGCTTCACCACACACGCTGATGCAGATCAACTGGCTGGGCGCGGCTTAGGATTGTCCACCGTTAAACAGTTAATAGACAACCTTGATGGCAATTTGCAGTTGAGTGTGCCTGACAATGGTGGGTCCGTATTCTCTTTGCGATTGCCACAAAAAATACGCATTAATCAAATTGTGCTTG
This sequence comes from uncultured Granulosicoccaceae bacterium, assembly GCA_938045275.1. Taxonomy (GTDB): domain Bacteria; phylum Pseudomonadota; class Gammaproteobacteria; order Granulosicoccales; family Granulosicoccaceae; genus Granulosicoccus. The sequence goes on from CALIMV010000235.1 coordinate 21,469, forward strand.
TTGAGCATCAGACTCGCTGTTACGCCATACCAGTGAACTTTATTCATACCGTGAGCGATGAGCAATATGATTTAACGCAGGCCAGTATTTTGTACAACGACACAAACTATGACTGCTGTTCGCTAGATGCGATCATCACTCGCGATATAGCCAGTGATACTGCAGCTAGCGCCAAGCGAATTATATTGATGGCCGTGCATGGCAGGCACATTGCGCTGCTGGTAGATAAAGTGATTGGTTATCGGGAAATAATTGCGCAGCCACTCGGCGCCCAGGTTTTACGCCTTAAACGCTATCTTGGCGGTGCGGTACTGGCAGATGGTCGCTCGGTATTGATACCTGATTTTAACCGTTTAATAGATTCCGAAAAGTCATTACCTCTGTCCAATTGGTCTGCCGCTAATGCAGGTCAACTCAAGCGCACAGCGTTAATTGTAGATGACTCAATTACAATGCGAATTGCTGCTGAACAAATGCTAATCGGTTTTGCCATAGAGCCCAGCATTGCACGAGACGGTGCGGAAGCGGTGGAGCTTATATCGGAATCATTGCCAGATGTGTTGCTTGTTGATATAGACATGCCGCGCATGAACGGATTTGATTTCCTAAGGCATTTGCGTGTTTTACATCCGGAACACAAAGTACCTGTGGTCATGATTAGCACCCGTGACTCCGATAAGGATAGATACCAGGCCAAGAAACTCGGCGCTACCGACTATCTGGTTAAGCCTTACACCGAGTCACAGATGCGCAACGCGCTAACTGGTGTGGGCATATTGAACCCAAACATCAGTTAACGCGTAACTGGGTAATACTCATTTGGTAAAACGGACCAGGAGTTCCTAGTCTTCCATTGCACCACCGGCGTCTTTCCAATCACCAATGCCGCCAATGTTGTTTACCGATGTATAACCCATTTCCTGCAAGGTTTTGCCAGCCAAAGCCGCCTGACCACCTGCTGCACAGACCAGTAAAATGTCGGCGTCTTTTTGCATAGCGGCATTGTGAAACGGCGTAGCGCTGTCTGCCGCAAACTCAATGAACCCTCTGGGAATACGCAGCGCGCCAGCAGCTGTTCCACTTTCAGCTATTGCGGCCGAATCTCGAACATCCACGACAATTGATTTACCTGCTTTCACGCGCTCAATTGCCTCCTCGGCAGAGACACGTGGAACGCTTTCATTAGCGGAATCAAGATAGTCTTTTGCAGATTTCATAGTTGCAGTCCTTCTTTAAGCTCGGTTGTAAGAAAACGGAGGCTGATAGTAGCAAGCAATTGGGAAAATGGGTGTAATGTTAGTAACTTATTGAATATAAAGCTAATTATTGTAATTACAGTAGATTTTGCCGCAACTTTGCTAAATACAGGCTTGCAAAATGCCGATAGTAATGTACTATTGGGATAAATGTCCCAAATGTTAAATCCACACGTTTGGCTGCTAAGCCATGCAAAAGGAGCGTATTCATGATTCAGAAAACCCTGATTGCCAGCGCAATTGCACTGGTCGTGCTTTCGGGTTGCAGTGACGACAACTCAATTACAAATACAGGTTCCACCGATTCTGGTTCTACCGGTGGTGTAGAAGGCGGTAGTGACACCGGCTCCAATAATGGCAATGGTAACGGCGTTAACAGCGAAACAGGCTCAGAACCATTGGCGGCTGAACGAAGCCTCCGGCAACTGGAAAACAGTGAAGCATTCTTTGCAGCCTTGCGTGAAGGCTTAAGCCAACAGAACCCTGCAGCAGAAAACAGTGTCGGCGTTGAAGAATCTATTCTCACGGCATCCCAAGACCTGGATACCAGTGATGGTGCTGGAACGGCCGGCGATACCACTGGTGGTACTGCCGGTACTGGCGATGGTGGCAGTTTCGCTGAAAGCGCGTCAATTGATGGTGCTGCTACTGATCAATCGGCAGATTCAGCGGGTCCTGCGGATGTAACCGGCACGAACGTGCAAGAAGTCGGTGTGGATGAGCAAGACCGTATGAAGTCCGATGGGGAATATCTCTACATTATCGACAATCAATACGGTGACTATTTCCCCGTTGACGAAGTTAATGTCGATATTGTTGAACCAACCATTGATGGTGTAACGCAAACTACCGATTCCGTTGATCAGGTTTCGGAAGTCGAACCAGGTTCTGATGGTGAAGCCGTAGATTTCGCTATTGAGCTGTTGCCGGTCACACCGGTCGGTAGCCCAGAACAAATTGAGCCAGTAATGACTTCTGTGGCGTGGCCTGAACCTTATAACACCACTAAGATTCGGATTCTTGCCTTAAAAAATGATATGCCCGATGCGGAGCCTGTCACCGACCTTCAACTTGATCTGGATGGTGGAAGTGCGGATGGCATGTATCTGTTTAAAAAGGATGGGCAGCGAAATTTAATTGTGACCAGCACCAGTTATAACGACTATTTATATAACTGGGATTATTCTTACGGGTTCAATAACGCGCGTAGCCTGATTTCCAAACTGGACGTGACTAATCCGACTCAGGCAAAAGTAGCACAGTCTGTGAAGATCGATGGACAAATTATTTCCAGCCGCCGCATTGACGATAAATTGTTTGTCGCGAGCCGGTACTATCCGTCATTACCGTTTATTGAACCCTATGCGTTGTCGCCAGAGGAGTACCAGAGTGCTATCGCTGAGGCTGATCTGACGCAGACATTGCCGAAACTAACGAGCAGTGACGGCACCGTTACTGACCTTATAAGCCCGGGAGAATGTTTTGTTGCGGCCAGGGGACAAAGTAGTAGCTATTACTATACGCCCGATATTGTCTCGCTTGCCGTTATCGACTTGAATACACTGCAGCTAACAGACAGCGAGTGTTTTTTAGGTTCTTCTGAAGCACTGTACGCCACACCAAATTCCGTGTATCTGGCGACCACTCGCTGGGACGATTACGGTTTTATCGAACCTGTACCATTTGATACGGTTTCTGCA
>CALIMV010000236.1 GCA_938045275.1 uncultured Granulosicoccaceae bacterium
ACGTTCTCAGCAAACTCGACATAGCTTCCTGGACCGGCCAGTTCTGATCAAACATAAAGCAAGTAACATGAACAAAGTCATCATCGACGCGCTACCACCAAACACTCCGTTATTTGACTCCACATCTGCAATCACTGAAACTGCAGGAACTGTTTCATCATTGCCAACAGCTACATCATCAATATCTGCTGTATCTGACTTCTCCAGGTCAATGACTATAGAGTCAGATTGAATGGAGTCGTTGAGTTCAGCTGTATCATGTTCTTGTGCTGACCCATCGGTTTCATTTTCAATTGGCTCGTCGTTACTAAGCTCAGATGAATTTGATATTTCGTCGGCCAGATCAGTTTCTACCAAATCATCTTTTATCAAATCATCTTTTATCAAATCAGTGTCTGCTGGGTCATTATTTGATGCGTTGTTATCAGCACTATCGTCATTAGCTGTATCGCTATCTGTGTCCACAGCAACAGCAGTTACTGGCGGTACGTAATCTTTGGTGCCATCAGTTACATCAGGGCCAAAACCGGTAGGCACAAATTTCGGATCGCTGGTGATAACAAACTTATCTATCGCTAATCCATCTTCACGCATCCAGATATTCACCATGTTCACACCAGCATTGACAACATTCAATGACGCCACGGGGTTGCTTGGCGTGTGACGAGACCAAGTCCAAGAATCTGGAAACTGATCAATTCGGTATGCCGTGTCCGCAAGCTTGCCGTTTAAACCGATCTGGATACTGTCACTGTTACCATTGCCTGACTTGTTGGTGTCACCCAAGCCACGAACCCAAATGTAGTGCTTTCCGGGATGGTTGAAATACACCATGTAACTTAGCATGGGGGTATTCTGTGGTGTGCCGGCCAGCTGGCCTTCATCTGGTGTAGTCACCATTGCATCGTCATTACTTGAGTTACCCAGCACGGTGCGTACCCATTGGTGCGATGAAGTCTTTTTGTTGATATCAAAGTACTCTGCCTCCATCGATATTAAAGTGTCACCCTTTGGCTTCTGAGACCCAGGTATTGGTTCAGGAGTTGGCTCAGGTTCAAGCTCAGGTTCAAACGTCGGCTTCGGTTCTTGTGTTGGTTCGATTTCAGACACTTGTTCAACTGGTGCAGACTCAACCGCCGGCGGGTTATTGTCGACACGAATAGAGCGAACCGTGTTAACCGCATTTCGAGCAATAGGTGCGCCTCCACCGGCAACGATCAGGTTGCCATCTACAATTCTGGCAATTGGGGCAACCAGTTTTTCTGGCAACGTTTTAAACGTACTCCACTTATTTGTACGCGGGTTATATTTCCAAACCTTGTCTTGAGCGTTTTCGCCACCTGTTGTATAGATGTCGCCTTTATAAACAAACGTGCCAGGCTCAGTGTGAGAGTTTTTACTTGGCAAGTCAGCCTTTCGCGACCATTTGTTGGTCTTCGGATTAAAAGCGTGTACTAACGTGGTGTCTTGAGTACTCTTACCAGGACAACCATCGTGACCATATTGACCACCCATGGCGTAAATGATGCCGCCAACGGCGGCTGTAGAAAAATGGTTTCGTGGACTCGGCATGCCAGCTTTTGCAGTAATGTTGTTCCAGCCTGCAGCAGGTTTGGAAAGGTCGTATACAAGGTGTGTGTTTACATCACAACGTGCATGCGCATCAATACCACCAAACCAGTGAATTTTGTTGTTGACCAGCGCGGCACCACCGGCAGCTCCCGGCATTGGTAGATCAGGCCCTCGGCGCCACTTTTTCTTATCCAGATTATAAATCCAGACTAAATCTGATACTCGACCCGGATGACTGCCAATACGGCCTCCGATGATCCAAACATCTGCACCTACTCTAACAACACCATTGTGTGTAACAGCAGAACCATTCATAGTGGTGGTAGAACTGATGATGCTCCACTTTTTAGTAGCAACATCATACTTCTCTACTGAGTCAGCGATTCTTATACCAGCTTTGAATCCGTTGAAAACATAAATATCGCCGCGATAGTCAACAGTCGTCGCTTCAACGCGAGCTACCTTCATGTCCGATTGTTTAACCCAGTTCTGCGCTGACGCAATACCGGTAACGCTTAATAACCCCAATACAATGATTGCCTGAGTGACAAGTTTTACTTTAGATTTCATCATGGCTTTTTATCCATTGTTATTATTTTGTTTGAGCGTATTCTCCCTCAGCCAAACCAACAGCTCAATCTGATCGTGCACAGCTTGTGAACGGTTTAAAAACACCGGCAAGGCTTATAACGAAAAGTGAGAATTGGTTCATGGTAAACCCGAAAACGCCGCACTCTAAAGCCATTTTCAAGATCAAAAAAAGCGATAACGCTTGCACAGTTTTGCATCGAAAGGGTGGTAAATCTGTATCCAGTATCTGCACAAACTGGTGGCCACTGGCACCACTGTGGCAGCCGATAAATTCAGAAAACGCTGTTCTAAAATTGGATTACCAACCTTTAAAAAGGTCAAGTCCACGGGTGTAGCCAGCGCTTTTCAGTCTTTCAAATGTGCACGAGTTGCACGTCCTTTGCCCATATGGTGCAATGTGCCACAATACCGGATATGTTGTGGCCTGCCCTACTGGCAATGTAATTGAGTTAGCGCGAATTGTTGCGCGCATACGTTTGAAGCTGATTTGTATTATTAGAAAGCGGAACAATTGGTAATGAGTCAGGAAGAATCCAATAAAACACTTACCACAGTCGTTTACGCCCTGCACGCCGCCTCATTTATATTTGGCATAACGGGTATTTTTGCAGTAATCATAAACTACGTAAAACGTTCAGACGTAGCTGACTCATGGTTAGCCTCCCATTTTCGCTGGCAAATTCGAACGTTTTGGTGGGGCTTACTCTGGTCTGCAATCGGTTTTGTAACCACACCAATTATAATTGGCTTTCCCATTCTCCTGGCCACAGCTATCTGGTATGCGTACAGAGTCATTAAAGGATGGCTTCGTTTAAACGATAATA
>CALIMV010000237.1 GCA_938045275.1 uncultured Granulosicoccaceae bacterium
ATGGTTTGAATGTGTAATCGTTCTGAAATTACCACCAACTTTCTTTTATTTCTCGCAAAAGCGATGATTTTCCTAGAGGACTTTGCAAAATAGACACATGATTTCTCATCTCGAAAGAACTATCTGTTTCTTTTTTTGTTAAAACTGGAGCAACATTTATGGGAAAGAAACAACTGTTGGAATTAGTTTTCTTGTAAGAATTTGCAAACAGTTTGTTTCAAATAACTTTCTCAATTGGTATTAACTTTTGAGGCCACGGGAATAGTGACAAGCATGTAACAGGCATTACTCAGGCAGCCGCCAGCTACACACCGGAGGCACATGCAAGCTAAGCACATCACCGTTTTTCAAATTGCCAGTGCGCTCGACCCACATCGTGATGCCGCGTTTGCCAAGCGCCGCTTTGGGGAACCGGCTACCAAAACCCGGCCGATGTTGTTCAATGATTTCACCAGGAAAACGGCAAGGTGCGTTTTCCATATCTACGACCAACGATGTACCGTTGGGAGCTATTAGTCGCGAGGAGGGTGGAAGTTTGCTGAAGTCATGTATACCTTGCAGAACAAGATTAGCCCCAATCCATTCAGGATTCAGAATATCCAAATCCATGGTGTGTCTTATGCTCTCGATGTCCTCAGCTGATAACGCTGATATCTGACGGGTATTGCGAATTTCTGTGCCTTTGGGGTATTGGCTTACCACACGAACACACGAAGCGCGAGTTACACCACTGTGCGAATCTCCTACGAATCCGCCGTAATCAACATCAACTTCAGAAACGACGCGCGTACTTAAGTCACCTGCAATATCATTGATACCCAGGAATTCAACAGTGGCCGTTAACGAGGTGGGGGACAGCATTGGCATAAAAATGTACCTTTAGTGAGTCGTAGCCCAATCAGTCAAATATTGTAGCTGGGAATATTAATAGTCTACTCTTTTTCGTGTATCGACCCGTGGCTATCTCCGCCACTTGCGACAAAGACGAATGATTTTGTTTTGCTATTCGCAGAATTTTTCATATAGGGTCAGCAGTGCAATTGAAAATTTGATTCTAAATATAATTGTATTCTTGTGATTTAAATTTTGTTCTCTCTGTAACGGTATTAATTGAATTGTTTAGGCAACCATAGAATATTAAAAAGAGAAACTGGTATTTCAACAATATTCGTAAGTCAATCTAACGCCTGTTAGCAAAGTTACTTCGAATTTAACTCATTCGTATACCCCAATTGGATGGCTAGCACGATCCCCTGCCGTTTATAATAACGGACGCGCGATTCGATATTTATAGAAGTGTGACGTCAAGTTTAATGTTGGTTTGATCTGTCCCGCTTCCTAGTTGCCGGTAACGCCCGGGAGACAAGACAATAGCATGTCGCGAAAATCAGGCCATTGCAGTCGTGTTGAACAAATCTTTAGTGCTGTCCAAGAGTGTGCTAAAGATGACCGCGCCGAACAGCTCAAGGCGTTGTGTGGAAATGACACCGAGATTCGACTGGAAGTTGAATCACTTTTAGATGCAGCCGACAAAGCGAAAGGTTTTTTATCGAAAGGGCCATTAACGAATTTAAGCGGCATTGAATCAACTGTAGACGCCAATGATTTGTTGGATCAAGCGTTCGATTCATGGAAGATAATTCGAGAGTTGGACAGCGGCGGCATGGGTATCGTTTTCCTAGCCGAGCGTGTTGACGGGCACTATCAGCAGCAAGTCGCAATCAAGTTAGCGCGATCTGGTTTAATGACCAGCGAAACTATCAATCGCTTTCATGCTGAACGCCAAATACTGGCTAACTTGCGACACCCCAATATTGCCCAACTGCTTGATGGAGGAACAGGCCCCGGCGGTTATCCTTATCTTGTCATGGAGTATGTCAAGGGCCAACCAATTGATGATTGGTGCGACTCGTTAAATCTCTCTGTTGACCAAATACTGTCTCTTGTATGCACCGTCTGCGATGCCGTGGATTACGCGAATCAAAATCTCGTCGTTCACTGTGACCTTAAACCATCAAATATCCTGGTTAGCGAGGGAGTTCCTAAGTTGCTGGATTTTGGTATCGCCACGTTGATGAGTTCGGCGATGACGTCGAATGCAGGTTCAACTGCACAATTGGATAATTGCCATACACCTCTGACGCCAGCGTTCGCCGCACCAGAACAGATCAGAGGGCAATCTGTGACAACGTCTACTGATGTCTATTCGTTAGGTGTCGTGATGTATAGGTTGCTGACTGGTACCTATCCTTACTCAATTACCGCTCATAATAGATCGGAAATTGCTGCTGCAATCGATTGCCTGGAGATTCCACCTCCGAGTACTAAAGCTCCACCGGAAATAAGAAGTAAATTGCGGGGAGATCTTGACAAAATCGTACTAAAGGCCCTTCAAAAAGATCCGCAAGAACGCTATATTTCAGCGAAAGAGCTATTAGCAGATATAACGCGTTATCTGGCTGGCTACCCAGTCAGCGTGAGTCCTGCAAATTGGTGGTATCGAAGTCGAAAATTAATTAGCCGCCACAAACTAGGCGTTAGACTGACCGCGTTAGCCATTGCTGCACTTTGG
>CALIMV010000238.1 GCA_938045275.1 uncultured Granulosicoccaceae bacterium
AACGCTGCGTTGTTTATTGGCATAACCATCAATTCACAGGCAAAACCGTATGAAGCTAGTCAGTGTAGTAATTAAACCATTCAAACTCGACGAGGTGCGTGCAGCTCTGTCGCAAATAGGCGTGCAAGGCATGACCGTCACGGAGGTTAAAGGCTTTGGCCGCCAGAAAGGCCATACAGAACTTTATCGCGGCGCTGAGTACGTCGTCGAATTTATGCCGAAGACAAAAATTGATATCGGTGTAAACGAAGATCAACTTGATGCAGTTATTGAAGCCATCACACAAAGTGCCGGTACCGGAAAAATCGGTGACGGAAAAATATTCGTGATTGATCTGGAAAGCGCAGTACGAATTCGTACAGGTGAAACAGGCCCATCAGCGCTTTGATTCCCAATTTTAAAATTAGATATTCAAGAGAAGCTAAACTATGGAACAAATAACCGAACTAAGCTACGCAATCGATACCTTTTATTTCCTGGTGGCTGGCGCACTAGTCATGTGGATGGCAGCGGGCTTTGCCATGCTGGAAGCCGGTATGGTGCGGGCTAAAAATACCGCGGAGATATTAACAAAGAATATCTCTCTGTTTGCTATCGCCTGTGTGATGTACATGTTAGTTGGGTATAACGTGATGTACCCTGGCGATGATATTGTTAACGCATTTTTGCCAAAGCTCAATTTTTTACTCGGTTCTGAAAATGCTGCTGACGCCATGGCAGGCGATGATGCACCGTATTACGCTGCACGCTCTGATTTTTTCTTTCAAGTTGTGTTTGTTGCAACTGCTATGTCTATAGTTTCTGGTGCTGTGGCAGAGCGTATGAAACTTTGGTCTTTTCTATTATTCGCTACAGTTTTCACGGCTTTTATCTATCCAGTTCAAGGTTATTGGAAATGGGGTGGTGGTTACCTGCAACAAATCGGCTTCCAGGATTTTGCCGGTTCTGGTGTTGTACATCTCTGTGGTGCGGTTGCTGCGTTTGCAGGTGTATTATTACTTGGCGCCCGAAAAGGTAAATACGGTGCGAATGGCTCGGTCAATCCCATGCCTGGTGCAAACATGCCGCTGGCAACGCTTGGTACTTTTGTATTGTGGTTGGGTTGGTTTGGATTCAATGGTGGCTCGCAACTCAAACTAGCCAGTTTTGATGACGCTAATGCAGTTGCTGCGATATTTGTAAATACTAATATGGCGGCATCTGGTGGTGTAGTTGCAGCTCTGCTGACCGTTCGCTTTATCTGGGGAAAAGCCGATTTAACTATGGCGCTTAATGGTGCACTCGCTGGTCTTGTGGCAATCACGGCTGAGCCATTGACACCGACACCGTTGATTGCAACCTTTATTGGTGCAGCCGGTGGTATCCTTGTTACCATGTCAATTACTACACTGGATAAGTTAAAAATAGATGATCCGGTAGGTGCGATCTCTGTTCACGGTGTGGTCGGTATTTTTGGTGTTATGGTTGTTCCATTAACCAATTCCGATGCTAACTTTGGTTCGCAGATAATTGGCGTTGCTTTGATATTTATCTGGACTTTCATTGCCAGCATCGTGTTATGGGGGCTGATAAAACTTACCCTTGGTATTCGAGTGTCGGAAGAGGAAGAGTACGAAGGTGTGGATATCTCTGAGTGTGGTATTGAAGCGTACCCTGAGTTTTCTCGCAATTAGTCTCGCGTTCTAAATGTCTAGCGTTTTAAGTGCCCGCCAGTGTTGGCGGGCACTGCGACTCGAACTATTGCAGATAGTCCTTTGATTACCCGAATTGAGCAGTATTACCGGTTTCGTCGTAACTTTCGTCGCTACCTTGGTAATCCTGAATGAATTGGTCGTCCTATGCTGGTTTACCATAGACCAGCCAAACGATAAAGCAATAATCCAGCAAACCACAAGAAATCACCTTCTAAACTCGACCAAAATACCGAGTCTGCAACTGGCGCACTTGATTGCAAGCACAGTATCAATTGAAGTAACATTGGTCAAAGCACAAGCTATCATCAACATCGAGACGTCGCATGTCTGAAGTTACCGTCAGGGTAGTGACCATGCTGACTTCAATGTTGGCGCTTGGGTTACTGTGGCATTTCTCGGCCGGTGCACTCAACGACCGGTCCCTACCGCCACCTTATGCTGTTTGGCAAGCTTTTCTTGTTGAGTGGCACAGCGGAGAACTTGTCTTCCATTTGTTGGCCACTTTGGGGCGTGTAGCTGCTGCGTTTATTTTGGCCATGTCTATTGGCTCATGCATAGGTATGTTGCTTGGCTCTTACAAAACGCTCAATACCATATTCGATTCATGGTTGGTCTTGTTGCTCAACATTCCAGCACTTGTCATTATTGTGCTTTCCTATATTTGGTTTGGCTTAAATGAAGCAGCTGCTATTAGTGCTGTCGCACTGAATAAAATCCCAAATGTTGTTATCACTATGCGAGAAGGCGCACGTTCAGTCGATTCCGAGTTAAACGAAATGGCGAAAGTTTATCGATTCGGGCGTTGGAAAAGAATCAGACATGTACTTATTCCCCAGCTGCAGCCATTTTTTGCTGCTGCCACCAGAAGCGGAATATCACTCATTTGGAAAATTGTTCTGGTTGTGGAACTGCTAGGACGCTCTAATGGTGTTGGGTTTCAAATACAACTTTATTTTCAACTGTTTGACGTCGCTACGATATTGGCTTACACCTTTGCTTTCGTATTCGTTATGCTGGCTATAGAGTACTTGGTACTTCAACCTATGGAACGCATGGCTACTCGCTGGAGAACAACCAGTGCTTGATGTTGATATCCAGAATAAAACATATAAAATTGCCGATGGAACACGACTTGATGCCATTGAAAAAATCAAATTTAAATTGCAGTCCCAAACGTTCACTTGTGTTGTAGGCCCATCGGGGTGTGGCAAGACTACTATGCTACGCACTATTCTGGGTCTGGATACTGATTTTTCCGGTTCCGTCAATTTTAACAAGCAAACAGGTGGGACGGGTAGGGTAGCAACAGTGTTTCAGGAGCCACGATTGTTACCCTGGCGCAGTGTTGAGGAAAACGTACGTCTAGCTATGCCTAAAAGCCTGCAAGACCAACCATTGATGAATCTGTTTAATGAATTAGGCATCGAGCATGTAAAACAGTTTTTTCCGAGCGAACTTTCACTTGGCCTTGCCCGTCGTGTAGCCTTGGCAAGAGCATATGCACTTGAACCCGAGTTACTGATACTCGACGAACCTTTTGTATCCTTAGACGATGCTACAGCTGAACATTTGCGACAACTACTTTTAAAGTTATGTCAGTTACGACCAACCACAAGCCTGATGGTTACACATAATCTAGTAGAAGCCGCTACATTAGCCGATAGAATAATTGTTTTGAGTAAACGGCCTTCATTCATTCTTGAAGACGTTCCAATAGACATAATACAAACTGAGCGTACAGAAACAGACATCGCTAAAGTGGTTGCTCAGATCAAGTCTGTGCAGGAAATTTAGCTAAATATAATAAGTCATATTTTCGTTTTGCTGGTTACCCTAAACTACGACCGCAGTTTTATCGGCAGCTGACACGGCCCACGAAAAGCCCAGCCTGTGAATGATACTGACCCCATGATTCGCATGTGCGGAAATCGCTCAAACAATCGTGGTAGAGCAACCTCAGCTATTAACATTCTGGATGCTGCAGCGCCCGCACAAAAGTGTGGTCCAGCGCCAAAACTTAGCGCTTTTGTGTTGTTTCGCGAAATGTCGAAATTATCTGGATGAACAAAAACATCGTTATCTCGATTGCCGCTACCGAACATAAGAAATGCTCGGCTGTTTACCTCAAAGGTAATATCATTATAGTCATGGTATTTAGCAATTCGCCTCGGAGACATGCCTATTGGAGAAATCCAACGAGCATACTCTTCAAAAGCCTTTAGCCATGACTGTTCGCCACACTGTACTTGTTCGAGTTGATCGGTGTGATTTAGCAAAGACCAGACAGTGCCAGCAATGGCATCTCGGGGCTCGTTCTGGCCTCCACTAATAGCCAGTTTAATATTGGCTCTTATACTATCAATTGACTGGTTTGATTCCAACAATACGGCCAGTAACGAGTGTTTCGACAGTGCCGAGTCAGGCAGCAGCATCTCATCTATGCAGTCATCGACTAATTGAGTGCCGTTATTACATTTTTCTTGTATAGCCTGATTACTTTCATAGTTAGCTATACCGTCAATCATTGATTGTGAGCTATCGTCTATTTGCTCTGGCGACATATTGGTGAGCCCGGTGATAAAACGTAGAGCATGTGCAGATACGGGTAGTGCAAAATCTTGTACTAGATCACATGAGCTTTTTGTTTCCAATTCATCTAGTACTAAGTCGGTTGCGTGTTCGCATTGTGTTTTCCATATGGATTTAACACTTTTTGGCGACCAGGCTGGTTGAGCTTGTCTGCGTTCTATCAAGTGCGCATCGCCATCTTTTCGCATCATGTTCTGGCCCATTAGAACATTCATTAATCCGCCGGGTTGGTCAGACGAAAAGACGTCAACATTTTTTTCGCAAATAACAATATCTTTATGTCGCGTTATCAGCGTCGCGCCCAATTGCGGCACGAAGCAAATGGGGGTGCTTTGGCGCATGTCGGCCAGAATCGGGTAGGGGTCTTTTGTAAAGGACGGTAAATCTATATTGACGGTAGGCTGCTTGGATGTCTTAGAGCTCAATAGGCTCTCCATGCGGCGTTTTGCTGGCAGCTTCGTGCCACTGAGCCTTTTTGTTAAGCAGTGCTTCTGTGGAGGTCAGCTGCTTTTCTGCTACAAGCGATTCGAGTGCGTGCAACCAATGTTGATAATAATCACGTGTTTCAGAACCATGAATTTGTGTTGAAAGCGCGTTGGCCCACTCCGTCCAGGTAAACGCACCTTTTTGATGAAGGTCGATAACCATTGCGAATGCTTGGGCTTCCCATGGTTCATTGAAAACCGGTTCATCATCAACGAGTACCATTTCTGGTAACGTTTTAAGATCGGGGTTCGTCACGTATTTGCCTTAAGATAGGGTTGCCAGAGATCGAGTGTAACGGAATCTTGTGTGGGTTTTTCATCGCCCCATAATGTGCTTGCCATAAAGCTTACCTGATACAACCAAGTCGGTGCTTCACCTAGACCTTGGCCACTTGAGTCTGGGAATACATGTACACCATAAACTTTACTGATTACGCCAATTTTATCGCGAGCGTAACGAGGTAGACGTGTGTGCGATTTTGGATGGTTGTTTATGGTTCTAACCTGTTGACCCAATGAGAAACCCGCAGGGTATTGCTCTTCTCGATTGGCCGGTCCTCCGGCCATCAAGGTAGTATTGACATCTTCAGGTCGTAGTGTTTTTTTAATCGAAACAGGGGGCAGCGAGGCCGTGCCGCTGGCGAGTTCTTCGTCATTGACCATGCCATGTTCTTTGAGTAGATTGGTAACGCCATAAAGCCAGATTTCATAGTAGCTGGATTTCATGTAGTCAGCTGGTTGCATGCTTTCTCTGGCAAATCTACTTTGATCAATATTCCACTTGCCACATGCACCTAAGGCAATAGTCAAACCTAATACACGCGCTTCCCATTGCGCATGAAAGTTTGGTTCGTTTTCTTCTTCGACTACAGCACCAAACCCCATCATACCGCCCAAATCGGCACCACCATTCATGAAGCTGGCTCCACCGGGTCTATCACTGCAGTACCAATCATTGAATTTCTGGTGACAAGTTGAGCTAACTCAGACTCGCCTAAAGAATCTGTGTTTTTCGGACGTTCAGGAATGACAAGGTAACGAATCTCGGCCGTAGAGTCGTGTACTTCAATTTTTTTACTCGTTGGTATTTCCAATCCAAATTCTGCCAGCACAGCACGTGGTTCGATAACAGCTCTTGAGCGATATGGCGGCGATTTGTACCAGGTAGGTGGTAATCCGAGTACTGACCAGGGATAACATGAACATAAGGTACAGACGATAAGATGGTGGGTGTCAGTAGAATTAAAAACGGCGACCATATGCTCGCCTTGTCGTGAAGTGTAGCCCAGCGAGTGGATGGCAGCCGTGGCATCTTCTCTTAACCAGGCATTGTAAGCTTCGTCGGTCCACGCTTTGGCAACCACCTGTGCTCCGTTCTGAGGTCCGATCTTTTTTTCGTAAGTTTGTACTATGTTGTCAACAGCAGCACTGTCTATGTAGCCTTTTTCACTTAGCAGGCTTTCCAATGCTCGCACTCGAGCTTCGATATCAGTCATATGCGAATGATCGTCATCGTCATGGCTGTGCATAAGCATTCACCTGTGGCCTGGAGTTATCCGTGAAAATATTTTGAAATCAGGTTTAATATACTACGATATGGTGCAAAGGGTTGCGAAGTTTAGGTTAGTGATACAAGTTTCAGTAAGGCTTTTACTTAAATTAGCTCACTTTTAAGCTTACTTGTGTGGGGAATGTGTCTATTGGTGTAGTGATAATCGGGTGTCAGCATTTTATCAACCACATAAAAAAGGAACCCATGTACTAATACATGGATTCCTTACGTGGCTTATCATTCTTACGCCATTATATAAATGATGTTGCCAGTTGGTTCCGTTAAAGAGAGATTAATTGGTAATTGAATTAGTTGACCTCTTTGAAAATTATTTCAACTCGGCGATTGGTTTGTCGTCCTGCCATGCTGCTGTTATCAGCAATTGGTTTGGTTTCGCCCAGGCCTGCAGTTTTGATTCTTGTTGTACTTATCCCTTGGCTGATCAGTGCGTTTTTAACCGACTCAGATCGTTGTACCGATAATCCATGATTGTATTGTTCATCGCCTGTGTGATCAGTATGACCTTCCACCAATGCAGTTCGTTCCGGGTTTTCCTTAAGATACGCTACTGCTTTGGCGACCGTGTCTTTGGCTTCCGATCGAAGGCTTGATTGTTCGAAGTCAAATAACACGTTATTAAGCGTCAGGCTCGGTCCGCGTGGTGTGTCGACAATTTCGGCAGTTTCGGTAGGTGGTGCTACTACAGGTGCTATTGCAGCTGCTCCGAGTGTTGGCTCTATTACCTTGGGATTACCACCACAGGCGGATAGTAAACAACTCATCGCGAATACAACTGGGTAATTTACAAAAGCAAATGTTTTCATGACTTTCCCTGATTAAACTCGTTATTGGTAACAATTCAGGTAACGGCCATGGAGCGTCTGGTCTGATAGTGTAAAGATTACAGCTCGAACATATATCTTAATCGGAGAGAATACCTGGGAGCTGCAAATCGTGTTCTACTGCACAATTCAAAGCCGATTCGTACCCCGCATCGGCATGGCGCATAACCCCGGTTGCAGGGTCATTCCATAACACACGTTCCAGTCTGCGTGCAGCCTCTTCAGTTCCGTCGGCACAAATAACCATGCCAGAGTGTTGTGAGAATCCCATACCAACACCGCCGCCGTGATGCAGAGACACCCAGGTAGCACCAGAAGCACAATTTAATAATGCGTTTAACAATGGCCAATCGGATACGGCGTCTGACCCATCTTTCATTGACTCTGTTTCCCGGTTAGGAGAAGCTACTGAACCAGAGTCGAGATGGTCACGACCAATGACAATAGGTGCTTCAACTTCACCGCTTTTTACCATCTCATTAAAAGCTAAGCCCAATCGATGTCGTTGCCCCAGACCCACCCAGCAAATTCGTGCTGGAAGGCCCTGGAATTCAATACGCTCTCTAGCCATGTCCAACCAATGATGAAGGTGTTCATCATCAGGTATGAGCTCTTTAACTTTTGCATCTGTTTTGTATATGTCTTCGGGGTTGCCAGATAAAGCTACCCATCGGAATGGCCCTATGCCGCGGCAAAACAGCGGTCGAATATAAGCGGGGACAAAGCCTGGAAATGCAAAAGCATCGTCTAACCCTTCCTCCTTTGCTACCTGACGAATATTGTTTCCATAATCGAGTGTCGGTATACCTTGCTTCCAAAAATCAACCATCGCTTGCACGTGTACCTTCATTGAGGCTCGCGCTGCTGTTTCAACTGATTCGGGGTTGCGTTCTTGTGCTGAAGCCCATTCGTTTAACGTCCACCCGGCAGGAAGGTACCCATGAATCGGGTCGTGGGCGGAAGTTTGATCAGTAACAAGATCGGGTTTAATGCCGCGTTTAACCAATGCAGGAAATACATCGGCAGCATTGCCTATCAATCCTACTGATTTAGCCTGACCATTGCTGGTCCAGTTCTCTATCATGTTTAATGCATCATCCAATGAACTGGCTTTTTCGTCGAGATATCGGGTGCGCAGTCTCATTTCAATTCGTTCGGGGTCGCATTCAACGGCCAGGCAACAGGCGCCAGCCATAACAGCTGCCAGTGGCTGGGCGCCACCCATGCCCCCCAAACCAGCTGTCAGAATCCACTTACCTGTCAGATTGCCACCGTGGTGTTGTCGGCCCGCCTCAACGAAGGTCTCGTATGTGCCTTGCACAATGCCTTGCGTTCCGATGTATATCCAGGAACCAGCGGTCATTTGCCCGTACATCATTAAACCCTGTTTATCGAGTTCGTTGAAGTGTTTCCAGGTTGCCCAATGTGGTACCAGATTGGAATTCGCAATCAGTACACGTGGAGCATCGCTGTGTGTTTTAAATACACCGACCGGTTTACCTGATTGCACGAGTAATGTTTGGTCGTCTTCAAGGTCTTTTAAACTATCAACAATGGCGTCGAAGTCTTCCCAACTACGTGCCGCTCGTCCTATGCCGCCGTAAACAACGAGTTCTTGCGGATTCTCTGCTACATCGGGGTGAAGGTTGTTCATCAACATTCGCATAGGTGCTTCACAAAGCCAGCTTTTTGCACTGATTTGCGTACCGGTGGGCGGGTAGATTTCTCGACTGTTTCTACGAGATTTAGTGTTATCTGACATAGCTTACCTATCCGGTTGGTTCGTAAACGCCATTGAACTGGTCTTAATTTGTGTAATTCAAGGTTATTATTGCAATTGCGGCATGGGTATAGCTGCAACCAATGCCAAGTCTTTGTTAATTAGATTTACGGTATTCTCAATGTCAATTGCCATGTACCTATCCTGTTGTAAGGATGTGACTGTTTCTCGTAGTTTTGCTATGACGAATTGCAGAGAATCACTTGTTTGTAGTGGAGCTCTGAATTCAATTCCTCTGGCTGCGCATAACAGCTCTATGGCGATGATGTTACAAAGATTCTTATTCATACGCTGAAGTCGCACGGCGCCATGAGCGGCCATGGAGACATGATCTTCCTGGTTAGCGCTGGTCGGTGTAGAGTCTGTTGAGCAGGGATTGGCCAAATGTTTATTTTCACTCATTAGTGCTGCTGTGGTTATTTCAGCAACCATAAATCCTGAGCATAGCCCTGGTTCCGGGGTTAAAAACGGAGGCAGATCGAATGACAATGTTGGGTCTACCATCAGCGCGACTCGACGCTGTGCGATTGCACCAATCTCAGCAATTGCCATGGCTATTTGATCGGCGGCGAAGGATACAGGTTCAGCGTGGAAGTTTCCTCCTGAGTACACTTTACCCCCGATTTCATCTACATTTGCGCTACCCATTTCCGTTCCGTCGGCGTGTTGATCTGAGGTGAGCACAAGTGGGTTGTCAGTAACGGCATTTGCCTCAATTTCCAACACTTTTCCCGCTTGTCTTAGTAATTCGATACAGGCGCCAGTGACTTGTGGTTGACATCGAATACAGTACGGATCTTGAACTCGAGTATCGCCGTCGCGATGACTTTCACGAATTTGTGAGCCGTGTAGAAGCGCTCTCATACACGCGGCCACCTCAATTTGCCCTTGATGTCCTCTGAGCATATGAATGGCCGGGTGCAGTGGAGCGGTAGAGCCCATGATGGCATCTGTAGTCAATGCACTGGACACGATGGCTGTGTTAGCGAGCAACCATGCTTCTATTAAACAGACTAGAGAAACAGCGGTAGAGAACTGTGTGCCATTTATTAACGCCAGGCCTTCTTTCGCTATTAAGGTAACTGGCGTTAGCCCAGCAGTGGCTATTGCTACGCTTGCCTTTTGATAAGTACCTTGATAAGTGACATGACCTTCGCCCATTAGGGCCGCAGCAAAATGTGCCAATGGCGCCAGATCCCCAGATGCACCGACTGAACCTTGTAAGGGGATGGCTGGTGTTATGCCATTATTCAAAAATTGTTCAATAGCCACAATCAATTCCCATCGAACACCGGACGCTCCACGCCCTAACGACAGTAGCTTTAACACCATCATTATACGCACGCAGGATTCATCGCTTAGATCGCCCACGCCAGCGCAATGCGACAGTATTAAATTCCGTTGCAATGTGATCGTGTCAGATTTGGCTATTCTGACGCTCGCCAGTTTGCCAAAACCAGTATTAATGCCATAAACCGCCGTATCCGCGTTAACCACTGCTTCAACAATCGCTGCAGCTTTGTCAACAGCCGGTTTGCAGTTTCTATCCAGTTCAATAGTCTGCTGCGGGTTATCCATAATTGCTTTTATATCGGCAATTCTAGTTTTGCCTGGCCTTAGAATTAATGTGCTCATTTTTATAATGATGTAATGCAGATATTTGCAACAGCTAGCATGTGATTCGTTCTATAAGCGGATTAAATCCTATTCTATAACTCAATTCAGCAGGGTGAGAGCAATCCCAAAGTGCAAAATCTGCCACACACCCTTCACTTATTTGACCATAGCGTTTGAGTCCAAGGGCTTGCGCTGCTCTAAGGGTTACGCCCAGCAATGCTTCTTCGGGTGTTAATCGAAATATTGTGCAGGCCATATTCATTGTTAATAACAAAGAACTCATTGGCGATGAGCCTGGATTGCAATCAGACGCTATGGCTATTGGCACTTTGTATTTTCTTAGTAAAGACACCGGGGGCAATTGTTTTTCCCCAAGTGTGTAAAAAGCGCCAGGTAACAACACGGCCACTGTGCCGGCTTTCGCTAAAGCGCGAACGCCAGCTTCATCAAGATACTCAAGATGGTCTGCCGAAAGTGCGTTGAACTTTGCGGCGAGTTGCGCTCCACCACACAGTGATAGTTGCTCCGCATGCAGTTTTACTGGTAACGATAAGTTCTTGGCTTTTTGAAATACCTTCTCAATTTGCGTAGAGGTGAATGCTATGGATTCACAAAAACCGTCGACCGCATCCACCAAATTTTCGTCGTGTGCCTGTGCAAGCGCAGGTATGCATATTTCATCTATATAGGCGTCGGGCCGAGCTTTAAATTCAATAGGAATAGCATGGGCACCAAGAAAGCTAGTTTTAATTTTAACTGGGCGAATGCTTGCCAACCTTCGGGCAGCTCTTAACATGTTCAATTCAGTATCAGTGTCGAGCCCATAGCCTGATTTAATTTCAATCACGGCTACCCCTTCCGACAATAGTGCGTCTACACGTGGTAATGACAGTTTTACAAGCTCATCAACGTTTGCTGAGCGAGTTGCTGATACAGTAGAGACTATGCCGCCTCCTGATGCTGCTATTTGCTGATAACTGATACCGGTTAAACGTTGCTCAAACTCATTCGCCCGATGGCCAGCGTGAACTATATGTGTATGACAGTCTATTAGTGATGGCGTAAGGAGTTTGCCATCGCAATTTTGCTTTTTATAGTTTTTGAACTGCAGGGGAAGTTTATCTTGTGAGCCACACCATTCCACAAGTTCATCACCGATCGCTACGGCACCTTTTTGTATCAATCCATAAGGTTCGTCAGAGTTTGCGCAGGTAGCAAGCGTTGCGTTGATTAATACTCGCTGAGTCATTGTTTTGATCAATTGACTTTGTGTGCGTACATAATAAGAATATGTACATAATTTTTTGGAGTCACGCCTTCAATGATAACACCAGAATCAACTATTTGGGCAAGGCACGCTTTGACCGAAGACGGTTGGCAGCAAAACGTGTGTATTCAGATCGATTCACGAGGTTGCATTTGCAGCGTAAACGCAAATCAAAAACCTATTGGCTATCGTGTGGGTATCTTGTTACCCGCAATGACCAATCTACACAGTCATGCTTTTCAACGTGCTATGGCAGGGCTAACTGAAACACGCGGACCAGATGCGAAGGATTCGTTCTGGAGTTGGCGAAAACTCATGTATGCGTTTTTGCAGCAACTAACTCCCGACGACGTGGAATCAATTGCAACATTTGCTCATATGCAAATGCTTGAATCTGGCTATGCCTCTGTCGGTGAATTTCATTATTTGCATCACCAAGTCAGCGGCGCCCATTACTCAGAGCCGGCCGAAATGTGTGAGCGCATTATAAGCTCAGCTACACAAAGTGGTATTGGTCTGACTTTATTGCCTGTTTTATATGAGCACGGTGGTTGCGATGGGCGAGCGCTGGCAGGAGGTCAAAAGCGATTCGGGAATTCAATCAATGAGTTTGAAAAAATATATGTGAATGCAGCCTCGATGATTTCTGAGCAATCAACCAATTTTACAATTGGAGTTGCACCACATTCTCTCAGAGCCGTGAGTCAGGAATCGCTGTATGCGGCGCGTGAATTGGCTGGTGTAAATCCATTTCATATACATGTTGCGGAGCAAGTAGCCGAAGTAGAAGAAATACAGGCTGCTTGGAATGCAAGACCCGTGGAATGGTTACTCGCTAACCATGATCTTGATAAAAACTGGTGCTTGATACACGCGACACAAATGAATGATAACGAGACAGAAAAGCTTGCAGGGACCGGAGCGGTAGTTGGCCTTTGCCCAGTAACTGAATCCAATTTGGGCGATGGTATTTTTAATGGAGCGGTATTTCAGCAATTCGGTGGACGTTGGGGCATAGGCACCGATTCAAACGTACGCATTGCCCTAAGTGAGGAACTCAGAACACTGGAATACTCGCAGCGGTTATCTCTACGCGGGCGAGCAATATACGCAGAGCAAAAACGTTCCTGCGGCCGTGTGCTTTTTGATAACGCACTTGCTGGAGGTGCTCAGGCATTACAACGACAATCAGGCAGTATAGCCAAAGGTAAGCTGGCCGATTTACTCGCTTTAGATCTAACATCTACAAGCCTCATGGCCGTCAATCAAGATCAATGGCTGGATGCCTGGCTGTTTGCTGACGACGATAGCCTGATAACCGATGTATGGTCGGCAGGTGTAAATGTGGTAAAAAACGGCACACACATCCATCGTTCGAAAATCACTGAACGTTATCGAAATACACTTTCATCCTTAGTGGCAACGTTATAGCTATAGCATTGATGAATAGTATGAATGTGCAGCCGGTACAAGAATGAGATGCCAATCTGATTTACTACCATGAATCTCGCTTTTCTTGAATCCTACGCGGTCGACTGGTGAGGTAGTGACGAAAATATTGCAATGGTTTATTCGCCACTGGCAATGACACGTTGTCAGAATTGGCCAAAATGTAGATTGATATCAATTGATTCACTGCATAAACAAAGTATGCGCGACGTAGGTTACTGAGCTCACAGTCACATCGTTTTTTATTACTACTGCCTATTTCAGGCAGGCTGATTATTGATGTATAATTGATTTAGACATTAACACGCTGCCGATGACCGTATTTTGCGCGGTCGACTCGATTATTCGAATAATTTCGTTTTCGTCTAACGGGTAATGTCATAAAATGGGTAGCAGCTAGGATATTGTGGTTAGTAGATGCTGCCAGGTCGTGAACAATCTTTGCCCAATTGATAGCAAATAACAATGAACGAGTCTTTATTGAGTATCACCCGTTTTCAGGGTTGCTCTAAACCGGAGGAAGTATGAAATTTAGCATGAACAAGTTGGCTGTCATCACGGCGGGGGTGCTGGCCTCATCGTACAGTTATGCGGATGAGCTTAAATTCGTTTGCTACCAAGATGCAAACGAGTGCGATGTCTTGTCAGAAATGGCGGAAGAATTCAAGGCAGAAACTGGCCATACAGTTAACACAGAAGTAGTTGGTTACGACATTATAAAAGAGCAATTTGAAAGTCAGCTACAAACAGATGCAGCACCAGATCTGGCTCGAGTCACTAACCTTGGTGGATTGAACCAATATTACCTGGACCTTTCCCCGTATGTTGATGCAGCTGCATGGGAAAAGAACTATGGCGCTACACTTCCATGGTTCCGAGAGCCTGGTGGTGAAGACAAAGGGGTGTATGGATGGATGACACAGCTAACCGTTACCGGACCATATATTAACGTTACTATGTTTGAAGATGCAGATGTAGAAATTCCGGCCGAAGGTGCGTCCTGGGATGATTGGGCAGTCGCGCTTCGCGAAGTTAAGTCGGCACTGGGCATTAACGCAGGTCTGGCAATGGACCGTACGGCACACCGGATGGCAGGTCCTGCATTTTCATACGGTGCAAAATTTTTCGATGACAGTGGAACACCCATTCTTGTGGACGACGGTTTCCGTAAGTTTGCGGAAGCTTTTATTGGGTGGCACGAAGAAGGCTTGATGCCTGCAGAGGGCTGGCCAGCGGGTTCAGGTACACAATATCAAAACGCTGCACCGTTGTTTTTAAGTGGTGATGTTGCCATGCACATGTCTGGTTCGTGGATGATCAGCAACTATGCTTCAAACATAAAAGACTTTGAGTGGCGCGCAGTACCTATCCCGTGCGGTGAGGGTGGTTGTGGTGCAATGCCAGGTGGGGCTGCAATCGCTGCGTTCAAATCATCGAAAAGTCCGGAAGCCGCTGCTATGTTCATCGATTTTCTTGCGAAAGAAGAGAACGCTGCAAAATTTGCTGCCGCTACGAAAAACATCACAGCTCATCAAGGTTTGCAACAAACTGGCGTAGATTACGGTGACACTTCACCTACTGTTTCAGAAGCATTATCTGTTTTTGCGGCAAACGCTGGTAAAGCAGCTGAAAGTACGCCTCAAGCTTATGACTTCCAGGGTTATGCCAAGAATGGTGTTATTTACGGCATTGTTCCTGACTACTTGACTAAAGCAATAACCGGTGAAATTACTCTCGACGAAGCATTGGAAAAAATCGATGCCGACGTAGCTGCAAAAATTGCAGAGTAAATAAAATGCCAGTTAAACTTGGTGCTTACTTGCCTTCAATTGGCATGTAAAACTCAAAGGCCTCTGCAGAGGCGCTAAATGTGTCGATACCCGTACAGCCGTTCGGGTATCGACCTAACACACCCTGCTTAAGACGTCAGTTATGCTGCTTGCAATAGCAATGGTTTATAAATAAAAAATCATGCTTGATCCCATTCTCAACGCGTTTTCCAATACGTCCTGGATTATTGGCGTTTTTACCTACTTTATTATCGGAGTACTGCTAACGCGAGACTCTGGCGGTTTAGGGTCGCGATTTATGTCGGCATTGGGCTGGCCTTTGGAACTTTTGCAAAAGTATCGTGGCTCTACAGGCTTGCCTTATCTTTTTTTATTACCAAATATGCTTATATTTGGCATATTTACCTTTGCACCTATGTTCATAAACATGGGATTCTCCGTCACTGATGGGCGAAGTATAAATTTCGAACAACGCACCTATTCTGGTTCTGACAATTTTCAAAGATTACTTTCTGAAACTCAAATTGATACCGGCGGTGTTAACCAGGAAAACGAAAAATTTCTGGCTGCAGTAAAAGACACAGTCGTATTTGTTATATTTCAAGTTCCCATCATGGTATTGGTTGCTCTGATCACTGCCCTGGTACTCAACAGAGATATCGTTGGTCGCGGATTTTGGCGATCGATATTTTTCTATCCGGTTATGTTAAGTCCAGTCGTAGTTGGATTTCTATGGACGCTTATTTTAAAAAGACAAGGCGTGCTTTCAATAACACTTATGGAATGGGGTGTCATAGATGATCCCATACAATGGTTAACCGACCCGCGTTGGACCATGTTCTGGTCAGTGTTCGTATACACATGGGCACATTTGGGGTTTTATATGTTAATTCTGCTTGCAGGCTTGCAGGCTATACCGAAAGACCTTTATGAAGCGGCCAGCATGGACGGTACCTCAGACTGGCGCGCGCTGAGAAAAATTACACTACCTTTGCTAATGCCTACATTGTTGGTTGTCATGGTACTAGCGCTTATCAAAGCTTTTCAGGCGTTTGAAGAGCTTTACGCTATGCAGGTGAGTTGGGTTTCATTGGTCGCCTACATATTTGAGGCCTCTGGTTTGCGTGGTCAACCAACCACGCATGGCTTGGGTGTTGCTGCCATGGCCTCATTGCTCGTTGCATTAGTGCTAGTGTGCTTGTCCTTGGTGCAAATTGCATTGTCCAGTAGGCAGAACAGACTATGAGCGCAGTCTGGGCATTTTTGACGCGTACCCAGGGCGGTAGACACAACGGAAAAATACAACTTTCTCTAACCGATTACCTGTGCTACCTGTATCTGATTTTGGGTTTTTTACTCATCTTTTTGCCGGTATGCTGGATTGCGCTGAATTCAATTAAGTCTGACTTTCAACTAGAAAAGCAAGACATCTCCTTACTGCCTACTGATTACCAACGAGTAGGTCGCGGAACTGTAAACGGTCCTGATGGCCGAGAAATATTCTTTATTAAAGACTTACCAGATTGGGTGCTGAACTGGACAGATTTACGCTCCGAAGAAAAAGCGCTGCAAAACCCAACCGAATTTATTGAACACCTCACCGGTCGTGAATTCTATGTGTTGCGAAGTCATTTAGGTTTGGTCGCCTCTCAAACAAGGCAAATGATTTCGGAACTGAATCTGCCCCAATGGTTAACTCGCTATTCGTCCATGGCTGCCAGTGCCAGGGAAGGGCTGGATGTTAACGCCGTGATGGATAAGCTAGACACAGAGCAGCAAAGACTGCTCAAAGAGTATTTGGGCATTGAGCCTTACAAGGCCAACCGACTGGTTAGTCAGGTTTTGGTTAGCGCACCCGATCCAGAAACCGGAGTGACAACGCTTTATGGTGTATCCAGCGTAACAACACGCCAGAAATTACTCTCGGCACGCTCTCTTGATGACCCTTCGGGAAAGGTGGTGCGACTGCCTAAAGATTCGATAACGGCAAGCAGCATATTAAAGCCAGCCTGGAACAACTACACCGACCCTATGGGTGGGAAGGCGTACGGTGTGAATGTTGATTTTGTCAGCTGCATAACCAACTCTGTTCTGGTTACAGTAATTGCAACATTAATTACATTGCTTATCAATTCTATGGCGGCATTTGCATTATCCAAATACCAGTTTCGAGGGCAGATTGTTTTCTTCGTCATTATTCTGGCAACGCTAATGGTACCTGCAACAATTACCTTAGTCGGTGTGTTCAAAGCGATAAACGCTACCGGGCTTTCAGGGTCGATTTGGGGCGTGATTATTCCAGGTGCTGCAACGCCCACCGGGATATTTCTGCTTAGGCAGTACATGTTAACTATACCTGATGAATTGTTAGAAGCCGCGAGAATGGATGCTGCCAGTGAATGGAAAGTGTATTGGCGCATCGTATTACCACTTGCGTTACCCGCGATTGCAGCGCTCGGTATTCTGTCGGTTATATGGCGTTGGAATGACCTCATATTGCCAATGGTGGCTATCGCAACAACAAAAGAGGCTTACACTATTCAGTTATGTTTGCTGGAGTTCAGAGGAGAGCATTTAAGCCAGGAACATTATCGACTTGCTATGACAATGGTCAGTTTAATTCCGACAACCTTGGTTTTTGTGTTTCTGCAAAAATACATTACAACAGGCATTGCAAATTCGGGTGGTAAATAGGTGAATTTTCATGTGTGAAGAAGAGATGAGACATTGGCAACGCTAGAGCTTAAAAATGTTGAAAAAACCTACGGTAACGTCGATGTTATCCACGGTATTGACTTGAGTATCGACAGCGGTGACTTCTGTGTTTTTGTAGGGCCATCGGGTTGCGGTAAATCAACTTTGCTTAGAATGATAGCCGGGTTGGAGTCAATAACCGATGGTGAAGTGCTGATCGAAGGTAATGTTGTTAATCATATTACAGCTGCCAAGCGCGGCCTGGCGATGGTGTTTCAGTCATATGCTTTATATCCACATATGACCGTTCGCAATAATCTGTCATTTGGTCTCGAAAATCTCAATACACCCAAATCTGAAATCAAATATCGGGTTGACGAAGCTGCACGTATGCTACAAATCGAAGACCTTTTAAAACGACGCCCCGGTCAACTGTCGGGAGGTCAACGACAGCGTGTGGCTATTGGCCGAGCGGTTGTTAGAGAACCGAAAATATTTCTTTTTGATGAACCTCTTTCGAACCTTGATGCAGAATTAAGAGTTGCTATGCGCGGTGAAATTGCCAGTTTGCATCAGCGGTTAGGCAACACAATGGTATACGTTACCCATGATCAAGTAGAAGCCATGACAATGGCCGACAAAATAGCCGTTTTACGCGCTGGTCGTGTTGAACAGTACGGCAAACCGCTGGATATTTACAATAATCCTGTTAACAAGTTTGTGGCTGGTTTTATAGGTTCGCCAAGCATGAATTTTCTTGAAGCGGTTGTTACTTCAGTTGATAGCGATAGCATTGTTGTTGCAACACCCGAAGGTTCAACTGTGACGTTGGATTCAAACAGATTTGCAACAGAACCTAACCAGAAACTATCTATCGGAATTCGGGCCAATCACCTTGAAGTGGTCGATAGCGACGCAGGCGATTTTGTTATGGAAGTCGTTAGTGCGGAACAACTGGGTGGTGAGACGTACTTATATGGCAACATTGGAGAAAATTCTTCATTTACTGTGCACTTACCTGGACAAGTTAACATTGCACGCGGTGAAAAGATTGGTGTGGTATTGCGCAAGATAGAAACACAATTGTTTGATCTGGCTAGCGGCAATTCTCTTCGGCAACAGTGAACATGGATAGACGAACATACCTTAAACATACTCTTGCACTTTCTGGAGGTTTGCTTATTCCAGCGGGTGTTATGTCTCTGGTAGGAAGGCCTGGTGTTACTGATTCAGCTGATCTTGTGGGATTTGACGGCAGAATCATGGGAACGGGCTACAGCGTTAGGTTTGGCGCAGCATTAAATGGAGTCAATGCGCAACATCAATTGGAAACTCAGAAATCGAGCACTAAAAACGCTGATTCAATTGAGGATAAAACGCTCATTTCATTAGCGCAAGATGTGCATTCGACACTTCAGACCGTTGATCATCGAATGTCGACATGGCGTGATACTTCTGAATTAAGTACCTTCAATAACAATCAAGAACAGGATTGGTACAAAGTTAGTTCTGCAATATTAGATGTGATTGACCGTTCAATGCATGTGAGTAAGTTGAGTGATGGCGCTTTTGATGTATCAGTAGGGCCGTTGGTCGATTTGTGGGGTTTTGGTGCCGGTAATAACGCCCATGCCGCATACAGTCCTAGCAAACCTTCTGACAAATCGATAAAAGAGTGCTTGCGAATCATTGGATATGAAGGTATCGAGATTGACCGTACAAAAAGCGCAATTCGAAAACTGAATCCGCAGGTTAGGCTTGATTTTTCGGGAATTGCGAAAGGTTATGCTGTAGATAAAGTAGCCGAATTGTTAGATGCTCGCGGGTATGAGAATTATCTGGTTGACGTTGGTGGCGAGCTGCGGTCGCGAGGCCAACGGTCAAATGGGCTTGATTGGAGAGTTGCCATAGAGCGCCCAAACAGCTCATTGCGTGATGCATTGCGCGTTGTAAAACTGAATAACTGCGCTATTGCCACATCAGGCGACTACCGCAATTTTTACGTGAAAGGCGGTAAAAAATACTCACATTCTATAGACCCTCGAAACGGACGCCCCGTAAATCACGAATTAGTATCGGTTAGTGTTATAGCGGACACAACAATGCTTGCAGATGCCTTATCAACAGCGTTAATAATCCTGGGGCCTGAAGAGGCATTATCGTTTGCAGAGCGGCACCAGGTAGCTGCCCATTTTATACTTAAATCGGTTAATGAAAATATAAAAGAAACAGTTAGCGCGCCTTTTTCGGCTTATATGTTAGCTAATACTACTTGAGTGACCTTGTTTGAGTAATAGATTTGGTTTTGTTTGACTTACTGTCGCACGTCCAGCTTAGTTCGAAATACAGCCAGCAAAGCTAAACATAATAATCCCACGCCTAGACTGATTAACAGTGCCACCTGTAAATCAGGCCATGATAACGGTACATTGTTTTCAGTTGACGCAACGACGAATGATAATGAATACAACATAATTGCGAATCCCAGTCTGCCAACCAGACTCTGTAAAGACAGATAAGTCGCACGGTAATGACTTTTTATATGAGGTGCTATTGCCGCTAACATTGGCGCTTCACACAACGCCATTGGAAAATTACGGAACAATACCAGCAACAGGACGGCTGAATGCAGAACACTTGCCATTCCGATGATGATAACAACCATGAGGCTCAGACCAATTAGCAATAAGTTACGAACCCCAATTCGCTTTTGAAAAGCCATGCTGGCCGAGGCACCAAGTGCGCCACCAAGCATTGATATAGCTACCATCAACCCTGAAATTAATGCACTAGAGTCTTTGCTGGTAAGAAAATTGACTTGTAACAGCTTTATGTAAGGTTGATTAAATTCAGCCGGGACGTGCATAAGCGAGTAGGCGAACACGAAGAAAGCGAACAACCACAAAAGTTGTGGTTGTTTTAGCCGATTAATGCAAGTAACAAGCTGGCGCAGAAAAGGTTGTGCCGATTCATTTGCTGCAGGTTCAGAGAATTTAAAGCAAATAATCAGGGTTGCAAATGCACCCAATGCTGACAAATAATATGGAATAGTTAAGTTAACTGTTCCTGT
>CALIMV010000239.1 GCA_938045275.1 uncultured Granulosicoccaceae bacterium
CCAGCGGGCTAGCGTATAAGCGCACTGGTCGTCGTTGCCATCCTCGCCAGTGACAACCAGCACTGCCCTTCGGATCGACGCCTAGCCCAGCACGCTTATACGCTAGCAGAGACGTAAGGGAATTAATCAGAGGCTCCCTAGAGTAAACGCTATAAAAAAGGCATAAATATTTCCGGTGTTTTAGCAATGGCCAATGTTAAATAATCTTTCCCGGGTTCAATATGTTAGTTGGGTCGAATGCATTTTTTAGCAAACGCATAGTGGCTATTTCAGCTTCTGTGCGCGAATAGTGTAGGTATGGTTTTTTCATCAAACCGATGCCGTGTTCAGCCGACACAGTTCCGCCTATCTTAGTCAGTGGCTCAAACATGATCTTGTTACACTCTTTATACCACTGCTTTTGTTCATCGTTTAATTGAACTGTTTGTGTGTTGTTTGTGCCGGGATTATTCATGTAGTTTTGTGGGGTCGGTGCAATGGTAATGTGTAAATTACTGTCCGCCAGATGACCGTAGGCATATACGACTACTTCCGGCCACAGTGATTGTAGCTGTTGCTTAATACCGGCAAGGTAGGATTCCATACTGACGATGGGTAAGCTGATGTCGTAGATAAAAGTAGGCTGGTGCCGAAGAACCAAGTCAACGTTTTCACGAATAGTCCATATCTGTGCACGTTCAGTTTCCGATTTTGCAACCACTGCATCAACAATGAGTTCGTTCTCAATGGCAGATTCGAGTGCTTGCATGAACGTCTGTTGATCGGCTTGGTTGTTAGTTCCTTGCGATTCTACAATTGCGTACACTGCATAATTGTTTGGCAAGGGCGCACGTGCTGCACCCTGGATGTCATCGCTCGTAGACAATCGATAGAATTCGTTCCAGATAATTTCAAACGCATTTAACTGTGCATTCAGGTTTGCTGACATATGTGCAAGCGTGTCTGATACTTGCCTAAAATTATCGAAAGCCAGTATGGCGGTGTGGACAGTGGGTGTATTGGGCCGTAAGCGTAAAACCACGCGAGTCACAATTCCGAGAGTGCCTTCACTGCCAATGAACAATTGCTTCAGATCGTATCCTGCGTTATTTTTTAAAAGCGTATTCATTGAGCTTAATACAGTGCCGTCAGCTAAAACGGCTTCAAGGCCCAGTACCTGTTCGCGTGTCATACCGTAGCGCAGCACCGACAAACCACCAGCATTCGTCGAAACATTCCCGCCAATGGTGCAAGAACCGCGTGCGCCTAAATCCAGACCATAAAGCAACCCGTGCTCGCGGGCGGCCTCCTGCGCGTGTTGTAAAATACAGCCAGCCTGCACGGTCATGGTTCTCCCTGCGGTGTCTATAGATTCGATGTTACGCATTCGTTCCAGCGAAAGAACGACTTCACTCATGCTGGCTTTTTCACCATCGACCAGTCCAGTTACCCCGCCGTGTGTGACCACCGCCTGACCTCGCTTGTGGCATAGCTTCAGCACTTCGCTAACTTCATTTGTGTTGGATGGTTTGACCAGCGCAAAAGCCTGCATTGGTGAAGAATCCCAAAAATGCGAGGCTCGCAGCGCTACTTCATCGTGGTTTAGCACATGCTCGTCACCAACTATTTTTTTCAAGCAAGAAATTAGATCTGACATAGTGAATTTGGCCTGTTTTGTTTCTGTGTAACACAACTGATTATCGATGCCGGTCGGTTGTTGAAAATGAAGAATTTATCAGTTTGTCTGACGCTATTCTGGCAGGTTGATCGTTAAATATCGACTTGATCAGACCTGTTCAGGCTCCGATGCGTCCAACGGATAGGCTGTGATGGCTCATTAGTTGCACCACTGAAAATAAATTTACGGTCTCGTACAGACTCTAGCCTTGTTGAAACGGCGTTGTAAATGCTCACACCTCAGTTAGAACCACGTTCTCAAAACGATTATAAGGATGCCGATTTTCCGCAGAATTCAGTGCTGGCCGAATGGCTGTGTTGGCTGCATGAGATGCTTCCAGATTCGGCTCATCTACTGCTGTTCACGATAAACCCCAATCAAACGATCAAGCTAGTGTCGTCCGACCCTATTAATTCACCGTGTACCGAGGGTATCAAAAACGTTGTGCTTTCCTGTGTGCATCGTAAACGAGCCATTTATGTAGATACAATGCCTGCATCCGCGCACCATCTTTTGGCAATACCATTTCAATCTAAATCCGATGGTGCTGCCTACATAGTTGTTACTTTGACAAAAAAGTTGAACCAAATTCAACAGAACACCGCTGTTAAATTAATACATTGGGCGGCAACGCGAATACATCGGGAGCAAATGGGTGTTACAACGGATTCTCGGTTAAAAGAGGGTTCAGATACTCAGCTTTCGCAGGCTTTGTTGGCATCGCTCGATCAACATGGCACATTTACTTCATTGGCATTCACGTTGGTCAATTTGCTTGCCCGTTTGTGTGGTTGCGTACGTGTATCACTTGGTGCCCATGACGGCAAACGTTTGCGACTCGTTGCCATATCGGGGCAGTCCAAAATTGATGATCGACGCCTGATTGCCAGGCAACTTTGTGCGTTGATGCAAGAAACGATGGCCAGCAGGCGAACGATATATCCTTGCAAGAATAATCAGTCAACACCGGCATCTCAATCTTATTACAACAGTCAGGGCGCACACCCTCTATTAAGTTTTGTAATGCCAGGTGCAACAAATTCGCAGTTCGTTCTAGTGCTTGAGCGTGATGGTTCAAATCCCTTTGTGGATGTGCAGGCAAAGGCCATTGAGAAATCTGTTGACACAATTGGTGCTTTACTCGAATTGTCTCAGAAAAATGAGTTGGCGCTGCACAAGAGAGTTTTTCAAACTGTTCGCTGCTCTATAGCTGCTTTGATTGGTTATGAGCGCTGGAGTGGTAAGCAATGGTTGATGGCTATTGTCTGTACAGCCCTGCTGTTATCTTTTTTCGTTCCAGTAACACATCGGTTGTCAGCGAATGCAACGATCGAGGCATCTGATCGTCAAGTGTTAGTTGCTGCACAAGACGGGTTTATTCTTTCAGCTCATGCACGAGCCGGTGAATTGGTTACCAAAGGAGACTTGCTGGCAACATTGGATGGGCAGGATTTAGAGCTTAATGTTGAGAAATGGCGTAGTGAGAAAGTAAAAAATCAACAAGAATATGCCCGAGCCTTAGCCATTCATGATCGCAGTGAGCTAAGCCGTTTGCGTGCTGATGCGAAACGCATTGATGCGGAAATTTCTTTACTTGAACAGCAGCTACAACGAAGTGAAGTGCGCGCACCATTCGATGGTGTGCTGTTAGAAGGCGACTGGACACAATCACTTGGTGCTCCGGTAAAAACAGGTGACGTGTTGTTTGAAATAGCGTCCGCAGAGCAATATCGGCTGATACTTGAAATTGACGAACATGATATCGGTTACATAGTGCCCGAACAGCAAGCTGATTTGCGCATGGCTGCATTGCCAACCACCATTTGGCAAGCACGGCTTACTGATGTAATACCTGTTGCTAATTCTGAAAAAGGCAGTAGTGTTTTTCGAGTCCCAGCCGTGATCGATGGTGATGCAAGTGCCTTGCGTCCGGGAATGGAAGGGGTTGGTAAAGTCAGTGTCGGCAAACGTTCTTTTATCTGGGTATACACACACAGGTTGTTCGATAAGATGCGTTTGATAGCCTGGAAGGTCGGTTTGCTGTGAGTGACTCACTCGTTGGTTGGGATAGCCTAAAGCAATGCAAACCAAGGCTATCACCTAATATTCAATATGAATCGCGTGAGTTGCGCGGTGAACGCTGGCTAATACTTCGTAACAGTGTCAGTGGTGAGCACCTTCGCCTGAACGCCAGTGCGTCCGCCATTTTGGCATTGATTGATGGCAATACTTCCATTGAAGCACTGTTTGAATACGGCGAGCAACATAACCTCACTGCGGATCAAATCGCTGCGATGCTTGCGCCATTGTGTTCCTGCGGGTTACTCGCGTTAGGGTCTGAATGTGAGCAAGAACGATTGCTGAATCAGCATCAAACGCAGATAAAAAACAATCGATTTAGTCGCTTTAGCAATCCCTTGGCGATAAAAATTCCACTGCATAACCCTGATAATTGGTTGGGTTTTGTGATTGCCAAGTTGCCATGGTTGTTCAGCCGTTGGTTTTTAGTGTTGATCTTGTGCTCGATTATGGTGGCTTTAGTGGCAGCTTTGGTCAATAGCACGATTATATTTGCAGAAATTGCTCGGGTAGCCTCTTCACCACAGCATTGGTGGTTATATGTATTGCTTTATCCAGCATTGAAAGTAATACACGAGTTTGCTCATGCCGTTGTTATAAAACACTACGGTGGCTCAGTATATGAAACGGGTATCACGTTTCTTGTACTGATGCCAATTCCTTACGTAGACGCTTCTGACGCGTGGATGTTTCCCGCAAGATACCAGCGCGTATTGGTAGGAGCCGCAGGTATGCTGGCGGAGTGCGCGTTGGCATCTTTAGGATTAATCGTGTTTTTGTTGGTACAGCCAGGCTATATTCGCGATGTTGGATTTGCGGTTTTAGTGATGGGGTCTGTTTCAACGCTGATGTTCAATGCCAATCCGCTACTCAAATTTGACGGTTATTACATACTCCAGGATTGTTTAGACATACCTAATCTCTCCGCTCGTTCCCAGAAATATTGTATTTACCTTGCGAAAAAATATTTATATCGTATGGAACATGCTGTTTCACCAGTGAATGCCAAAAGTGAACGAAAATGGTTTTTGACATACGGTTTGCTCGCAGGTGTCTATCGTTTTGTAATTACTGTTGTCATAGCTGTATTTTTGGCGTCAAAATTTTTAGTTCTGGGTGCAGTTCTGGCGTTGTATGCCATGTTTCAGTTGATAGTGCGACCAGTGTTCAAAATATCGAATTACCTGCGCAATTCGCCTGAACTAGCAGGTGTTCGATCACAATCCGTCCTTGTAACAATCGGAATTGCCAGCTTAATCGCGTTATTCATCACCCTGATACCAATGCCATCAAGCACGCGTGCTGAGGGCGTTGTATGGGTTCCAAATCAAGCTCAAGTATTTGCACCGGTAAATGGCGTAGTTGAACAGCTGTTAGTTGAGCCTGGGTCGCAAGTTGTTGCAGGCCAGACGCTTATCCGTTTGCATGCGCCCGAGTTGCTTACAGCGAGGTTGGTTGTGGAAGCCGAGTTGGAGGTTGCTCGAATACAATTTCGGAATTTACAGCATTTGGATACTGTGAAAGCGCAAAACATGGTTTCAGACATACAAGCTCTTGAACTGGAACTGACAAACCTGAGTTCGCGTGAATCTCGACTCAACATAACCGCAACCATTGATGGTCAATTTGTTGTAAATGAAAAAGCAGCGGTGATTGGAAAGTATATGAAAAAGGGCGAATTGTTGGCGTACGTTGTTAACAAAAGAGATTTGGTTGTGAAAGCGGTGCTAACGCAACAGCGCATTGAACGGCTTCAGGCTGGTGTTGAAAAAGCAAAAATCCGATTGGCTGATCGGTTCGACCACGCATTAGATGCAAAATTGACGCGTCAAACTCCAGCCGCATTGGACACATTGCCGAGTCCTGCTTTGGCCTATGACGGGCATGGCGGCATAGCTGTTGCTTCACAAGCAGATGATCAGCTTAGAACACTTGAGCGCGTATTTCATATAGAGCTGGCGTTGCCGGATACCGCGTTAATTGCAGGTATTGGGGGCAGGGCCTACGTTACTTTGCACCATCAACCTGAATCATTGGGTCGGCGTTGGTGGCGTTCAACAAGGCAGCTTCTGCTTAAGCAGCTAACGGTGTAGTGATAGTGATAAGCAAATGGCAAGCAACACAGGGGCGGGTAAATTGAATACTGTAAAGGATGCAGTTGGGAAAACGGGTGAGCTAAATCATGTTCGTGCTGGTTTTCTGCTATTTGTTTTCTGCGCAGTATCAATAATATTTCTTTTTATGCTGGTACGACCGCTAAACGCCGGGCGCGAAATTTTGTCCGATCTGGATTGTGTGGTAGAACCAAGCGTTGTGGTTATGCTAGGGGCTGCGGTACCCGGACAGCTTTCTTCAACCAGTTTTGATCGCAGTGATTTTGTTAGTGCTGGTGAGGTGATGGCTACACTTGAGTCAAGTGTAGAGAAGGCGACCTTGGCAATCTCCGAAGAATTAGCAGCTCATGCCACGGCATTAGAGCTGCGTCGCACAAGTGCATCGTTTGGACTTCGTACCAAAGAGCGTAATGAGACATTATTAAAGACGGCATCTATTTCGGCACAAACTATGGACCAGTTCGATACTGAATCGCGTATTGCCGGCCTTCAAGTACAGCAGGAAAATGAAAATCTACGATTAGCCGAGTTGCGTGCCGAACGCGATAGAGCGGCCGTACAGCGACGTTTAATTGTCAGCCCTATAGAAGGTACAGTCGTTAAACGCTTCAAATCCGCAGGTGAATATGTCGATAGCGACCCGGTTTACGAAGTTGCACAGCTTAACCCCTTGCATGTGGAAGTTATTGTGCCTTTAGAGCACCTTGGAAAGATTGAGTCGGGTATGCGTGGGGGAATAACTATTCAGGCACCAGAATTCGATGATCAGGTTCTTGATGCGCATGTACGCCGAATTGATGCCGTTTCAGATGCGGCCAGCGCAACTTATGGTGTGAGACTGGTGCTGGACAACCCGGAATTAATCATACCAAGTGGTGTGCGATGTCAGGTTGATTTTTTCGCGTCCTGATATTGGTTCAACCTGTATGTTGACTAAAATAAAATCTCTGTATAGAAGAATACCTTCGTTTTCTCCACGATTTCATATCGCGTTCGGTTTGTCTTCATTGCTCACAGCAGTCGTGTTACTGTCGATGTTTTTGGGTTTTGTACCTGACCGCAGCACGGCCTTATTGCAAGGGCGAGTAGCTCTGGCCGAAGCTGTTTCATCAACTAATTCAGTATTGCTAAGACGTGGCGATTTGAGCGGAATTCGTGGTGCGTTGGAATTTATTGTTGAGCGTAACGACGATCTGAATGCGATCGAGTTGCAGCGAGCCTCTGATGGCAGCCGTGTTTACTTTGGTTTTGATCAAAACAGCGATGAACAGGCCAGATACGCCAAAGTATCCGTTAATGAGGCAGATACTGATGAGTCAAATTTTGATGCGTCTCAGTTAACTACATCTCTTGTGACAGGTTCAATAGTGAGTGTGCCTTTGTTACGTGGTGAGGAGATTTGGGGGCAAATGCATTTTCAATTTGCAGTGCCCGGTCAAGTTTCCTACATGGACAAAATTCGGCAATCTCCTTTTAGCCTAATGGGATTCATTGGTTTAATCAGTTTTCCACTTTTTTACTTCTATTTGGGAAAAATGCTGAAAGAGCTTAATCCTTCTGCAGCAGTGCCTGCGCGTGTGCGTTCTGCGCTCGACACCATCGCTGAATCCTTGCTGGTGCTCGATCGCCGCCGAAATGTTGTGTTGGCTAATGCAGCATTTGCTGAATTGAATGGCAAGGGCGCTGATGATTTGCTTGGAATACGTGCTGATTCTCTACCCTGGATTCAGGAAGATGATTCAAATCCTAGCTATCCATGGCAGCAAGCATTCGATACGGGTGAGTCCACCAGAATGGACATGGTTGGGTATAAAGATAAATTGGGTGAAGAGCGTAAGTTCATTGTGAACTGTTCGCCTGTAATGGGTGCTAAGGGTAAAGTGGGTGGCGTGCTTATTAGTATGGATGACGTAACGCTGCTGGAAGAGAAAGAATTATTGCTGCGTCAGTCTATGGAGGAAGCTGAAGCGGCCAACGATGCAAAAACGGCATTTTTATCCAATATGAGTCATGAGATTCGCACACCAATGACGGCAATTCTTGGCTTTACTGAGGTTTTAAAACGGAATAGCCAATATTCTGAAGATGATCGGCAGCGGCACCTCAATACTATATCCAATAGTGGCACGCATCTATTGAAACTAATTAACGATGTATTGGATTTGTCTAAAGTGGAATCGGGTGCGATGGAAGTTGAAGCCTTACCTTGTAAAGCGGCTTATATTTCCAACGAAGTGGTCCATGTATTAAAAGTAAAAGCACACGAGAAAAATATAGCGATTAATCTTGAAGTTGAATCTGAGCTACCGGTGCATATAATCAGCGACCCGGGCAGGCTTCGACAGATTGTCACGAATCTGGTAGGTAATGCGATTAAATTTACAGAAAATGGATGCGTCACTGTTAAGTTAAAGTACGTTTCCGATACAAACGATCCTCAAATGCAGATCAAAGTCATTGACACGGGTATCGGTATGAACGAGGCGCAACTTGCCAATATTTTCGATGCTTTTATTCAGGCAGACGCATCAATTACGCGTCGGTTTGGTGGAACCGGGCTTGGTTTGTCCATTAGTAAAAAGCTGGCACTTGCCATGGGAGGCGATATAGTCGTAACCAGCACAGAGGGTGAAGGTAGTACGTTTATGCTGACACTCCCGACCGGTGATATAAGCGATGTGCCCATACTCTCTGTCGACGAAATCTACTCATCTTTTACCGAAGTGGATAGTGTAATAGGAAAAGTTTGGACATTTCCTGAAAGTCGTGCGCTGGTGGTCGACGATGGTCCTGAAAACCGGGAGCTCTTATCAGTAGTACTCGGAGATCTGGGTATAGGAGTTGCCTCAGCTGCAGATGGCAAGGAAGGTTTTGATGCCAGCATCGCCGAAGCCTATGACGTTATTCTCATGGACATTCAAATGCCAAGAATGGACGGTTATCAAGCAGTCGCCGCGATGCGCCAAAACGGTATCGATTGTCCGATTGTCGCATTAACGGCAAATGCGATGAAAGGATACGAACAAAAGGTGCTGGCTGCAGGCTTTTCACATTACATGACGAAACCAATTGATCTGGATGGTCTAACAGCGTTGTTGGCAGAGCTGCTTGGCGGGAGTTATTCCGAACCCGACGCAAGTGAGGCAGTTGTGTCTGATAACGTTGCAACTGAGCATGGTTTGGAGCCAGGAGGCGGCCCCGTTTATAGCGTAATGGCGCAACAGAATCCCAAATTTGAAGCCATAGCAAAGCAATTTGTCGACAGATTATTCGAGAAGATAAACGAGATGCAGCTGCACCTTGAACATTCGGATTTTTCCTCTTTGGCTGAGCAAGCGCACTGGTTGAAGGGCTCAGGTGGTACGGTCGGGTTCATCGACTTAGTTGATCCGGCCCGAAAGCTCGAGGCGGCCGCCAAACAGGAGGATGCGGGCCAATCGGAGCAAATACTGACCGTCATTAGAGACATACAAAGTCGTATTAGTTTCGACAACGAAACAGAGCCAGACAATAAATCTCGAGTTAAAAACGTGAGCCAGTCCTCTGAAATGAGTCACACACAGTCCGAGGGTAACCTATCGATTGAACCGTATGGCATTGATGCCGATAAAAATACAATAGGCGAAGAGCCGGTAATAAGTACCCTGCCAATGAATAACCCTCGATTTCGAGGCATAGTCGAGCGGTATCTACCTCGGTTGGACGAACAACTGGAGACAATGCATGCAGCTATTAACGTTGAAGATTTTGCCGAAATTGCAAAGCTTGCGCACTGGCTTAAGGGATCGGGTGGAAACGTTGGATATGATGGATTTACTCAACTGGCAGCACTGTTAGAGTCAAGTGCAAATTCAGGAAACAGAGAACAGATCATTAAAAACTTTGAAGCGATACAGAGCTATTCTGAAAGAGTCAAACTCGGATGGGAACTGTTGGAGCCGCTGGAAAAATCAGCTTAGCGTAAATCAGCAATAGAGCAGATAAATATTACACGTGAGTAATTTAACCCGACAAACTCTACAAGATGAGGTGCTAGCTCAGGCATTGCAGCTGATGGGTAATGCCAAAATTATGATGGTTGATGATGAACCAATCAACATGGAGGTATTGCAGGTACACCTTGAAGCAGAGGGGTATAACCAATTTGTATCGCTATCTGATTCAAAGGTTGCTATTGAAACCATTCGCAAAGAAAATCCTGAAGTTCTTTTGCTAGACCTGGTAATGCCAGATGTAACCGGTTTTGACATCTTAAAAGAGATGCGTCTCGATCAAGTACTTAAAAACGTTCCTGTTATAGTTCTAACATCCTCTGAAGATGCTAATACCAAACTAAAAGCGCTGCAATTAGGCGCTACAGATTTTCTTTCCAAACCTGTTGATGCAAGTGAGCTAGCGCTGCGAATGCGCAATACGCTTTCATCTAGAGCGTATTTACAACGCATGTTGTATTTTGATGCTTTGACTGATTTGCCCAATCGCATGTTCTTTACCAAAGAATTAACCACTACGTTGGCGCATGTTGCAGACAATAATGACCAGGCAGCTCTGTTGTTGTTCGATATTAATAGGTTTAAATCTATTAACGACTCGCTCGGACCTGATCGGGGTGACGAAGTGCTTTGGGCTTTCAGCGAGCGCTTGCGAAACACATTTGAAAAACTGCCAAGTAGTACTTTCAACTTGTCTAGCGTTATTAAATCTGCCATTGCACGAGTGGGTGGTGATCGATTTGCCATCATGATGCCAATCACCTGTGCGCAAGAGAGTTGCGACGTACTAACGAGTCTGCTGCATCAGTTTGTAGAGGTATTTGAAGCACCTTTTGTAGTCGATGATCAATCTATTTATCTCAGTGTGAGTATTGGTGTTTCGACGCTTACTGCACAAACCACGAGTATTGAAAGCTTGCTCAACGATGCAGAGACCGCAATGTTGCACGCAAAAGCTCGCACGGA
The DNA here is from genome assembly GCA_938045275.1 of uncultured Granulosicoccaceae bacterium. Classification (GTDB taxonomy): domain Bacteria; phylum Pseudomonadota; class Gammaproteobacteria; order Granulosicoccales; family Granulosicoccaceae; genus Granulosicoccus. The sequence continues at coordinate 10,809 of CALIMV010000239.1, forward strand.
TACACAATTTGCATTTTATGCTGAACAAATGGATGAAAAGGCGCGCGAGCTTCTTAGCATGGAAAACGGATTACGTACCGCTGTTGAAAACGGTGAAATATTTCTTATGTTTCAGCCGAAAGTAGACGTTGCAACAAACAGCATAGTCGGTGCAGAAGCGCTTGTTCGATGGCTACACCCTGAATATGGCCTTATTTCACCGGTTAATTTTATTCCGCTGGCAGAAGACACCGGCATGATTGTGTCTATTGGTGAGTGGGTCTTACGCGAATCATGTCGTTGTGCGCAACTATGGCGAGAGCTTGGTCATCATGAGTTCAAAATTGCCGTGAATGTTTCTATACGACAATTGCACGAGGTCAATTTTATTGAGATAGTAAGCAAAGCCTTGGACGATAGTGGTTTGCCGGCTGAAAGCTTAATTATAGAGCTCACTGAGAACATGATTATGGAGAACGCAGCCAACAATATCGTAAAGTTGCAACAGTTAAAGAAGCTGGGTGTGAAAATTTCTATCGATGATTTTGGTACCGGGTACTCGTCGCTAAGCTACTTGCAGCGATTTCCCCTAGATCAACTTAAAATTGATCGGTCGTTTATAAAGGAAATTGTTGATGCGGAGGATAAAACGCCTATAGTAAAAGCAGTTATTTCTCTCGCCCACGATCTTGGATTAAGCGTAGTGGCGGAAGGTATTGAAACCCATCATCAGTTGGCGCATATCAAAGCGCTACACTGCGAAGAGTACCAGGGGTACTTATGCAGTAAACCAATTCCGGATACTGAGTTTTTACAACTGTTACAAGAGCAAAATCGCAGAATGGCTTGATTTTAAATTGCCTTCATTGCTAATTTACTTTTGAAACCAGTTTGTGAGGGACTATCCAAGGAATAACGTCACAACCAGCGATAACTTCAACACCAAAGACTTCACGAATATTCTCGTTGCTCAATACGGTGGCGGCATTACCCTCAGCTTTTAATTCTCCCTGATTCAACATATACAGACGATCACAGTACCTTGCCGCTAAGGAAAGATCGTGTAGTACAACGATGCACGCGCGTTTGGCAGAGGCAAACTTACGCAGTACATCCATGGTTTGTAATTGATGCCCAAGATCTAGTGAAGACACGGGTTCATCCGCCAACAGCAGACTCGGCTCAGCTGCCAACACACGGGCCATTAATACTCGCGCGCGCTCGCCTCCAGACAAGGTCATGGCATCACGGTCTGACAAGTGTGCAGAATCGGTCTGTTCGAGTGCCCGTTGCACAGCGAGCTCGTCAGCTTCGCTGAATTTTTGCCAAGTTGTTAAATGTGGATACCGCCCAAGGCTTACAAGCCTATGTACGGTCAACGGCCAATGAATTTCACCGATTTGTTCCAACCATCCGATGGTTTGTGCGCGTGAAGCGGTATTAAAGTCGTCAATAAGTTTGCCATCAAAGCTGATCGAACCGGCGCTACAAGTAGCCAAGCCTGCCAGCAAGGAAAGCAACGTTGATTTGCCTGCCCCGTTGGGACCAATTAATCCGATCAACTCACCTGGCATAGCACGTATTGAAACGTTTTTAAGAATATCGGTTTTATTGATACGGTAACTCAAATTCGAACCGATCAGTCGCGGAGTTTCCTGTTCCTGCTGTACTTGAACGCTGGTCTCATTCATCCCTGTTTACCTTGAGCTCATCCCTCATATTGCCGACGACTGCGCACAATTAGATAGAAAAAAAATGGTGCACCCACTAAGGCCGTCAGAACGCCTACCTTCAATGTTTGGTTGGTCGGGATCAATCTTACCCCTAAATCAGCCGCGAGTAACATAGCCGAACCTCCCAGTGCGGACACTGGTAATAGTCGTGCTGGCTCGTGTTTAACCAAAGACCGTAATAAATGAGGTACGACCAGTCCAATAAAACCGATCATTCCGGCTACAGCGACCGCGGCCCCTACGCACAGTGCAACGGCGATAAATACCCGCCATCGCAATCGATGTACATTAACACCAAGGCTTGTGGAGGTAGTTTCACCAAGTGTAAGGGTGTTCAGTTGTTGTCCAATACCGATTAGCATGCTCCATCCGAGTACCGTACAGGGCAATAGTAACCAAAGATCTTTTAGGGTGCGATCAGTCAAATCGCCCAGAGTCCACAAAACGAGTTCCTGAACAGCATAGGGACTAGGCGCAAGATTTAGTAGTAATGATAAAAGAGCGGTTGCCAGCGCATTCACGGCCACACCGGCCAGTATCAAAGTTGTGATGCCTGCGCTACGACCCGCTAGCAGGTATACAAGCAATGTTGCCAGTAAAGAGCCCGCCATGCCAGCCACTGGAATAAGTTGTGTATGCCAAATCGCATTGGAGAAGTAGAGAACTGAAACTGCACCCAGTGCAGCACCGCTAGCGCTGCCAATTAACCCCGGACTGGCTAACGGGTTCTGCAACAATCCTTGTAGTGCAGCACCGCATAGCCCAAGGGATGCACCGACGATGACGGCGATGAGCACACGAGGTAGGCGAATTTCGCGAAGAATAATGGCATGAGTGGCGTCTGGATCAGTAAATTGATCGGCAATGGCACGACTGTAGTCAATAGATTCGGTGCCTACTGTCAAGCTGGTTACCGCCAAAGCGGTAACCAGTATTGACAACACCAGCACTAAACGATTATCTGAATGCATAGTGCATTTTAAATGCTGGAAAATGTTTTTAGGGTTGTATCACGTCGATAAAAACAACGTTCAATGGACTAAACGAAGTGGCGATATAGGGCTCGACTATCGTGTTGTCAACGCTATTCAAACGCGTAAAGCCCGGTGTCGCAGGGCTGTTAATACCTATCCAGACATTACCATCCGAACCCATGTTTAAACTTGAAATCTCGCCTGTAGCGGTAGCAACGGCTTCGCCTAATTCACCGGTTGATGGATTGAAGGTGTGCAATGTGGTGCGGCTACCCATTGCTTCAGGTGCTGCACTGGCGTACATAGAGACGTAACCTTTTTCGTCATTAATTACCAGCGTACGTTCAATAAAGCCAGTGGTATTCGTTTCAGCAGTGCCATCGTCCAGGAGTTGATTTATATCGTATGTGGAATAGTCGATCGCGAACAGGCCACCCTGGTATGGGTCCGCCTCAAGCATGTTGAACTCCACAAAAATATTTCCGCGGCCTGTTACATAGATTTCATCGGTCACCTCGTTATAACGAATATTAGTGGGATTCAATGTGCCTAGCGGTATGCCATTGAGCGAATCCGCTTCTCCTTTGCCTGTATCGATTTCTGTATCGCTGGCGGTATCAAAAACAGCCACATAACCTTGCTCTACAGGATTGAAGCCGCTCAGGCGCTGCATTAATACGAATAGTTTGTCATTGACGATCACACCGGATGTTGCGTTAGGTGACAAGTCTTCATCACTCAGGTCAGGGTCGTACGCGCTTAGGTCGATCTCACCGATTTTGAAATCAGCTTCGGTTGTCGCTGAAGGGTTGATAATCCATATCTTTGGGCTGCCATAGCGCAGTACATAAGCTTTGGATTCGCTGACAAACACAACATCGTGTGGATTCGTAGCGGTTTCTTCACCGTTTACTGAGTACTGATAGTCCACTACGGATGTATCAGTGGTACTGAACCTGGTTAGTGAATCAAGTTGAAAACGGCCTAGCTGATAAAGCGTATTACCGTCTGTGTCCGCGCGAATGTCAGATTCGGTTGCAGGGTAAGTACCATTAACAGTGTATCCATCTGAAAACGATATTCGTTCTATTTGCCCGGTTGGAAAAGATGCTGTTGCCGCAAACGCAAAAGAATCAGTAGTGGCCTCTGTGTCGGTCCCGGCATCACTTTCGCCTTCAGTTCCCGCATCACTTTCGCCGTCAGTTCCTGCATCGCTTTCGCCATCAGTTCCTGTATCGCTTTCGCCGTCTGTACCGGCGTCGCTTTCGCCGTCAGTTCCAGGGTCGTTCAGTACATCGGTTTCAACTTCGTCTGTGCTCGCGATGGGGTCGCCGCTATCGTCATTGCTGCTGCAAGCACCTAAGCTTATGCTGGCGACTAACAGTAGTGCCTGGACACCATTCAAATTGCCCATACGGTTCATTCTAATCATCATTGGTTGCTCCGGAAAGTAGATGGCTGTCTAAAGCCTGTAGTTAAGTGAAAAGTAATAAGCTTTGCCTGGACGTGCAAAGCCATTGAAATCATTAATGTTGTCGTCGCCTATATTGTTGGCGATTAAACCAATCGAAAAATCTCGCCACTGGTATTCAATACCAGCATTGTGCAAAAGGTAGCCTTTGCCTAGTCGTAAATTAGCAGGGTCGTAATAGATATCGCTTTTTTGGTTTGATTCGAACCATAAACGCGTTTTGTTGAGCTGAAATTGCAGTTTAGCGTGTGAGCTCAATCGTGCTTCACCCGGAATCTCGCGCTTATTCAACGCCGGGTTTGAAGAGAAGTTTTCGCTGTGCTGGATAGTGGTATTCAAACGCAGCGAAGTTATAGAATTGATTTTCCAGTCGTTGTCGATTTCCAAGCCGAACACGTTGGCTTTACCGCTGTTCACGCTTCGACCAATGCCTTGAGAATCGAATACGAGCACGATCAACTCATCACGCCAGCTACCAAACAGGGTTGCATTTAACCGATAAGAAGGCGAGGGAGTGTACGTTATTCCGAGATCGGCGTTTATACCTTCTTCTGGAAGTAAATTGTTGTTGCCGACTATCAAACCACGACTGCCAAACAGTTCCGAAAATGACGGCTCACGTATAAATTTGCCCAATGAGGTTTGCACACTCAGTACGTTGTTTTTAAAATAGCGAATCCCCAATTGGGCATTTAAATGGGTGTCGGATTGCCGATCGTTCTCTGAGCCACTAATGCCATTAAAACTGTCGTCTACGTTGTGTAATCGTATTGATGGCGTAACGAGCAAACGGTCGCTTGCTGTGAAGTAGGCGTACTGGATATTCGACACTATAGAGCGCCGTTCAACTGTATAATTCTGGTTGCTTGAACGCTCGTCCCGGGATTTGAGTGATTCATTTCGAAGTGATGTACTAAACGAGAAAGTACCGAGGTCGCCAACGCGCTCCCAATACGTTTTTAAACCGACTGTCTTGCTGTTACTGTGGGTATCCTGCTCACCCAAGCCCACCTGGTCCAATGCATCAAGGAAGTGATTATCCTGAAAGTGTTGAAAAAGTGAGAGTGATGTATTCCAGTTACCAATTCCATCAAATCGATTGACCATTTGGAACTCGAGCGCATTGGTGTCGTACGAGGCAACGTTGTCATCATTATTGAGCCACTCAGGTACTCCAAGGTCGCGACCAGTGGCTTGCAAAAGCATATCCGTGCGAGTGTCGTTGTTCCATTGAAACCCTATACGGCTTAAGGCACTTAATTTGGTGACTTGAGCGTTGTTACGTTTTTCACGACGATCGTCCAGCGGGTTAAGTGGTGTGGCGTTATCATTCTCAAACCCAAATCGGTTATCACTGTGTTCACGACTCGCGGCTGCTACAATGTCCCATTTAGCGTGTGATGACTGGTGAGTAAATTGATATCGACTGGTATTGAAACTGCCAGTTGTTAGCCAAGCGTTATTGGTAGCGATTTCCTTATCGGTGCGCAGGGAGCGCAAATTTATAGCGCCACCAATGCTTGCATTGGAAAGTTGTGCTGGAACCGAACCTTGGTACACATCGACAGAAGAAAGATTAAGTAGCTCTAATAGGGAGAGATCGACTGAGCTATTGCCAGCGCTGTTCAACATTATCCCGTCAAGAAACACACCTGTTTGCGCGCTACTGGCGCCACGTATTGTTGCTGTTGTTAGTGTACCGAGTCCACCAATTTGACGAAACTGAACACCTGTTTCGTTTGCAAGTATATCGCCCAGGTTGACATCCTGGCGTTGCAATTCCAGCTTATCGATATGCTGATGACTGCCTGCATGTTCTTCATGCTGAACATCGCCGGTTTGCGATTCAGGCTCGGCAATGACCGTTATGGTGTCAAGCTCTTCATCGGAGGCGAGCACAGGCAGCAATGGCATCAAGCCAAAGCAGAACAAGCACAGTTGAATAACAAGATGGCGCAACCCGCACAATCCTCCAAAGCCAATGGGGTGGAGGACACATGCAACAAATCGCGCATTTGCGCAGACGATGAACATGATAGGCCTGCCAAACAACCCCGTTTAGCGGTTAATACACTCACCATGGCAGGTCTCCTGGCTTGTAACGTGCTCGGTATCTATTTGCCTGTGCTGAATACGCCTGTGGCTAAATACGATAGAGCAAAGACTCCACCTTCCCAGGCCATACCCAGTGGTTTTTGGAGTTTGCGTCACTTACAGTTGCGGGGGCAGCCGAAGTATTTCACTTCGTTCCCGTTTAATCCTTACTCGGAACCATAGTGTTCGAAATCAATAGTAACTGAAATCAAGAAAAATCCTGCTTTTATTTCCAGTTGCGCTAATTATTTCGTAGCTTGACAGGCGTAAGTGTCGCAGGAAGGTAAAGCGGGTGGGTGGGTTCACCGGATTGGTTGGTACGAAGGCACATCAGTCGCCTTGGGTACCGTGCTCGCAGGTTTTTTGACCGACTCTTGATGGTTCCAAATTCACCCCAGCACGCAACAACCAGGGCACTACGCAACACGGCCTCGTCGAGGTATTGATCATTTTGTCGCCCCACCGGGTTCGTGGCCTGCAATAGCTCATTTGGATTTGTTGCGCGCCAACCAAACAGGTTTACCATCAGGAGCTTTTTGAACTGCCACGCTTGCGCAAAGGCAATGCATTTTCTGATAGTGGGGTCGTCTGTTGTTGCATCGGCAGTAGAAGGGTTAAGACCGATAAACGCAACGGTTGATTTGCGCGATGTTTGAGCTGACCAACTGCGCTCAAGCATATAACGATAGCGTTTACAGGGTGAGAAGATTGCGTCTTTTAAGAACGTCATATCGAATCATGTGTTGATGTTGTAATGGAAATTATTAAAACGCATAACATTCGGCAAAAATAATTCTTTTCGTTTGATAATTGAACAATGTTTTGCAAAGCGATGTAAAAATTAGCCTATTTCACAATAAGATACACACTGCAAAGAACGTAACTGTAATACTCTCGCTCGCATGACAACCGAGTAATGTAAACATTAGATTGCACATGTATGGCAATAGTTTGACGCAAGGAAACAGCTTGGCTTCCTAACGAATTTCAGACTTCGCGTATACACTACCGCGGCCAAGTGCGATTGCAGAATTTTGGAACATTACTACTTCAAGCACTTGATCGATTTTAATTAAAAAAAAAGTACTAATTCACTATTCAAGTTAACGAATAAATAAGTAGGAGTTATTTTATTATGATGGGCAGAGCACTTTTAGCCGAAGTTTTCGGAACGTTCTGGTTGGTGTTAGGCGGCTGCGGCGCAGCGGTACTTGCAGCAGGCGTCGGTAACAACGATGCTGGAGCTAGTTTGGGTATAGGTTTCGTTGGTGTTAGTTTGGCGTTTGGTTTAACCGTGGTTACAGGCGCATACGCAGTTGGTCACGTATCAGGCGGTCACTTCAATCCGGCGGTAACGCTTGGACTTACCTTTGGTGGTCGTTTTTCTGCTGCCCACGCTCCTGGTTATATTATTGCCCAGGTTATCGGTGGTGTATTAGGTGCTTACGTTATCTACCTTATTGCTTCTGGTCAGGATGGCTTCGCTATCGCTGACGGTGCCGGCACGTTTGCAACCAATGGCTTTGGTGCGTATTCGCCAGGTGGTTACTCAATGTTGGCCGCTATCATTGCTGAGGTGGTACTGACAGCTGTATTCCTTATCATCATCATGGGTGCAACGGCTAAGAAAGCTGCTCCTGCTATGGGTGGTTTGGCCATTGGTCTTGGCCTTACTCTTATTCACCTAATCAGTATTCCAGTAACCAACACGAGTGTAAATCCTGCACGTTCAACAGCTAATGCTGTTATCGCATTCGTATTTGGTGACGGCGGTATGGGCGCGGTCAATGCGCCTGTGTCTCAACTGTGGCTGTTCTGGGCTGCACCGATTGCTGGTGCTATCATTGGTGCGCTGATTTACCGCGGCATGATCAGCAACGATCACCTGCCTGACGCATAATGCGCAGCAAAGCTGAAGCATAAATCAGCACACGGTCTTTAAGATAGGGCCGAGATCAAAAGGCCACCCCTATCAGGGTGGCTTTTTTTTGACTGGATATTTCTTAGTGGAACACCGAGTATTTCTGCAAGCACTCTCCCGCGAGCAACGTCGGTCACTAACCGAACGTGACAACCATCCTGCCGTGCTTCGATTAATTGTGTTGTGTGGTTGCTTCAGTGTCTGTGTCATTGCAATTATTCTGCGTATGCCGTTTTTACCACTGTGGTTAATAGCTCAAGGCCTGTTGCTGATTAGCCTATTTCATTTGATGCATGAGTGTGTTCACGACACGGTTTTTAAGCAGCGCTGGCTAAATCGTTTGGTGGCTCATGTATGTGGGTTCGTCTTGTTTCTGCCTGCTATTTGGTTCCGTCATTTTCATCATGCTCACCATCGTTTCACACAGCAAGTAGACAAAGACCCAGAGTTATCAGCTGACAAACCCTCATCTTTGTTTCAATGGTTAATTCATATAAGTGGTTTGATGGTTTGGCGCAATGCTTTGTTGTTGTTGCTAAAAGCCTTGTATCAACCTGTATGCGAGCCGTACTTAAAAGTGAAATATCGCGGTAGTGCTCGGTTGGAAATGATATTAATGCTCGGCGCTTACACACTCATTCTTTTCGTCAGTTTTGTTTTAGGTAGCACGCTGCTGCTTTATATTTGGATTATCCCTTTATTGTTAGGGCAACCGTTTTTGCGATTGTATTTGTTGGCTGAACATACTGGATGCGAGGCTGGTATAAATATGCTTGCAAATACCAGAACTGTATTAACTTGTTCAATTGTGAGATGGTTCACCTGGAATATGCCGTATCACACCGAACACCATGTTTACCCCAGTGTGCCTTTTCATCAGCTTCCACGGCTGCATCGTTTGATGCACACACATTTACTAGAGGTAAGCAATGGATATACGGAGTTCAATGTGCGGTATGTGAAACAGCTAACAAATAACTAACAGATAGTTCAAACGACTGGATTCTGGCAATTGGCTTTCAGATACGAGAATCAGTCGATTTGTATGTTTCTGGTTAAACATCAAAAAGGGGGCAATTGAACACTATTTGGCCCACAAAACATTATGATGTATTATGCCGTGGTATGGAGTTTAACTGGCAATCTGTGGCAAATGCCTGTGTTTGGCAAATGCCTGCTATCGAGGGAACATGACAGGAACAAAATCTCGCGCCCGCGCAGCGTCGACCCACTCTGGTTGGTATTTAAATAGCCTTCTTTTGTGTGGAATTATCACGGTTTTTAGTGCTGGGATAAATACGAGTGCGCACGCTCAGCAAACCGCCACCGAGCAGCAAACTTCAACCGAGCAGCAAACCGCCACCGAGCAGCAAACCGCGCCCGAGCAGCTCGCGCCAGTGGAGCTTAAATCAAAAGACGGGTTGTTATCGATTGCCGGCAATCTAATCAGTTTTGACGGTGAATTTTACGAGGTCCAGACAGACATCATAGGTAATGTTCGATTGAGCGTGAACCAGGTCGATTGTGAGGGTCTGGCATGCCCGGAAATTATCGAATACGGTCCTGAGTTTGGTATTTATGGTTCGCGAACCGTTGGAACTACGCTAATACCGAATCTGCTCAGAGGCTATGCGAATTCAATTGATGCCACAATCGAGATAGAAACAACAGATCAAATCGCCGAACGAATTGTGCGTTTGATCAATGCAGACGGTTCGCTGCGTGCAGAGATCGATTTACAATCGCGCGGCTCTGCAAGTGCTTTTCCAGCGCTTGCCGATGGTGTCGCCGCTATTGGTTTGGCTGATCGGCGTATGAACGATGAAGATGCCGAAAAACTTGCGGTGGCCGATATTCCCGATTTGAGAGACACGCCGAACGAAACTGTGTTGGGTGTTGACGGAATTGCCCTGATTACGCATCCAGAAAACCCGGTGCGTAATCTCAGTGCACTGGATGTCTCTCGAATTTGGTCGGGTGAAGTCACCAATTGGCTTGAATTCGGCGGTGGTGATATTCCAATCAACGTACACAGCTATGGCGAGACCAACGGCGATCGGAATGTAATGATGGATGCACTGGTTCGCCCAAATAATCGCGATGAAACAGCAGAAGTCACGCGTTGGAGCGCTTATCAGGCGTTGGTCGATGCTGTTATCGCTGATCGTGGTGGAATCGGTTACGTTGGCCGTTGGTTAGCAAGAACTAATGACGTTAACGTGCTAGATATTCGCGAAGAATGCGGGCTACTGTCGCCGCCGTCTGATTTTAGAATTAAAATTGAAGGGTATGTACTGTCACGACGGCTATACGCTTATACGAAACCAGGACCAATGCACCCTGAAGCAAAAGCGTTTCTTGACTGGACTCTTACCAGTGAGGCTCAGGCATACGTTAAAGAAAGCCACTTTGTTGACCGAGAGCTGGAAAGGATGCGCCTGGAAGATATGGGCATGATGCTTGTGCATACGGCAGCAGTTGAACCAGACTTTGACGGCGCTCAATATTCTGACATGATGCAGCAGCTGCGCGGCGCAGATCGCCTAAGCACTTCTTTAAGATTCAACATTGGGTCGAGCGAACTGGACGCGGAATCAGTCCGAAACATCGAAGAAATTGCGACTCGAATGACTGCCGGTGAATTTGACGGATTTGAAGTTCTGCTGGTCGGATTTGCCGACTCTGAAGGCGGCCGGATTCGCAATACGCAAATTGCTCAGTCCCGTGCAGACGCGGTGCAGGAAATTCTGATAGACACTCTGGATAACGAAACCCTGCAACGATCGGTAATACTTCCACTGAGTTACGGCGAGTTGCTACCGTTGTCATGCAACGATAATGAAGTTGGCCGCGCCCGTAATCGAAGGGTTGAGGTTTGGCTGCGATTACCTAATACTCGTTCAAACCTACGTTAAACTCATTGAACGCTTAAAACGAACGCTTAAAACGCCTGTCACTGAAAATCTGCTCCATACCCCATAGTTGGATGGAGCAGATCTAGTACAGTTTCTGCGATGTTTCAGTTGCGATAATCTTGCATAGGTATAGGTCGAATGTGCTTGTTCGTTCCACTGCCGGGTAACAGAAGCTATTCCTCGCAGTGGGTAATTCGCGAAGCATCACAGAACTTCCACTGAACATCCCGTTCGGGACGAAGCTTCAGAAAACAAGCAGGGCGGCGAATACACCCAGTGCCGCGGCTTCAGTAGGTGTAACGAAACCACCTATCAGTCCTCCGA
>CALIMV010000240.1 GCA_938045275.1 uncultured Granulosicoccaceae bacterium
CAACTGACCAATGTCAACCCAGGCACCGAACTGTGGTACCACACCAATTTCAATGTCCAGCGGAGAACCGTCGGGCAGGGTTCGAAAGCCTTCATCATCTTTCTCGGGCATGATGCCATCGAGCATGGTGTTGGCTGTATCCGGATCAAACTCTGTGTATTTGAACGCATATTCATCACCTGGATAGTACGGGTGAAACGGAGCGGGTACACCTTGACGTGCTTCACCAAGTCCAAAGAACGACAGTTCCTTAATGGCTTCCCGATCAATTGCGTGCGATAGCGCAATGCGAAAATCTTTGTTCTGAAATGCAACGGCTTCCGGACCTTCCCAGGTTTGATTAAACATCACTACGGCATCAGATCCACCAAACGTTGGCCAGGTTACGACCCGATAGTTCCCCGTTTCTTCATTCTCTTTGAGCACCGGATAGCTGCCCATGTTGATGTGTCGACCCTGAAAATCAATTTCACCCGCAACCGCTGCAAGATTCAATGCCTCTTTATCGGCATAAAATGTAAAACGAACTTCATCGATGTAAGGCAGTTGATTACCTTCCGGATCGACTCCGACATAGTATGGATTGCGCTTGATAGTGAAAACCGTGTCTGACACAGTTGTACCATCGGGTGCCCAGGCGGCCATGCTGGGTCGATTGCCGCTCAAGTGAGGTAAGGCTTCGACTTGAAATAGCTGAACCCATGTATCAAAACCCGCTTCTTTCACTTTGGCATCAAGTTCGGCTTTGTCGGCATGCGATGCATGAAACTGCTTCAGGTAATGCGCGGGAACGAACACCAGATTATTGATGGATTTGTCGGCACCATCCATGTTGGCAAGATTAAGTAAAAAGGCTGTATTGGGTTCAGCGTAGGTCCACTTAACAGAGTAATCGTCGACTTTCTCAACATCGACCATTGAGCCATCGGCGTTTTGCATCCATACCGCGCCGCCGGGCATCAATTCTTCATTGCCAAGAATGTCGGTGTACCAGAATAAAATATCATCGGCAGTAAAGGCCTCACCATCTGACCATTTGGCACCGGGACGCAAGCTCACGGTCCATTGTGTAAAGTCGTCGTTGGATTCCCAGCCGGATGCAATATGCGGTATTACCTCACTACCATCTGGTGCGAAACGTACAAGTGCGTCGTAGACCACACGGGTGTAGTTATTGTGATCGCCCGGGCCGAGAAAGGCACGGCGTAAGGTGCCGCCATATTCGCCCACCTCATCGACCACAGGAAGCGTGAGTGGTGTTTCGGGTAAGCGTTCGTTAAGTGGTGGCAGTTCTCCTGCGGCTACTTTTTCGGCCAGTGCTGGCGCTTCGCCAGCTGAAACCGGAGCTGCGCTAAAAGCGGCGGCTAAAAAAAGCGTTGTTAGCCCGGTTACTATCGGCTTTGCAGAACGATGAATCCACGATAGATGGTGCTTCATGATTTGCTTTCCTCCTTGTTATTGAAATCCCATCTAACAATGACTCAGCGCCGCTGTCAAACCAAGAATGTCGCTTAGCGTCATTTAGTCGCTACTTTAGGGATAGTATTTTCAAGTAAACAGTTGTCGTGTTATTTCTAGTTAAGCAATGCCGCAGAATCTGAATCAAGAAAGAGATGAGCGTGCTCGACGGTGCGTAGCACCGACCCTGGTCGCTGTTCACTTACCGGTTGGTTCAGACAGGCGTCAACGGCTGCGGCTTTGCGCGATTCGGGAACGATGCAAAGAATGTGTTTGGGTGCCAGCAAAGCCGGAATTGTCAGTGTAATGGCCTGCTTAGGCACATCATCAATCGTAGCAAAGTGTCCTTCACCTACTTGTTGCTGACGACTGACAATATCGAGTTCAACGACCTTTACCCAAGCGGCATCATTAAAATCTGCATAGGGTGGATCGTTAAAGGCGAGATGGCCGTTTTCTCCAAAACCTAAAGCGACTAAATCGATTGGGTGTTCGCGTAACAGCGATTCATAATCTCTACAAGCCTGTTCAATGTCGTCAGGCTGGTTCGGCACCGGGTGAAATGCCGCCACGTTGACGTAACTAAGAAAATGTTGCTGCAAAAAAAGTGGAAAGCTTGCCGGGTGAGCTGGGTCGATGCCCAGGTATTCATCCATGTGGAATACCGTTACGTTGCGCCAATCAATATCTGGAAGTATGCGAAGTGCTGCTAAAAAATCTAGCTGCGAATTACCGGTTGCAAGAATCATTGAGGCGCTGCCACGTTCTTTCAGTGCAGCCTGCAGATAAGCCTTTGCGCTAAGCGCTGCAGCTTGTCCCAAAGCCTCGCGATTTTCGTAAACGGAAGTGCTCAATTGATCAATCGAAAATTCTCGAATGGCTGCAGGTACACGGCTCATTAATAAGCTCCAACTGTTGGGTTACCATCGATTGTATCTCGTTTGCCATAACAACCGGCGAAATTTAGCGCAATTATTCAGGCGTTATAAAAACAATATTGGATCTTATATATGATTAAGAACTTTGTCTTTTTCAACATTTGGATCATGCGGAAGCAAAGGTGCGTTGTGCATCTATTGGTTTGTTCAGATATTTTGCGAGCCCATTGTCCGCGAGTTTTTCGATCGGTGTTGTGCGGTTATTTTGGTTTGGCTGAAACGACAAATTATCTGAGCGACTGTAACAACACAGAAGTGCATTGCGGCTCAAATCGGATGTGTTGGGCGCTGAGGCGTGCAGCAGATTGCTGTGAAAAAACAGCGCGTCGCCTGGTTCCATTTCACAATGAATCAATGGTAACCGTTCAAGCGCTTCGTTTACGTATGTAGTATCAGCGCCTACCTGGCCTGCAACTGTTCCGTGTTCGATGCGTCCTATGTGATGGGAGCCTTTAATAATCTGTAAGCAACCGTTTTCACGTGTTGCAGGATCGAGTGCTAAAAACACACTGGCCATTTGCGGGTACAGGAAGCCATCGCGATACCAATAACCGTAATCTTGATGCCATTCCCAGGCACCCCCAACTTTTGGGCGTTTTAAGGTTAACTTTGCGTGAAAAAAGTTGATGTCTCCATGCAGAACACGTTCAAGGCTTTCGACGATGCGTGCTGAACGGGCAATCGCTGCAAATATATCATCGCCAAGATCACGCCACAGTGCTAATTCGGTGATTGAGCCGCTTTGGTCCTCACGGCCATAGATAGCTGCCGCAATCGACGTGTCGGCATTAACGACTTGATTGACTATTTGAATTTCATTTTGATTGAATAAGCCACGAACAATGACGTATCCATCGCGATCGAAATCACTAACTTGTTGCTGATTGAACGCAAGTGCAGAGTGCTGATCCATGAGATCTCCTATTGTTTATATGGCGGTTATTTATGTCTGTGGTTCATGTGTTGAAAATTATCGCAATACATTTATGACTGAGTCTTAAGCCTATAGGATTTCCTTATTTTTAAGAATGTCGTTCAGCCATTTGCACAGCGCCAAGAAGACTTAAACCTGTGTGGTAACCGGGGTCAAGGTCAGGAGTTGATGGCACTGCATCGACAGGGCCATCAATGGTTAGACTTTGATAAGCGATAGGCGGGTCGTCTCGCCAGTAATGAGTAAAAAATGCATTGTGGGCTGTTTTCCATGTGTCGAGTAGAGCTGGATTTTCGGTAGCCTCATAAGCCAGTGAGGCAGCCCGAATGGTCTCGGGCAAAGACCACCAGGGGCGCATCGAATTGATCGGTTCCATCGTGTTTAAATCTATTGATGTGACTATGCCAGTGTCGTGAAATCCTGCTTGAAACGATGTGCTGATAATAGTACCCAGACGAGCCGCCAAGTCCTTGTTTGCGGATTCTCGGTGAATATCCAGCGCAAATCCGGCGAACTCGATGCCGTGGCCCACATTGGCGATGTTTCCGCCGGGCTCATTGGATAGAATGCCGCTGGAACTGTCCAGGTGATGATCCAAAATATGCTCAATGAAGCGCGTGGAAAATGTATCTTGATCGCTAAGTCCGAGTTGATGTAGTAACGCAGCAGCGCCTAGCGCAATCATGCGTGGGCCAAAATCAGACGGCTGTTCTGTCAGTGCAGCTTCAGTGAGATCGCCGGACTCGCGCATCAAAAATCGATCACGCTCAATGGCGTTGATAATAGACTGAAGTGACGACAGGTGTGTCGGCAAATTTTCAGGAGCAAATTGGGTTGCAGC
>CALIMV010000241.1 GCA_938045275.1 uncultured Granulosicoccaceae bacterium
AGCCTGTGTCTCTATCAGCGCCATCTTGTGTGGCTTGGACGTATTCGTCGGTAAAAAGACTCTGCCACCATTCGCCAAATGCCACGGCCGCGTCGCCATTGAGTGCTCCCTCAGCAGTTTTATAGGTACTGCGATCAACAATGTCGCCACCAAATGATTGGAGGAACGGGGAGAACGCATACGGGTACCACTCACCGGTCCAGGCCATGCCAAGATCGAGTGGGTAGTCGTATTTACCAGAGTCTTTAGCTGCCTTAAGCGCTGCGCTAAATTCTTCACCAGACCAAGGTTTATCTAAGGTTGGAACACGCAGGTCCAGTTCGTCCAGAGTTGATTGACGGGCGTATAAGGCGATGGCTGCATCCCACAACCCAATTGAATACAATTTGCCATCATAGATACCTTTAGTCCCTGGCAGAAACTCGGCAAACTCAGCTTCGTCAATAGGCAGCGGCTGCATGTATCCGGCCCAAGCCCAATTAGGCATAACCGGGCCATCAACATCGAGAATATCCGGCAGATTACCAGCCAGCGCTGCAGCAGTAACCGAATCGTTATAACTATCTTGTGGAAAGGACTCGATGCTGACAGTCCAATCGGATTGACTGCTGTTAAAGTCGCTGACAATCGTGTCAATAATGGCCTTTTCGGTTTCGTTGCCCGCACCGTGATACCACATTGAAAGATCAGTTGCGGCAAAGGCCGTCGTTGAAGTTGCAAGGCAGAACACAAGTGCTCCGCTAATTCGTTTTACCTGGTTCATTTGTACTCCTCCAGTTTAGTGTGGTTTGACATACAAACAAATCTGCTTTGCATCGTTTGTATGTCACACCACACTTGGTTTAAAATTCACTACACTCTTTGATTTGGTGGTTACAGAAGATCTCCACCGTACCGGACCGCCGATTAAATACGGCGATTCGCCTTTAGTTTCTTTTCCATCAATTTTTTCGAGCAACAATTGCCCGGCTTTCGCACCTATTGCCCAATAGGGGAGTTCAACTGTTGTCAGTGGCGGGTATAGCGTCTCGGCTATTGCGCGGTAGTTGTCGAAGCCTGCAACTGAAATATCTTCAGGAACTCTAATACCACGCGATCGTAAAATGCCATAAGCACGCAGGGCCATTTCGTCATTGCCGCAACATAAAACAGTTGGAGGGTTAGGGATTGACAAGAGCTGGTCTATCACATTCCAAAGTAGTTGAGAAGCGCCCTCGGGTTGATCCATGTACGACATCACCAAAAGATGTTGATCGAACTCGATACCAGCTTCATGCAAAGCCTTTTTGTAGCCGCGTGTGCGTAGCGTTGTCGCAACGGCGTTCGCTTTGATGGTGAGATAGGCAATGCGGTTGTGGCCGGCGGCAATCAAGTCTTTTACCAACTCATACTGGCCACGTTCGTCATCAGGGATAACCGCTGTTGTTTGTGCATCATCCCGACAATTCGCCAATACAACCGGGCGCGTTGTCTTCAACGGAAGATCAACCTGTTGATGGTGGTCAGCGACGTAAATCAAACCCTCGACGCGGTGTTCCAAAAACGTCTGCATCAGTCCGGGAACACGTTCCGCAGAGCCGCCCGTATCAGCAATCATTAATGTTTTATTACTTGCGCTGATGACGGACTGGATGCCTTGCACGATATACAGGTCAGGGAGGCCAGCAGGCTCGACCGGCTCGGCGTTGCGGGAAATAGCACCTGTAATGAGTCCGATTAGTCCGGATTTGTTAGATCGCATCATGCGCGCAGCGCTTGATGGCACATAGCCGAGTTCGGTGATCGCGTTCTCTACCAACTTGCGTGTTTTGCCGCCCACCGGCGCATCCGAGTTGAGTACTCGGCTGACTGTTTTTGCCGACACCCCGGCTTTGGCAGCTACATCATATATAGTGGGCATGGCTATGCATTCGTTGTGACACCGATGTCATGACATCGGTGACATTAAACCCCTTATGCTAATTTAGTCAAGTCAATTGTGCACAGCCAGTCAACGTGCACTGGTTTTTGGGCGTATAGGAGATTCAGATGAACGGTGCATTAATCGGTTGTGGTTTTTTCGCACAGAACCAATTGCACGCATGGCGTGATATTGAGGGTATTGAGATTGTGGCCCTGTGCGACGTCGATGCAAACCGGCTGCAAACCACGGCCGACTCATTCAATATAGCGAAAACCTATACGGATGCCGCTGACATGTTTGCAGCAGGTGGTTTCGATTTTGTTGATATCGCTACCACCGTGCCGTCTCACCGGTCATTGGTTGAAATGGCTGCAAAAGCCGGAGTACACATTATCTGTCAAAAGCCTTTCGCCGAAAATATGGATGATGCTCGCGCGATGGTCAAGGCTGCGGAGGTGGCCGGTAAGACACTCATGGTGCATGAAAATTTTCGCTGGCAGTCTCCGGTACAAGCGGTGCTGGACGTTGTCAATTCGGGTGAGATCGGTGAACCGTTCTTCTGTCGTGTCAGCTTTCGTTCAGGTTATGACGTATTCACCGGCCAACCCTATTTGGCAGAAGGCAAGCGATTCATTATCGAAGACCTTGGTATTCATATTCTGGATATCGCGCGAGCACTTGTTGGTGATGTTGATCGGGTCTCGGCGACGACGCGACGAATCAACCCGAACATTAAAGGCGAAGATGTAGCAACGATATTGTTGAGCCATACCGGAGGTGCTACAAGCGTTGTTGACTGTTCTTACGCAACCCAACGAATACCTGAGACGTTTCCCCAGTCGTTGTTAGAAATTGATGGTTCATTGGGAACGGTTCGATTAGACGCGGGCTATCAGTTGAGCGTGCACACCAAAACCGATACAAGTCGGGATGTATCCCCGACGTTGTTGCCTTGGGCTGAAAAACCCTGGCATAACATTCAGGAGAGCGTTCTGAGTATTCAACAGCATTTTGTTGAATGCATAGAGAAGGGAGTAGAGCCGCAAACCAGTGGCTCGGATAACCTTAAAACCCTTGCGTTGGTTGAGGCAGCGTATGAGTCGGCTGAGCGAGGCACTACTGTTACTTTAGTTGACTGAGCAAACTGGATACTATGCGGAGTATCAAATAAATCTGTTGTCTCGATTTTGACTTTTTCCAGCTTCAATCATTTTAAATAGGTAAAAACGCGCGTTTTACTGGTGTCTTTCAATCTATTTTGTCATTATGAGCTGTGGGCTCAGGGCCGAACTGGCCACACAATCAATTAGGTCTGTCGGCTCATAAATATTCGATAAATTGGTAGACCTATACTTCAAAGGAATAGTTGCGTGAGAAAAAAATTTAACCGAATTGCGATTGCACTGGCCGCGCTGGCTGCAGTAAGCGGTGTCGCTCAAGCTGATTTTCCCGAGCGAGAAGTGCTTGGCGTAGTGATGTGGGGAGCTGGTGGAGCAACTGATACCGTTGCCCGAGCGATTAATCCGGCGGCTGAAGAAGCGCTGGGTAAGCCTATTGTAGTGTTAAACAAAGCAGGGGGTGCCGGCGCTATTTCTACTGCCTTTGTTAATGCAGCCCCCGCCGATGGCTATACTTTTTTGTACGGGGCGGAAAACCCTCAACTGCACTCAGTCATGGGTGTGTCAGATCTTGACTACGGCAGTTTCTATCCAATTAATATTCTCGGGCGCGGTATTGGTGTCATTGCGGTTAACGCAAGCTCCAAATATCAAACCATGGAAGAACTGATGGAAGATATTAAAGCGAACCCCGGCAAAGTGCTTATGGGTTCAACTGGCCCTGGTGGGTTGCCCAGCACGATTGGCGCGATCATTTCGAATTCAGCTGATTTTGATGTAACACCAATTCCGTTTGACGGTGAAGGGCCGGGTCTTACCGCTATGTTGGGTAACGAAGTTGACTTCATGCCAGCGGGAATCTCTGCTGCAGCAGAGCAGATAAAAGCAGGTAAAATGCGTGCGCTTGCTGTGGTTAACACCGAATCTGTCGACACCCTTCCTGACGTACCGCCGATTACTGATGCTATTCCAGATATGGCCAAGTTCTTGCCCTGGGGGC
>CALIMV010000242.1 GCA_938045275.1 uncultured Granulosicoccaceae bacterium
CCACTCTGCAGTGGGTATACAAATGTCTTCTTGCGGTGCCAAAAAGGTATCGGAACCACCTTGATACATGAGCGGATCGGTCCAGAACGAATCGGGCATTTGTGCACCCCGCGCCTTTCGTACCAACTCCACATGGTTAACGTAGGCGGAACCATCCGCCCATTGGTAAGCCCGTGGCAGTGGTGAATGTGCATCAGACTGGTTAAAAGCCTGCGCATCATCTGGCATGGCTTTCGACAAAGCCGCTAACTCATCTTTTACTGAATGCCAGTTATCCAACGCTTCTTGCATAGTCGCTGCAATGCCAGTGGCTGGTGTAAAGTGATTTAAGTCGTGCGAGACTACAACGAGTTGTCCGTCTCTGGTTTCGTTCTTGAGTGTGGCGAGTTTCATATATATGTATTTCCTAGCATTCCGTTTATTACTTCAGTTATGTCTTTTAACGCAATGTCATGTTGGTGTTTTGAATTTACGCTTTAACCCACTCCAACACTGGGCGTAGTCTTTTTGCAAACTATCTAAGTTAGCGGCGTAGTGACTCACCTGCTGCGGGTATCTTGTTTCGAACATAAACGCCATGGTGTCTTCGAGTTTTTGCGGGCTAAGTGTCGCCTCACTGGCTTTTTCAAATCCAGCGGCATCCGGTCCGTGCGGCAACATCTGATTATGCAGACTCATACCTCCCGGTATAAAGCCCTCCTCTTTGGCATCGTATTGCCCGTAAATAAGCCCCATAAATTCACTCATAATATTACGGTGATACCAGGGTGGCCTAAAGGTATTTTCCGCCACCAGCCAACGAGGTGGAAATATAACAAAGTCAATGTTAGCCGTACCCTCCTGCTCGGTTGGAGACGTTAGCACAGTGAATATGGATGGGTCCGGGTGATCAAACAATAAAGCACCCACCGGAGAAAATGTGCTGAGATCGTATTTATACGGCACATAATTTCCATGCCACGCAACAACATCCAATGGCGAGTGATCAATGTGCGTTTCGTGAAAACTACCACACCATTTGTATACAACACGGCAGGAAGATTCTTTGTCTTCATAGGCGGCCACCGGTGTTTTAAAATCGCGTGGGTTGGCCAAACAGTTAGCGCCTATAGGGCCGCGATCTGGCAATGTTAGCGGCGCTCCATAGTTTTCACAAACATAACCACGTGCATGCTGACCATGACCTAAGACCTTGAATGTCATACCACGTGGTACAACAGCGATCTCGCCTGGTTCTACACCCATGACGCCAAGCTCTGTATCGAGTTGCAGCCCTGACATCTGTGGCACAAACAATAGCTCACCGTCTGCATTACAAAAATAGTCATCGGGTGAATCGGTATTAAAATCATAGACATGTGCAGCCATACCCACCTGGGTCATGACATCGCCGGCCGTTGTCACGGTACGCATGCCGGTTAGAAAAGTGGTGCCAGCAGGTGCCGCTGGAATCGGATTCCATCGGTACTGGCCAAGCGCTAAGTGCGGGCCAGACTGTTGCGGCGCCGATTCCCAGTGCTCAACCTGAATTTGTTTAAATGAGCCAGTGTGTCGAACACTGGGACGAATTCGATACAACCAACTGCGCTCGTTTTTACCGCGTGGCGCTGTGAATGGTGAGCCGGATAACTGTTCTGCGTACAAACCTAACGGACATTGTTGTGGACTGTTTTGCCCTTGTGGTAACGCACCAGAAATTGATTCTGTTTCAAAATCATTGCCAAAACCGGGTTGGTAGTCAGTACTCATAATGTTTTTACGCTGCTTCAGACAGTACTATCATGATAGTTGTATATGTCACTATACTCAAAACTGATTGCTACGGTGAGCAACTTCAGGGCGAAATCTGGCGTGTGCAAGTACAAAGCTGAAATAAACAGTATTACGCGTCAACCGCCCAATTTGACCAGTATTTCCGCCCACCAAGAAAAGCCGTGTGTAGCCAAGGTATATAGAATAAAGGGGCAAACAACAATTGGGAAGTACTTATGGCGTTCTACACTGAAGCACAGAAAAATATACAGGAAAAATTTCAAAGCAGAGCGTTGGCAGATCGAGTGGAGGCGCAAATTGTAGCCGATGAGCTGGAGGATATGCACGTTGGCTTTATATCGTCAAGAGACTTCTTCTTTCTCTCAACAGTCAATGGCAGTGGCGAGCCCACAGTATCCTATAAAGGAGGTAACGTTGGTACGCTCACGGTAGTCGATAGTAAAACCATTGTGTTTCCCGCCTATGATGGAAACGGCATGTTCCTTTCTGTAGGCAACATAGATGACACCGCTAAAATAGGTTTGTTGTTTATCGATTTTGAAACACCTAACCGCATACGCGTACAAGCTACTGCAAAGATTCTGCACAACAGCGAACTCATGGAAAAATACCCTGGTGCGATAGCACTGGTTGAGGCAAGCGTTGATAAAGTGTTCTTAAACTGTGCTCGCTATATTCACAAGCATCAACGCGTTGAAGCGACTAACAAATATGTTCCAGATGCTAAGGGCGACCAGCCCCACCCTGCGTGGAAGCGAATAGATGAAGTTCAAGATGCATTATCGCCAGAAGAACAGGAACTGACCAGACAACACGGTGGAACAATCACAACGGAACAATACGGCGAAAAATTAATGAAGGGTGAGTCTTAGCTTTTTAATTAATACCAGAAGCGCCGGAATGGTTTGAGCCACGATACGCTTTGGGTGACATGTTGTAAGTTCGGCGAAACAGTTTTGAAAAATGTTGAAAACTGCTAAAGCCCCATTTACTCGCCAGTTCGCTAATTGTTTGTCCGGTAAAACGCGGGTCAATAAGATCCGCGGCCACTTGTTCCAAGCGGCTGGTGCGAATTAAACTGCTGATAGACATATCTTCTTTTGCAAATACCTCGTTAAGCCGTCTTACAGATATGCCAACAGCCTTGGCAACTCTATCTCTGTTAAGCGTCTCATCACCCAGGTTCGCATGAATAAAAGTTCTTGCCCTGAGCAAAAATTGCTGCTCTGGTAGCGATATATCAACGCGCGAGTTTGCAGTTGCCGCCAAGGCCATGGCTATCATGTCCAGCAAGGTTTCTTGCATCAATATTTGCGCAGATTCAGGCTGAGAATCCATCATATTGGTTAAGTCAATAATGTTTTTGGCCACCAACGCGCTCAAAGGCTGAGAGCCATCAATACGTATCCCGGTTAACATTTCTGCATTCGGTAACCGCGACAACAATTTTGCTTTGGGGAATTGCAAGACCAGCTGGCTGAAGTCTTGCGAAAGGCTTAATTGATAAGGGTCGGTACTGCTGTACATGGCAAAATCCATGCGCTGTAAGGTTGCCGTATTGGCGTGTTGAACCAATCTCGAATGATTGTGTAACTGAAGACTAAGTAAGAAGTCATTCTCTTGCGCGCGAGCTATATCCCGTTTGCGTCGAAATACTTCATGGCTGGACCCAGTGACATGTGACACAGAAAGATCTTGATACCGCTTGACGTTTAAGCTGCCAAAAAACTCTTTCCTGACATCGGTCGTGCAGCCTAATCTAACAAACGCATCACACACCGCGTCGCGCCAAAACTCAAAGCGTTCCGAACTATGGACATCTGAAGTCAGGTACTTTGCCAACATACTCGGCTACCAGTTGAAAACATATTTTCAAGGTTCAGTACTGCTTGAGATTAATCGCATTCAACTATCAAACGCAAGCCATAATGAATAAATCCGCTCAAATTGACTATTTTAAGCGCTCAGGAGGCAAAGCAGCGAAACCGTAATGCTGTAATGATCGGTTGTTGACAGTCAGGCAATCTCGCATAGCCGTGCCTGTGACAACGAATCATTAAAACCTGGAGCAAACGCATGAACACAGCATTTAAAGTCGCGGCGGTACAGGCAGCGCCCGTGTTTCTGGACTTGGAAGCAAGCATAGACAAGGCAATCGGGCTGATTGAAGAAGCCGCCGCGCAAGACGTTAAAGTCATTTCGTTTCCAGAAACATGGCTACCCGGATACCCGTGGTGGATATGGCTGGGCGCACCAGCCTGGGGTATGCAGTTTTTAGGTGATCTTGTACAGAATTCTATTGAAAAGGGCTCCCCGCAAGAAGCCCGGCTGGCGGCTGCAGCCGATAAGCACAACATGCACGTCATCATGGGTGTATCAGAACGCTCAGGCGGTAGTCTGTATATGGGACAGTGGCACTTTGGTACCAATGGAGAGATCGTCAATCAGCGTCGAAAGCTCAAACCCACCCACGTTGAGCGCACCGTTTTTGGTGAAAGTGATGGTTCCGGTTTGCACGTAAGCGAAACCGACCACGGTCGCATTGGTGCACTGTGTTGTTGGGAGCATTTGCAGCCACTGTCAAAATACGCCATGTACTCACAAAACGAACAAATCCATTGCGCAGCCTGGCCAAGTTTTACCCTCTACGAGGGTATTGCGTACTCTCTGGGCTGGCAAGTCAACACGGCCGCTAGCCTAATGTATGCAGCCGAAGGACAGTGTTTTGTTTTGGCAGCGTGCGGTGTTATTTCCGACGATATGATCAGTAAACTTTGCGATACCGATGACAAACATCAGTTCATCAAAGCGGGTGGCGGACATGCTCGAATCTATGGGCCAGATGGTTCAGAACTGGCAACACCGCTGGCGCACGATCAGGAAGGCTTACTCGTGGCTGATATTGATTTGAACATGATCTCATATGCAAAAGCCGCCGCCGACCCCGCTGGACACTACTCCCGCCCCGACGTCACGCGCCTTATGCTCAACAAAAATCCTGCCCCACCGGTAGTATCGTTTGCCGACGGCTTTAAACAGCAAAGCACTGATGAAAGTCCTGCGGTGCAAGCAGAAGGCGCTGAAGCGCCCGAACCTGCTTGAAACAAAAGATGACACGTCACAGCGATACAATAATTTAGTCATTTCACAGCGTACATCGTGAATTTTCAGGAACAGCTTACGATATAATCTTTTTCAGACATGGGTCTGTTGACATCCGATTTATCCAGACAACCATTCACACCCTGGATACGCAGGCAACAGACCCAAAATGAAAAACAACCAAATCGACACACTGAGTGCAAATCTGGAAAAAGCTTTTCTTGAAAACGCTTTAAAAGACAGTCAAGCCAACCATGATGCCAGTCACGATATTCATCATGCTCGCCGTGTGAAACAAAATGCCATAGCGATTGCAACTCGCGAGGGCCAAGGCAACCACACGTTACTTGTTGCTGCCGCGTATTTGCACGATCTTGTTAATGTACCAAAAAACGCACCCAACAGACGCGATGCATCCAAACTGTCTGCTGATGCAGCCCACCCTATTCTGGTTGACTTAAAATTTAGCAAAACCGATATAGCCGCTATTCAGCACTGCATTGAAGCGCACAGTTTTTCGGCTAATATTGAGCCGAATAGCCTAGAAGCGTGTATTTTACAAGACGCCGACAGACTTGAGTCTTTAGGTGCTTTAGGCATTGCCCGCACTTTCTATATTGCAGCGAAACTCGATTCAGAACTCTTCGACGGTGCAGACCCGTTCGCTAAACAGCGTGCGCTCGATGACAAACGTTTTGCCGTTGATCACTTTAAAACCAAACTCCTGACGCTTGCCAGCACCATGAAAACCGATGCCGGAAAAGCCATTGCAGCCGAACGCACTGACACCATGCGAAGTTTTTTAGCTGCATTGGCTGACGAAATCGGTACAACACAGTCCTGGTGAATACGCCATCCGGGAAAGCGGTACAAAGCACGCACAACAATTCTGATTCACAGTTGCACAACGGCATTGGCTTAATGCTGCTGGGTACGTCGATCGTGCCGATTATGGACGCGGTTGCAAAACACCTTGGTGACACCATGTCACCCATTCAAATTACCTGGGGCCGATTTTTATTTCAATTTATTATCATGGCATGTGCGCTAAGTGTAACGCTTGGCCCACAGGCACTGGTTCCAAAGGAGCCGCTTAAACATGCCATTCGCGGACTACTGCTTGCTGCAGCCACTTTGTGCTTCTTCTGGAGTCTTCGCTCTTTGCCATTAGCCGACGCTATAGCCATATTTTTCGTTCAGCCGATGATACTGACCTTAATTTCGGCACTGGTGCTCAAAGAAACCATAGGCTGGCACAGACGTATTGCCGTGTGCTTTGGTTTTATTGGCGCGCTGCTGATCATCAAACCAGGCACAGATACTTTCACTTTAGCCTCTGTGTTACCACTCATTGCTGCCGTATTCTTCGCCAGCTACCTGGCAATGACACGCGCTGTTGCCAACATAGATCACCCGGCAACAATGCAGTTCGCTTCCGGATTAAGCGCAACCATCGCGTTGTCATTGGTGTTGCTTCTGTCATTACAGTGGCCCGAAAGCAGCTTTGCCCCAAGCATGCCAAGCTTGATCGAGTGGGGTTGGCTGGTGGTGATAGGTGCAATTGCCGCTGGTGGACACTTGTTGGTGGTAATGGCCATGAACCGCGCCCCGGCTTCAGCATTGGCGCCATTCGGTTACGTTGAAATTATTGCAGCAACTGTGTTGGGCTGGCTATTTTTTAATGATTGGCCAGATCGATGGAGTTGGTTGGGCATTACCATTATTGTGGTTAGCGGTTTTTACGTTTACTTAAGAGAACAACGCGTAAAAAGTAATTTTTTTGAAGATACATAAACAGCCAGACTAAATCGACGAATACCCTTCACGATGCTAATCTGTCGAAATAATCCACATGCGATTACTACTGTGCTTGCTGGTTAGAAGGGTGCACCTGCACTATCAATTTGCGATATCTCTTCCCTGCCGAGCTGCTAATTCAATAGGCGTAGATGAAACAGTGATTTCGGTTTGTATTACTCACCCAAACCAAACTGTTGTTCCATTTCACGCCGAATTCCCAGAGCTGCAACACTCTCATCCAGCTCCACATCTTGCCAACGCAGCGGCTCACCTTGTTTGATATCGTTTATTAATTTTACCTGGTGGGCCAAACCAATCGGTAACCCACCTAATTTAAGTGAATCTTTTGCCCGATACAATTTTCCCCAGACTGTATAACCGCCCTCGCCATCCAGCATCTCTCCAGCGCGAAGATCACGCTTTGCGGTTGCAACAACATCGGCATGAAAGTGTTGCGTACAACCAGTTGCTTTCGACGCTAACGCGGCTGAAAATATTGACATATTCAATTCCAGCCCGATTAAATGAAACGGCTTGTACATGGCCGAGTACCGGCCACTTGCATCTGTGTTCATACCGTATTGACGAAAACAAGCCGCAGCATAGTCATTTGGCGCTTCAACGACCACGTACACCCCCCAACGAAGGTCTTTAAAAACTGGCCGACCGTCACGCTCCAACGACGACACAACTTCTACCTGCCCTTTCCCAGACAATTGTCCACCCTCTGTTTCAGGACGCAATACATGGGCAAGATCATCCATTCCTGCTGGTGGAAACTGCAGTCCATTCTCTGGTGCAGCTAAACCAGTAGCATTGGCAATTGCAGCCATCTCAAGCGCCGATTTCGTACCGTCAAGAAAGCTGTTAAACATTTGACTGTTCATACCAGCCTCCGCAGCTTGTGCTGCAGTTAGTCCATAGTGCTCCCAAACGGTATCGGGCGTTGATGAATGATAGGCTGGTAAAAATTTGGTACCTTTGCCTGCAGCGATAACATTAAAGCCAGTTGATCGGGCCCATTCAACCAGCTCACAGGTCAGTGCCGGCTGATCGCCATAGGCCATACTGTAAACAACGCCTGCTGCACGCGCCTCCCTGGCCAACAAAGCACCAGCAAGCACATCGGCTTCCACATTAACCATAACAATGTGCAAACCGTGTTGGATTGCACTACGGGCATGAAGCAATCCCACGGCCGGATTACCGGTTGCCTCTACAATGACATCGACGCGCGCCTTGTCCATCATGGTCATTGCATTATCGTTAAAATCGGTTTGTCTGATCAGCTCTTCCGCCCACCCAACATCACGACAGGTCTGTTGCGCGTGCGCAGGGTTCAGGTCACTGATACTGACAACCTGCAAACCTTTCGTTGTTGGCACTTGAGATAGAAACATACTGCCAAACTTGCCAGCACCAATAAGTCCAACGCGAACCGGGTTGTTTGCATCGGCTCTCGCACAAAGTTCGTTATAAAAATACATGGAGTCAGTTCAGTTTCAAGCCAGCGGTTGTGGAACGGTGATGAATAAGGAAACTATTATAGTGATTAGCAGCATTTAACTGGTAGCAGAAACCGCCTCGGTTCGCTGATTGACAAGCTGATTCAAACAGTCATCATCGAGCGCGTTAATGGGTGAAAAGTCGCGGTGCGCAATCCATTCTTCACGATTAAACGCGCGAATATGATTATCAATATGACACAGTGATAAATACACAATGGTTCGATCAAACGGTGAAATATTGGCAGGGCTGGCATGGACCAATAACGAGGAAAAAAGCAACACGCTGCCAGCGTCTCCTGTAGGGGCCACACAACCTCCGTGCGCGGCAAGCTCGCTGACTTTTTCCCGATCGAGTGTCCACAAAGGATAAGATGTGGTTTCAAGATCGTGACCCGCCTCCACCACACCGTATTTGTGGCTCCCTGGTAGAAACAATAGCGGACCATTGGCAGCTGTTACATCGTCTATAAACACAGCGATATTCATTGCCCGAGGTTCCGGCATTTCATCATCACGTTTCCAAGTGCCGTAGTCCTGATGCCACTGCCACACATCACCATCGAAAGCGGCCTTAGCATTGACTTTGAACTGATGCATGTATACCGGACCATCAAGCAATTGCTCTACCGGGTTTATCAAACGCGGATGTGCACCCAAGCGGCGAAATCCCTCGTTGTAGGTGTGAGCTGCAAACGCCGTGCGGGCAACACCCGATGCTTCTCGCCAAACCTCTTTTCGGTCAGACCGATAGACATTGTCTGCTTCGTCTTTTAAAAGATCGGCCTCGGGCTTGGTAAACAAGTTAGGAAAAAACAGATAACCGGTGCGATCAAATTCATCGAGCTGGTCTTTGGTTAGTTGCATAGCACGCTCCCTTTTGCCAGAACATACCGCCACGACACCTATGTGTCAAACTCATGGGTCAAACTTATAGGTCAAATTCGGCATAACTACTACATTTCGGCGCCGGTGTTTCTGGCTAGCAGTGCCTTGACCGCTTCGCGTGGGTCCAAACCTTCTATCAGAACACGATAAACCTGCTCAATAATCGGCAACTCGACCCCCAGGCGTTGCGCCTGTTCAAACACTGCTCGAGACGCCTGCACACCCTCAACCACTTGCTTGATCTCTTCTTCGGCTTGAGCGACTGTTTTTCCCGCCGCCAGTGCCAGTCCCATACGCCGATTACGCGATTGATTATCGGTGCAAGTCAGTACCAGATCACCCATACCAGCCAAACCCATGAACGTTTCGGCTTTCGCACCCATAGCAACACCGAACTTTTGCATCTCGCGCAGACCACGATTAATCAGTGCAATTCGAGCATTTGCACCGAACCCCAGCCCATCGGATAAACCGGCACCAATTGCCAGCACATTCTTAACAGCCCCACCCACTTCAACGCCAACAATGTCTTCGGAGGTGTAGGCAAGAAATGATGAACTTGATAGATAGCCGGCAAGCTGATTTGCAAAGTCGGGCACAGAAGCTGCCACCGTAATTGCCGTGGGCAAATCCTGCCCAACCTCAGTGGCGAATGTGGGTCCTGATAGCACGGCATATCGCGAACAAGTCGGTAAAACTTCAGCTACAACCTGGTGGGGAAGCAGACCCGTAGATAGCTCCAGGCCTTTTGTGGCCCAGCACACTGACAGGTTCCGGCCGTTTAACCGCTCCAGTATGCCTCGAAAAGAGTGACTCGGAACCGATACCATAACGGTCGATGCGTTCTTCATCGCTTCGTCCCAGTCCGGTTCAGCTCTGAGCGTATCCGGAAATTTGGCACCAGGCAGATACCGTTCATTCTCCGACTTTTGCTGCATCTGGCCAAGCAAAGCCTTATCCCTACCCCACAGCGTAACGTTGGTACCTGAGCGTGCCATTTGTATAGCCAGGGCGGTCCCCCATGAACCTGAACCGAGCACACTGATTTTATTGTCAGTCATATCCCTGCCTTTATGAAATATTTGTACCAAACGCTGTTTATTTTAGTTCATCGATAGGATCCTAACCGTACGATCTGGCTACAAATCATCGCAAGTGCTTGTTAACGAAGTCGTTCAGGGATATTCTGCACCAACACAATGAAATAAAGAGGAAAAACCAGATGCGTAAAATCACTCTTTCAAGTCTGTTACTACTGTGTTGTTCTTTATCGATACCAGCTTTCTCAGCAACCATTAACATTCATAATGGTGGTGACCCAACCTCTCTCGACCCTCATAAGCTTTCAGGCGATTGGGAAAATCGAATCGCTGGCGATATCTTCGAAGGCCTGGTAACGGAAGACATTGGTGCACAAGCCATCCCCGGTCAGGCAGAAAGCTGGACCATTTCCGATGATGGTCTTGTTTACACTTTTACATTGCGCGATGGCATAACCTGGAGCGATGGAAAAGCGATTACCGCTGACGATTTTGTGTTCTCGTTTCAACGTCTGATGGACCCTGCCACTGCTGCAGAATACGCCTATCTGCAATACCCGATAAAAAACGCTGAAGCAATCAATAGCGGTGAGAACACCGATATTGCATCGCTGGGTGTACGAGCCGTTGATGAAAAAACACTGGAGATCACGCTTGAACAACCGACACCCTATTTTATTGGTGCACTGACACACTACACTGCTTATGCAATACCCAAGCACGTTATCGATGCACATGGTGACGATTGGGTAAAGGTTGAAAACATCGCTACTAATGGCCCGTACAAACCATCCGAATGGGTGCCAGGCTCACATGTAACCACCGTAAAAAATGAAGCCCACTATGACGCAGCGAACACAAAACTCGATGGTGCAAAATTCTTTGTTCTGGAAGATCAATCTGCCGCGTTAAAACGTTACCGCGCTGGTGAGTTCGATATTCTGACTGATTTCCCAACCGATCAGTACGAATGGATGGAAGAGAATTTACCCGGCCAGGCACATGTTGCCCCGTTCGCCGGATTGTACTACTACGTTATAAACAATAAAAAACCACCATTTGATAATCCAAATGTGCGAAAAGCGTTGTCAATGTCTATCAACCGTGAAGTTATCGGGCCTCAAATTCTTGGAACAGGCGAAATTCCGGCCTACTCCTGGGTACCTCCCGGCATGGCTAACTACGGTGAGCCGGCGACGGTTGATTGGAAAGACATGCCTTACGGTGAAAAAGTTGAGACTGCGAAAAAGCTACTGGAAGAAGCCGGTTTTAATAGTGACAACCCCCTTGAACTTCAATTGCGCTACAACACCAATGAAAACCACAAGCGCATTGCGGTTGCTGTAGCGGCCATGTGGAAACCACTGGGCGTTGAGGTGGAACTTTACAACACTGAAACGAAAGTACACTACGATGAATTGCAAAAAGGCATTGTTGATGTAGGACGTGCCGGTTGGCTGGCAGACTATAACGATGCAGACAATTTTTTGAAACTGTTGAAATCCACGGTTCAGTTTAACTATGGTCGATACGCAAACGCCGATTTTGACGCCTTGCTAGACAAAGCCAATGTCACCACTGATGCTGCTGCCCGAGCCGACCTGCTGCGACAAGCCGAAGAAATTGCGTTAAGCGAATCAGCCAGTATTCCAATTTACTATTACCTTTCCAGAAACGTGGTGTCGCCAAAAGTGTCAGGCTTTGAAGATAACGCGTTTGATATTCACCGTACACGTTGGCTTGACCTAGCCGAATAGCACAACGTACCCACCCGATGGCACTGGCGCCATCGGGTGTATTTCCATGCTGCGCTATGCATTAAATCGATTGCTGTCCACTATCCCGGTTTTGTGGATAGCTGTCACTGCTTGTTTTTTTATTCTGCGTTTGGCTCCGGGAGGACCGTTCGATGGGGAACGACAGCTTCCGCAGCGAATCAAAGACAATTTAGCCGCCCACTATAACCTTGATAAACCGATAGTTGAGCAGTATTTTATTTATGTTGGTAATGTGCTCAAAGGCGATCTTGGACCGTCATTTATCAATCAAGATTTTAATGTCGCCGAGCAACTTGCTATAGGTTTGCCTTACACCATCATACTTGGTAGCGTAGCGTTTATTCTTGCTATAGCTATTGGCATTCTAGCCGGTGTCATGGGCGCCCTTTACCGAAATCGTCATCCAGACTATGTGCTCGGGCTGATTATATTAACCGGGCTTGTCATACCAAACTTTCTCGTCGCACCGATACTGCAATTGGTATTCGGGCTCAAGCTTGAGTGGCTACCGGTTGGTGGCTGGGGAGATGGGTCAATTAGCTTTCTGGTTCTACCAGTGGTGGTGCTTGCGTTACCCCATATAGCACGCATTTCACGTCTCATGCGTGGTGCATTAATTGAGGTGCTTAACAGTAACTACATTCGAACGGCCCGGTCTAAAGGATATAGTAGTAGCCGTGTGATCATAAAGCATGCACTCAAGCCAGCCTTAATGCCAGTAGTTTCCTACCTTGGACCTGCCGCTGGATTTTTGCTAACAGGTTCCCTGGTTGTTGAAACTATTTTCGGGCTACCTGGAATTGGGCGTTACTTTATTAATGCTGCGCTGAACCGGGACTATGGCATGGTGTTGGGAACGGTCATATTTTATATGGTGTTGATCGTTACACTGAATTTAATAGTTGATATTGTTTACGCGTGGCTAGACCCCAGGGTTAGAACCCAATGAGCGCAACTATGCAACTACCTACTGAAGGTCGAAGCCTGTTGCAAAACGCGCTGATGCGACTTCGGGCAAACAAAGGTGCGATGGTATCTCTGTTTGTGCTCACCTTGCTGATTCTGGCGGCATTTATAGGCCCTTATTTTATCCCTTTCAACTATCAAGACCCAGACTGGGCCGCATTTCGGACACCACCATCTTTGTCTTCTGGTCATTATTTTGGAACCGATCAGAACGGAAGAGACCTACTGGCCAGGACACTTTACGGAACGCGGGTATCGCTAATTGTGGCTCTTGTGGCAACGATTGTAGCGATCATCATCGGCGTAAGCTTTGGCGCTATCGCCGGCTACTTCGGTGGCAGACTTGACCAGGCAATGATGCGGTTTGTAGACATCATCTATGCATTGCCATACATTTTGTTTGTCATCTTGCTTATGGTGGTATTCGGGAGAAATGTGTATCTTTTATTTGCCGCCATTGGTGCGTTGGAGTGGCTAACCATGGCAAGAATAGTTCGAGGTCAAACCCTATCAATAAAACAACGCGAATTTATAGAAGCCGCACGAGCTGCAGGCGTTAAACCACTGACTATTGTGTTCAGGCATATCGTTCCAAACCTGATTGGACCAGTTGTGATCTATGCCGCTTTGACAGTGCCCGAAATAGTGGCAACAGAAAGCTTCCTGTCCTATCTTGGATTCGGTGTGCAAGAGCCATTGACCTCATTAGGTACCTTGATCGCCGAGGGCGGTAAAGTGATGGAAGTGTTGCCATGGTTGCTGTGGTTTCCTGCCACCTTTCTAGTGGTAATGCTGCTGTGCATGCTGTTTATAGGCGATGGACTACGTGACGCATTCGATACTCGCGAGCACATGCCAAAATGAACCAACCCGTGCTCAGTATTAACAACCTCAGCATCGAATTTGAAACGCCCGACGGACTCATACGCGCTGTCAACAATATAGCTTGCCACGTCAATTCTGGAGAATGTCTGGGCATCGTGGGCGAGTCTGGTTCTGGAAAAAGTCAAACATTTCTGGCAACAATGGGGCTATTGGCCAACAACGGACACGCTCGTGGCGAAGTGTTATTTGGTGGCAAAAATCTGTTGCAGCTATCAACTCGCGAGCTCAACAAAATACTGGGAGATCGTCTCTCCATCATATTTCAAGATCCGCTTACATCGCTCACTCCTCATATGCGTATTGGTGAACAGATGGCCGAAGTACTGCACGTGCATAGACAACTTAAAGGCCACCAATCCCAGCAATTGTGTTTGCAGTGGCTCGATCGAGTACATATACCCGAGGCCAGACAACGCTTAAAACAATACCCGCACGAACTCTCAGGAGGCATGCGTCAACGTGTCATGATCGCCATGTGTATGCTGTGCCAGCCTGAGCTACTCATTGCTGATGAGCCAACAACTGCTCTGGATGTGACAGTACAGGCAGAGATTTTGGATTTAATGACCGAGCTACAACAAGATCTTGGCACTGCTATCGTATTAATAACGCACGATATGGGTGTGGTAGCACGTATGTGCGATCGAGTTCATGTAATGCGCTCTGGTGAATACATAGAAACCGGTTCGACTGAAGACATTTTTTATCGGCCAAAAGAAGCGTACACGCGAATGCTTCTGGATGCCGTTCCGAAATTCAATTTAGACAAAGTTGACAACCCGAATGTTGAAATATCGCAAGACTCCAACACCATTTTGGTTGCGGAAGATGTGCAAATACACTTCAAATTAAACACAAATTGGTTTTCACGTCCAATGACTTTGCGCGCAGTAGACGGAATATCATTCTCGTTAAATGCCGGAGAAACACTTGGCATTGTTGGTGAATCGGGTAGTGGTAAATCAACATTGGCCCGTGCCATACTGCGTTTACTGCCAAAAACCGCCGGCACAGTGAGTTGGTTGGGCACCGACTTGAACAAACTTGATAAACAATCGATGCGCACTATGCGCAAAGATCTGCAAATTGTATTTCAGGACCCGTTAGCCAGTCTCGACCCTGCCAGAACCGTTGGGTTCTCTATTATGGAGCCTTTGTTAGTCCATGAACCGTCGTTGACATTATCAGGAAGACAAGATCGCGTCAAAGCCATAATGTTGAAAGTGGGTCTGGACGCTAGCCTGATCAACCGATACCCGCATGAACTTTCTGGCGGACAAAATCAGCGTGTAGGCATTGCACGCGCCATGATACTCAACCCGCAACTCATTATTTGTGACGAGGCGGTATCTGCACTTGACGTATCCATACAAGCTCAGATTCTACAATTGCTAAAACAGCTGCAACGCGAGCGCGGTTTGTCCTATATTTTCATATCGCACGACTTATCAGTTGTGTCTGAAATCTCACATCGAGTCATGGTGATGTATTTGGGCTCTGTAGTAGAGCTAGCCAGCAGCGAAAAACTATTTTCAAATCCTCAACACCCATACACCAAACAACTTATTTCCGCGGTGCCCATTGCAGACCCCAAAATCGAACGCAGTCGACAAAGAATTAAATTTGGTACGGAGCTGGCTTCACCGCTTGACCTGAACGCTCGATTGCGGTTTCTTCCGTCTAAGCGTTCTACCGAACCAAACTACCGTCCGAAATTACAGGAGCGATTTAAAGGCCATTTTGTTGCAGAACACGACGCCATTGCCGACCTCCTCTAGCCAGTGTGTTTGTAAACAAACGTTGAAAATTCGCCAATCAACTCAAGTTCACTGGTAACTGAATCTCATCATTTATCAGCTCAGGTATACACCTGTCAAAAGACAAAAATAAACAGCTCACTGAAAATGGGAACACATTATTTTCCGCAGAAACAGACTTGATTTGAATTTGTTGATCAAAATACGAACAAGACCTCATTTTGAAACCCTGCTTGTTGATTACTTGGAATAGTAGGTGCAGTCGCATGTTGGCGACGCAATAAAAATGGGCAGTTTAGTCCTTAGTGCAACACTAATTTAGTCATGGATTCTAAAAAACAAGACACTTTCAGCGCACCACTTATCGTTCTGAACTCATACGGTTTCTCAGGTGCTGAAACGCTTGCGACGTTTCTGGCCCCGCATGCCCAGATCGGGCTGCTCCCGGGTCAGAATTTCATCCAACAAGAACACGCGCTGTATCGGCCAATTTGTATTCCGAAAAACGATGCAACCGCTTGCTTCGAATTGCTCGCGACAAAACAATACACAAAGGCCGGTGTTCAGTGGGCAGGGCTTGGTAAATTTATGGCCCCCGAATACGCCGAGCGTTACTCGATTACGGCTCACCGAACACGGTTTATCGAAAACTACGCACACCTGAGTTATACCGATAAGTCGACTTACACCCGTTTGATCAAACTATATACTCAATGTTTTTTCGAATGCATGGGCGAAGATACAAGCGCTCTATCAAACTACGGATTTTACGGTTCAAACCTACTGCTGAATGCCTCGGCTTATCCGAACTTTGAAGGCGACACAAAAATTTTGCAAGTAAAACCCACTCCAGCACAATGGCTGGCTTTAGCTTCACAGACGCGCACATGGAACCCGGAGAAAGCATTACACTTTTACCTTATTCAAAATCTGTTTATCGCTTTTTGCGAGAGAAAACAAAACAACATTCACAGCATCAGCTTCTATGATTTGATCAAAGACACACAAAACACCATGGACAGTTGCTGTGACTTTCTGGGTATAAACAATTGGAATGTCGACACACTGCCAAGTGGACAAGGCCATGCGCCGGCCACAGGAGCATTTTTTGATAAGGTATTTGACGACGCCGACAAAATTAGGGACATCTATGCTAACAGCTATTGGTTTGAAGCTGCCAATAGCATAGACGAATGGGCAAATGACTTTCTTGATGACAAGCAAGCTATGACATTGCTTGAACGTTACCGTCGTTATTGGAATTCCACGTCGCACATTGCGTTCGATTGGTCCGGTCCACTTGAGATTCAATTAGCGGAAATGATTAAGCGGCACACCAATAGCTTGCCGCGTTTAGCAGGTTGTAGCAATCAAGGCATTGCCTATCAATTCTACCAACATTGGTACATATCGGACTCAATCGATCATTGCAAGGTTGTCGGAAAACCCATGTTTCCACTTGGGGAAATAGAAGCACAAATTCCTGTTCCAAAACTACAGTACTTCATGCGTATCGCGATTCACTACGTTCATTCGAGTGTTGCACTTCAAGGCGAAAAACTACATAGCTACCACTCAGCCAAGAATAGCCATTTATATAAAACACTGTGTAATGATGAGATGCAATTGGCTATAGACAGAAATTTTCTGCGCAATGACTTTGATGAGATGCAAGCAACCATTGACCACACAGAAGCGCTTTTTAAGGAATTAAAAGAGTCGGGCATATCCAACGCTGCAATTCATGCAAAAACCATAAGTACAGATCAAGTGATTAGACTTGCCACTGCCAAAATCACAGACGAAGAAATCAATACTATTGCGGTATCAGGCCCGGATATTACTGAGTACGAGAACAAGATGGTCGCGTCTGCAATGAGTGACTGGTACCAGAATCCATACTTTTATTGCGAAGAATTTGAAAGACGGTTTGCTGAATACCACAATCGCAACTATGCCCTGATGACACCAAACTGCACATCCGCTCAACATCTTCTGCTTAACGGTTTGGGCATAGGGCCTGGTGATGAAGTACTGGTGCCAGAAGCCACCTGGATTGCATCGGCAGCACCCATCTATTACACCGGCGCCATACCGGTTTATTGCGACATTGATGAAGATGACTGGTGTATTAGCATTGAATCAATGAGACAAAATTTAACTGCCAACACTTGCGCTATCCTTGCCGTAAATCTGTACGGCAATATGGCGAAAATGGATGAAATCGAACGCTTTGCGATAGCGAATAATTTGCTACTAATTGAGGATGCTGCGGAATCTGTTGGTTCAATTTATAAGGGCCGGAAATCAGGTGAGTTCGGTGTAGGCTCGGTATTTAGCTTTCACAGAACCAAAACCATGACCACAGGCGAAGGTGGCATGCTGCTGATAGATGATGAAGCGTTGTTCAATCGTTGCGTTAAATTACGCGATCATGGCCGTGGTCCGAATACACCGCCATTCACTCACGAGTTGATTACCCACAAATACATGCCGTTTAACTTGCAAGCGGCACTTGGTCTGGCACAATTTGACCGCCTGGATCAGTTAGTCGACAGGAAACGACATATTCTGCACTTCTACAAACAGCGACTGACCCGGTTTGACAACCTGTTACTCAACCCTGAACCGGACTATATTTATAACAGCGCCTGGTGCTCAACTATTGTACTTGGTGAAGAGTTCAGTTATACGAAAGCGTCGCTGATGAGTGCATTGCAAGCCGAAGGCATTCCGAGCAGGCCGTTTTTTTATCCGCTCACAACACAACCGGGCATCCAGAGACTGTTGGGCAGCAACGTTGACTTCAGTATGAAAAATCCAACAGCATTTGCCATTAGCGACCGTGGAATCAATTTACCTTCCGCGTTAAACCTGAGCGACAAACAACTGGACTACATTTGCACCGTTTTAGAGAATCTACTGGATGCAGATTTGAGCGCGTCTATAAACCAACGTACCAAAGCTGCTTAAACAGAGCGTTGCTGGCCGTTGTCTTTTGGCCCCAGACCTAAAAAGAAAGGCGCTGCTTTTTTTACCCAGTCTTCAGGTGATGGCGCATCATTAGCCGAAGCACCGAAACACGATTGAAGCATTTCCGTATTGATAATACCCGGATTAACCGGAACTGCTGCAAGACCATCTGGCAGATCTTGTGCTAATGCTTGCGTCATGCCCTCTATTGCCCATTTGCTGGCACAATAAGCGGCCACATCAGCCGACACTGAGCGTCCCCAGCCACTACTTATATTGGCGATCACACCGCTTCTTCGCGCAATCATGGCCGGCAACACATGTCGAATAACCGAGAATACAGCAGTAATATTTATATCCACCAATTGCTTGAACTCCTCTAACGGAACTTCCCACAAAGGCGCGTTTTTGGCTATTACCGCGGCATTGTTAATGACAAGATCAGGTACACCCCACGCCTGTTCAAGCTCTGCAATCCAGCCTTGCACAGCTTTGTCATCGCTAAGATCAACTGCACTAATCTGATGATCATTGCCTAGCGAATCTTGTAGACTCTTGACCGCTTTGTCACTTCTGGCACAGCCTGCAATTGAATGGCCTTGTTGTGCGTACTCGCGACAGAGCGCTTCCCCAAGCCCACGACTAACACCTGTAATTAAAATATTCATCGATTCACTCTCTTGTTTAACGGTTTTTGAGCAAACACACTGAGCGCCGCACCAACCACTATGATCAGCGCTCCCGCCCAGGTGAGCAACGCATAGGATTCGTTGAAAATCACAGTACCAACGAGCAGCGCTACTACTGCCGCTATATAACCGATTTGGCTCAAATAGGTTGGCCCACCAACAAGTTGCAACCGCGCGTGTAGAGCAACCATTACCGTTGCGACCAGAACTGTCAGTACTACTGCCGGCATTATCGAGAACAAACTTTGCGACAATGGGATAGGTGACAATGGCGCTAGAGACAATGGCACATTGGGAAGAATAAGGACTAAAACCAATAGCATGCACGCTGCAGCCAAATTGATACCGATGGCCAGTTCCATGGGTTCGGCATCGCTTGGCCAGGCCATGGTACGAAATACGTTACCAATTGCAAGCGATATTGGTATCCCCAATCCAGCCAGAAACCACGCCATGCTGGCAGGTTGTTCTATTTCACCTCGCGTAATACTGAAGATAACAGCACCAACGAAACCAATTGCTATACCAACAGAGCCCAGAACGGTTGGCATTCGCACTTGCCAGATCGATGAAAAGGCAAGCGTAAACAGCGGCGATATTGTTAACAGTAAACTTGTAAAACCCGAACCCAGCTGAGGGATGACGCTAAAGGTCAGTATATTGGGTATAACCAAGGACACAATTGCGGCTAAGCAGTAAAACAACACATTATTCGCTTTAAGCAATAGCGGCAGCTTAAAAAATACTCGATAAGCCAACAGACTAAGCGTTGCTCCGCCAGACATAAGCAGTGCCCACACCACAGGGGATACTCCGGCCTGTGCACCGATTTTTCCGAGTGGGAAGGTGAGGCCCAGTAAACTACCAACTGCGATAAGAAGAAACGCGGCCGAATTCATTATCGATGTTGAATTATTCATCAATATCTTTAATCGCTGCAATCACACGGGTTCCAATAGTTGCCTAATAGGTTGTTAATGCAGCTGAGCCGGTTTGCACTTGCCATTGCCTTGCATAGAATCCATTGATAGCAATCAGTTGCGCATGTGTACCCTGCTCCACGACCCGCCCTTGATCAAGCACGACGATGTTGTCAGCACCGACAATGGTAGACAGGCGGTGTGCTACCACCAATACTGTTCTATTCCTTGATACTCTGGCCAGGGACTTTTGAATTGCCGCCTCGGTTTCATTATCAACAGCGCTAGTGGCTTCATCGAGTATAAGTATGGGCGGGTTTTTCAATATCGCTCGCGCCAAAGACAATCTTTGTCTTTGGCCTCCAGACAATTTTACGCCTCGCTCTCCAACCAACGTGTCTATACCATCGGATAACTCACTCACAAAATCCCAAGCTTCAGCCGATTTTATAGCCAATTCGATCTCATCATCTGATGCGTCTGGTTTACCATATGCGATGTTGTCTCGCACGCTGCCCTCGAACAGAAATACATCTTGACTGACCAAGCCAATAGATTCACGTAAGGCTGCCAATGTGAGTTGATCAATTGGCTCATTGTCGATTCTAATGCTACCTGTGGTCACCGGATAGAACCTTAACAGCAATTTGATTAATGTTGATTTACCCGAACCTGTCGCGCCGACAAGTGCGATGGTATTTCCGGCTGACACGGTCAGCGAAATATTCTGAACACCAGCCTTTGTTCCAAAGTATTGGAAAGAGATATCATCAAACTGAATTTGACCGTTAACAGGCTTTGCCAAT
Source organism: uncultured Granulosicoccaceae bacterium (assembly GCA_938045275.1). Taxonomy (GTDB): domain Bacteria; phylum Pseudomonadota; class Gammaproteobacteria; order Granulosicoccales; family Granulosicoccaceae; genus Granulosicoccus. The sequence continues at coordinate 20,883 of CALIMV010000242.1, forward strand.
TCCTTCGTACCAGTGTTGCGCACATCACTCGGTGTCTCTATAAGGCCAAGTATTCGCCGTGTACTGGCCATAGCGCGCTCATACAGATCAACTGTTTGAGCAAGACGCGTTAGCGGCCACAACAACCGTTGTGTTAAAAACACTAACATGCCGTAGGCACCAACGTTCAAACTACCATCAAGCGTTTTAAAACCACCAACGATAAACGTAGCTAAAAACCCCACCAATATGGCCATTCGAATCATCGGTACAAAAGCAGAGCTCACTCGAATGGCTCGTCTATTTGCTGTTACATAACGTTCACTGGCGCCACGCAATCGAGCGGACTCTCGGTTTTCAGCGGTAAATGATTTTATCGTTGCCATACCACCAAGGTTGTTGGATAAGCGATTAGCCAGTCCACCCACTTCGGCACGTACGTCTGAATACAAAGGCGTGGCTTTTCGCATAAAGTAAAAAGCCCCCCAAATTACTACGGGTATCGGTGTTATAGCAAGCCACGCAATGGTTGGCGATACATAGAAAAACACACCACCAACCAACAAGACAGCCATAAATACTTGTAAAAAATCGTTGGCTCCACCGTCGAGAAAACGCTCGAGTTGATTGACATCGTCATTCAAAATAGCAACGAGCTCGCCCGATCCGCGCGATTCAAAGAAGCTCATGTCTTGACGCTGCACTTGATCGTAAGCAGCCTGTCGCATGTCGGCTTGTAAGTCTTGTGCCAGATTGCGCCACAATATCAAGTATAAATACTCAAACGCTGACTCCCCAACCCAGATAAGAAAAGTCAAAACACCCAGAACAACAATTTGAGACTGAGGAGTAGTAAAGCCTAAGCTTGCGACAAAACTGGACTCTCTATTAACCACCACATCAATTGCGATACCAATCAGAATTTCGGGCATGATGTCGAAAAACGTGTTCAGCGCTGAACAAAGACTTGCCAGAATGATACGACGCCGATATCCGCGAGCGTAGCGAATAAGACGCAGCAAAGCGCTAAAGCTGGTTGTGGATTCTGTCATGCTGGTGAGTTCGAGGGCGTTGTTCCAGGCTTTATGGTTTATCTAGATCTTATACGAATTCTGTCAGCTCAGCCGATTGCAGATTCTGCGTCATTGAACCTCTACTTAGCAGTACACCCTGATTGCATGCACATTGACCTCATGTAGACTTCAAACTACTTACTTGAATAATGAACTGCAATAACTGTTACCACTCGCGGCATGCAAAATAGTCAACACGCCGGGAAGCACTTTCTTTCAAGTTACCCCAAGAAGGCTGGCAACCATTTTGCCGACTCATCGCTCAAAGTACCGCAGTAAGCTGGAAAAATCAGGGGGTGTAATACAGCAGGAATAGGGCAATCGATTTCTGTCAGATAATCATTTTCGTTACCCATTAAAAAGGCCCTGTCTGTTAACAGACAGGGCCTTTATTTACACGTGCTACAGTCAAGTATTGTTACGCTATAAACCGCAACGCTTGACTGCTCATCAGCATTTATTCACCGCGATCAACAAACTCAATAATCGCCATAGGAGCATTGTCACCAGGACGCATTCCGCACTTCATAATACGGGTATACCCACCAGGTCGCGCTGAAAACCGCGGCCCAAGATCAGTGAACAATTTGCCAACCGCTGCCTTATCACGTAAACGAGCAAACGCCAGACGACGCTTCGACACGCTGTCTTCCTTGCTCATGGTAATAAGAGGCTCGACCACACGCCTTAGTTCTTTGGCTTTTGGTAATGTGGTACGAATAGATTCGTGCTCAACCAATGATGTAGCCATATTGCGGAACATTGCCTGACGATGGCTACTGTTTCTATTGAGCTGACGCCCACTTTTACGATGTCTCATTTTATATTCACCCGACTTATTTCCACCCGACTACTTTCCACTTGCTTGTCGATCAATGCCGACAAACTAATCAATTTACTAATTTAGCTATTTGCCCAGCTCACGCTGCTTTTGCAGTTCAGGTGGTGGCCAGTTCTCCAGGCGCATACCCAATGACAAAGCTTGTTGTGCCAACACGTCCTTGATTTCCGTTAGTGACTTCTTACCAAGGTTTGGCGTCTTCAACAACTCTACTTCGGTTCGTTGAATCAGGTCGCCAATGTAGTATATGTTTTCTGCCTTCAAACAGTTGGCTGAACGCACCGTTAGCTCCAGATCGTCAACAGGACGCAATAGAATTGGGTCGATATCGGAAGCTTCTTCCTCTTCCTGCGTCTGTGTCTCGGCTTTCAGATCAACAAAGACGGACAGTTGTTCCTGAAGAATTGTCGCTGATTTGCGGATAGCTTCCTCAGGGTCGATAGTGCCGTTTGTTTCCAGGTCGATGATCAATTTATCCAAATCAGTGCGCTGTTCGACACGTGCACTGTCTACGTTGTAGGCAACACGACTAACCGGACTAAACGATGCATCAATTTGCAGACTGCCTATAGGGCGATTTTCGCCTTCATCGAGAGTGCGATTGGATGCCGGCTCGTAACCACGGCCAACTCGCGCACGCAGAGTCATGTTCAGATTAGTGTTGCCAGTCAAATTACAAATAACATGATCGGGATTTACAATCTCGATGTCGTGATCTAACGTTATGTCAGCCGCAGTAACCACACAGGGGCCCTGCTTTACGAGCTTAAGCGTTGCCTCTTCCTTAGCGTGCATAATTATAGATACACCTTTGAGGTTCAACAGTATGTCGAGCACGTCTTCCTGGACACCTTCCATTGTGGTGTACTCGTGCAAAACGCCTTCTATCTCGGCTTCAAAAATGGCTGCACCGGGCATGGATGACAACAGGATGCGTCGTAACGCGTTTCCCAGTGTATGTCCAAAGCCGCGTTCCAGTGGCTCCAGAGTTACTTTCGCATGGTTCGTGCTGGACGCCGACACATCAACGATGCGAGGTTTTAAAAATTCAGTCTGCATGGGTATTCAACCTGATTAATATCTACTGAACGTTGTCGAAGAACACATCTTCGACGCTTGTGCTGCTTGCTCTTAGTACGAAACCACTTGTACACGAAGGGCCAACAGCACTACTGGTACTCTTTTTAAATTTCTACTTCGAGTACAGCTCAACTACCAGTGATTCGTTAATCTCCGCTGGCAAGTCCGCACGATCTGGAACGGATTTGAAAACACCTTCATATTTCTTGTTATCAACTTCCAACCACGCTGGTAGACCGCGTTGTGCATGCAGTTCCATCGAATCGGAAATTCTTGCCTGCTTTCTGGCTTTTTCGCGAATTGAAATTGTCTGGTTCGGTTTAACCTGATAAGAGGCAATATTCACGATTTTGCCGTCTACCAATATTGATTTGTGGGATACCAGCTGACGAGCTTCTGCACGAGTTGAACCAAAGCCCATGCGATACACTACGTTATCCAGGCGCTGCTCCAACATGGATAACAGATTCTCGCCTGTGGCGCCTTTTGTTGAGGCCGCAGCTTTGTAGTAATTTCGAAATTGCTTTTCCAACACGCCGTACATACGACGCAATTTTTGTTTCTCGCGCAGCTGCATCGCATAGTCAGAAGGACGACCTCGCTTGGCACCCTGCATGCCTGGAGGAGTCTCCAGATTGCACTTGGATTCAAGCGGACGAATGCCAGACTTCAGATACAAGTCTGTGCCTTCTCTACGACTTAACTTACACTTTGGACCAATATAACGAGCCACTAATTACACTCCAACCTTATTTAAACCAGCTGTTTCATTCTGTTATACACGGCGCTTTTTAGGCGGCCGGCAGCCATTATGGGGAATTGGCGTTACATCCAGAATGCTACTGATTTTAAAACCCACGTTGTTCAATGAACGCACTGCTGAATCGCGACCAGGCCCTGGGCCTTTAACGCGAACATCAATGTTTTTCAATCCATACTCTTTCGCTGCTTCTCCAGCACGTTCAGCCGCAACTTGCGCAGCGTATGGCGTACTTTTACGAGAACCACGAAAACCTGAGCCGCCAGCAGTTGCCCACGAGAGCGCGTTGCCTTGACGGTCAGTTATCATCACAATCGTATTGTTAAACGACGCGTGAATGTGTGCGATACCGTCTGTAACGGTACGGCGCGTTTTTTTCTTCGGGCTACTTGCTGCCATCTTTATGTCTCTAACTTATGCAACTGAGCATGTTGTTATGTTGAGCTTGCGTCTATAACCAAGCTTGATTTAGTAACAATAACGATTAACGTTTTACTAACACTGCACTAACCACTGCAGTAATCCACTGCAGTAATCCACTGCAATATTCCACTGCATTACCGCTTTAACGGCCGCCGTGGCCCTTTACGCGTTCGAGCATTGGTTTTGGTTCGTTGGCCGCGCAGCGGTAAACCGCGACGATGGCGAATGCCGCGATAACAACCCAAATCCATCAATCGTTTGATGTTCATGGAAACGTCTCGGCGCAAATCACCTTCTACCGTGTGTTTAGCAACCTCTGTTCGCAAGTTTTCCACTTCCGATTCAGATAAATCGCGAACCTTGGTGCTAGTGTCGACACCTGCAGCAGCACATACTTCGCGCGCCCGAGTGCGACCAATGCCGTATATCGAGGTTAGTGCAATCCAGGTGTGTTTCTGGACAGGAATATTTATGCCTGCTATGCGGGCCATACTGTTCTCCGATTAACCTTGACGTTGCTTGTGTCGTGGGTCGCTACAAATGACGCGAATCACGCCTTTGCGCTTGATCACTTTACAATTACGGCAAATTTTTTTAACTGATGCTCTACATTTCATGTGTTTTCTCCAATGGTTGCACTAAGCTAGCGCGCACCACGAGGGGTCCCTTTCGGTCCTGACTTTTTCATTAAACCCTCATACTGATGGCTCATCATGTGAGCTTGTGCTTGTGCAACAAAGTCCATAACCACCACGACGATGATCAGCAATGATGTTCCACCAAAGTAAAAAGGTACGTTCCAAAGCAGAATCAGGAACTCGGGTAGCAAGCATACAAGTGTGATGTACATAGCGCCGTAAAGTGTCAAGCGGGTAAGTACAGCATCAATGTAGCGAGCCGTTTGGTCTCCAGGGCGATACCCAGGAATAAAAGCGCCAGAGCGCTTAAGGTTGTCTGCAGTCTCTTTTGCGTTGAAAACCAGCGCTGTATAGAAAAAGCAGAAGAATATAATGGCCGAAGCGTACAACAATATATACACCGGCTGCCCAGGCTGGAGCGTAGACACCAACGTGTTTAGCCACGAGCTGGAGTTACTGGTAGCCAGATCACCCAACGTTGCTGGAAACAAAATTATGCTTGAAGCAAAGATAGGAGGAATAACACCAGCCATGTTCAATTTGAGTGGTAGGTGACTGGACTGCGCCTGCATCATCTTTCTACCTTGCTGGCGTTTTGCATAGTTTACGGTTATGCGACGCTGTCCGCGCTCAACAAAAACAACAAATGCGGTTACCGCTAAAACCATCGCAAACAACAGGATGACGACAAATGGGCTCAATTCCCCGGTACGTGCTAAATCTAGCGTGCCACCAATAGCGCGTGGCAGACCAGCAACAATACCTGCGAATATGAGAATCGATATTCCGTTACCTATGCCTCGCTCAGTTATCTGTTCGCCTAACCACATCAGGAACATGGTGCCGGTAACCAGCGTGATAGCCGCAGTTACCACAAAACCCGGACCATTCAGGAACACAACATTGTCGCCACCAGCGGCTTGCGACTGCAGAGCGATGGCAACACCAACTGACTGGATAGTTGCCAGAACTAATGTTCCGTAGCGAGTATATTTGGTAATTGTGCGCCGACCACTCTCACCTTCTTTTCGAAGTTGCTCAAGCGATGGGATAACGTGTGTCATAAGCTGCATGATGATCGATGCAGAAATGTATGGCATAACGCCCAACGCGAACAATGACATTCGTGATAGCGCACCACCACCAAACATGTTCAACATGCCCATGATGCCACCGCTTTGTGCATCAAACAATTGCGCCATAACGCGTGGGTCCACACCAGGAATGGTGATGTGCGAGCCAATGCGAAAAATCGCGATTGCAAAAAGCACAAACAGCAGACGAGACCGTAGCTCGGAAGAACCACCGATACCAGATGCTACGCCTTGTTTGTTTTGCTCTTTTGCCATAATGGTTTTATCTACTATCGAATAGTGAAAACTATTTCGTAATCTTTAGCCTTTAGGACGGCGCTGCTTCGTTCGCCGGCACGTCACTGATACTTCCACCAGCCGCTTCAATTGCCGCTCGTGCACCTTTAGTGACTCGGCACCCAGTAACCTGAACCGCTTTGTCAATACCACCCGACAATATGACCTTGACTGTTTTTGTTTGCATTGGTACCAGCCCGGCCGCAATTAAAGAGGCTGGATTAACTGCTCCATCTTCAATTAATGCGAGTTCATGCAATCTAACTTCTGCATAGAAACGGGTCATGCGAGCCGTAAAACCAAATTTCGGTAATCTACGTTGAATAGGCATTTGGCCACCTTCAAACCCGACCTTGTGCCAACCACCTGAACGTGACTTCTGTCCCTTGTGCCCACGACCGCAGGTTTTACCCCAACCACAACCAATTCCACGACCTACACGGTGCGCTGTCTTGCGGCTGCCAGCTGCTGGTTTTAAATTGTTAAGACTCATGACTATTCTCTTCTTAATCTTTCTACTAAAGCTGTAAACTTACGTTGTCTACTTTAGTCGGCTAATTACCCTTCGCCTTCTACGCGCAACATGTAATACGCTTTATTGATCATCCCGCGGTTTTCAGGTGTGTCACGCACCTCAACAGTTTGATGCATACGACGTATACCCAAGCCGCGCACACAAGCTTTGTGGTTTTTCAACCGACCGTTCATGCTTCGAACCAGCGTTACCTTAAGCATTTTGTCGCTCATGCTTCACCTTTAATTTCCGCTACCGACTTGCCGCGTTTCGCCGCCACTGATTCCGGACTTTGCATAGTGCTTAATCCATTGATAGTTGCTCGAACCACATTTATCGGGTTGTTTGTACCGATGATTTTTGCCAAAACGTTTCGAACGCCAACGGCTTCGAACACAGCACGCATGGCACCACCGGCGATTATGCCCGTACCCTCTGACGCTGGTTGCATATACACTCGGGCTGCCCCGTGGCGGCCTTTGGTTGCGTATTGCAAAGTACCATCGTCAAGCGAAACGGTTTTCATATCGCGACGGGCCTTCTCCATGGCTTTTTGAATTGCCAATGGGACCTCACGAGCCTTACCGTATCCGATACCAACGCGGCCGTTGCCGTCACCGACAACAGTCAGAGCGGTGAAGCCGAATTGACGACCCCCTTTGACCACTTTCGCTACACGGTTAATTGAAACCAGCTTTTCGATGTAGCCGTCGCTGCTTTGGTTGTAATCGTTGTTATTAGCCATGTGCTTTCCTAGAATTTCAGGCCGTTTTCACGGGCTGCATCTGCGAGTGCCTTTACTCGACCGTGGTATTTAAAGCCAGAGCGATCAAAAGCCACTTCAGTGATACCGGCCGCTACCGCTTTTTCGGCAATGGATTTGCCAACGGCTACCGCTGCATCGACGTTACCGCTGTACTTCAAACCAGTGCGCAGATCTTTACCAACTGTTGATGCTGTTGCGACAACCTTTGCCCCATCATCAGCGATAACCTGAGCATAAATATGACGCGGTGTACGGTGCACAGACAAGCGCGCGACACACAGCTCTTTAATCTTTGCTCTGGTGCGTCTGGCTCGACGCAATCGACTTGTTTTCTTGTCCATCTTTTAAACCTGTTTTATATAAGCGCTAGCATGTACTGAATATGTAATTGAGCCAAACGGCCGTAATTACTTCTTCTTAGCCTCTTTCATAAGAACGTATTCATCGACATAGCGAACACCTTTACCTTTATAAGGCTCTGGTGGACGATAGCCACGGATATCCGCTGCAACCTGACCAACTACTTGCTTGTTAGAGCCACTGACAATGATTTCTGTTTGGCTTGGTGTTTCAACCTTGATACCGTCAGGCACTTTGTGCACTACCGGGTGTGAAAAACCCAACGTCAAGTTGATGGAACTGCCTTGAGCTTGCGCGCGATACCCAACGCCGCGCAGTTCCAATTTCTTTTCAAACCCAGTGGATACACCTATCACCAGATTGTTAAGCAATGAACGCATTGTTCCCGCCATCGCAATGGCACGTTTTGAGTCATCGACGGCTTTTACACCAAGCACTCCATCGTCCATGGCAGGCGTTACATGTTCATGCAACGTGACTGACTCATTGCCTTTAGGGCCTTTTGCGCTAACGGTCTGACCACTGATGGTCACATCAACGCCTTTTGGCACTTCTATCGGTTGTTTCGCTATACGTGACATGTCTATATTCCGACGTCGTCTTTAAACTTGATTAAAAATCTTTATTAAAATGCAGGTTCTAATTTATTGAACCGTGCAAAGAATTTCGCCACCATGGCCTGCAGCTCTGGCTTTCACACCGGTCATTACACCCTGCGAGGTCGATACAATGGCTACGCCCAAACCACCAAGCACATCTGGGATGCTACCGCTATCGCAATAGCGCCGTAGTCCGGGCCGGCTGACACGCTGAATTTTTTCGATTACCGGCTTGCCTTCAAAGTACTTCAGCTCTACTGTCAGTGTAGGTTTGCCGTCGACTTCATTAGTCGAATGTCCAGACACATACCCTTCTGAAACTAGAACTTCAGCCACTGCACTCTTAACCTTGGAGGCAGGCATTGAAACTTCAACCTTTTGCGCCTGCTGACCGTTGCGAATGCGGGTCAACATATCGGCTATTGGATCTGACATGCTCATAAGTAAGTACTCTTATTCCTTTACCAACTGGCCTTTACCAGCTGGCCTTAACCAAACCGGGAACATCGCCACGCATGGCGGCTTCTCGTAACTTGTTGCGACTCAAACCAAACTTACGATAGTAACCGTGTGGTCGTCCGGTAATACGACAACGATTACGTTGTCGAGCGGCCGATGAGTCTCGTGGCAGTTTCGCAAGCGCAGTTACCGCTGCCATTTTGTCTTCAAACGACGCCTCTTCTGAGATAATCGTTGCTTTCAAACTCTTTCGCTTCGCCGCGTACTGGCGAACCAGTTTGGTGCGCTTTGCTTCGCGCGCGATCATTGATTTTTTAGCCACAAGCTACTCTTTGTTTAAGTTCACTGGTTTTATGTACGAAATGGGAAGTTGAATTTTTTCAACATCGCCAGCGCTTCTGCATCCGTTTTTGCCGATGTGGTGATGGTTATATCCATGCCACGAATCGCGTCAATTTTGTCGTAATCAATTTCCGGAAAGATAATTTGCTCTTTCACACCCAGGCTGTAGTTTCCACGACCATCAAATGATCTGGAGCTTATGCCACGAAAGTCACGAATTCGCGGAATAGAAATCGCCACAAGTCGATCTAGAAATTCATACATACGTGCTCGGCGCAGTGTGACCTTTAAACCGATTGGATAACCATCACGAATCTTGAATCCTGCAATCGATTTTCTGGCCACGGTAACGACAGGCTTCTGACCACTGATAGCAGTCATATCGCGAATGGCATTTTCGAGTACCTTTTTGTCACCCACTGCCTCACCCAGGCCGATGTTCAGGGTGATCTTCTCAATACGCGGCGCTTGCATAACACTCTTGTACGAGAACTCTTCCATCATCGCTGGAACAATTTTCTCTTTATATTCTGTCGCTAATCTTGTCATTACGTTTACCGTCTAAACTCTTTTCGTTAGCCCGCACAATTACTAGTGCGAGACCGTATCGACGAAGCCCTTAGTCAACCGCCGAGTCGTCAGCGTTAAAAAAACGCTCTTTTTTACCAGCGCTGTTTAAACGTACACCGACTCGACCGCCCTTTTTCGTTTTAGTATTGAACAGGGCAACATTAGAAATATGTATAGAAGCTTCTTTTTCTTGTATGCCACCCGGGTCACCCGCTTGAGGGTTACCCTTGACATGCTTCTTTACCATGTTGACGCCATCAACGATAAGTCGATCGTCCATCACTCTGGCTACTTTTCCACGACGACCTTTATCTTTGCCGGCCAGTACGATGACATCGTCACCCGATTTAATCAGTTTCATTGCTCGTTACCTACAGAACTTCTGGTGCCAGTGACACAATTTTCATGAACTTCTCATTACGTAGCTCACGAGTTACTGGGCCAAAGATACGAGTGCCAATTGGCTCGAGTTTCGCATTCAAGATGACGGCTGCATTCGAATCGAAACGAATCGCTGAACCATCGGCTCTCCGAATTCCTTTCCGAGTGCGTACAACGACAGCGTTGTATACCTCACCTTTTTTTACTCGACCCCGAGGGATGGCATCCTTAACACTGACCTTTATGACATCGCCTACGCGAGCATAACGGCGATGTGAACCGCCCAGTACTTTTATGCACTGAACGCTTCTGGCACCACTGTTGTCAGCGACATTCAGAACGGTCTGCATTTGAATCATCGGTACGCTACTCTATATTATTCTGTTACAAAAACGACTCAGCTTACTCAGCCGCCGCTTCCAACACCTTGTCCAGGGTCCATGACTTAGTCTTGGAGATAGGCCGACATTGTTTAATTTGGACAAGATCACCAATATTCAACGCATTTTCTGCATCATGAACATGGTATTTCTTGCTTCGACGAATATATTTTCCATACATTGGATGCTTTACACGTCGTTCCACAACCACGGTTGCTGACTGCTGCATCTTGTTACTCAACACTCGGCCAACTTCCGTGCGCTGCAGTTTAGTGTTTTCTGTGCTCATTTAATAAACCCCGATAAACCCGCTTATGCGCCTGCCGACTGTTTCTGATTAATTATGGTTTTAATTCTTGCGATCTGACGACGCACTCGCTTGTGGTTGTGCGGTTTAACGTCTTGACCAGAACCTTGCTGCATACGCAAGTTGAACTGCTCACGGAACAATGCCGATAGCTCAGTGTTGAGCTCATCGATCGACTTTTCTCTTAATTCTGCCGTTGCCATTACGCCAAAGTCCTTACTACGAACGTTGTAGAAATTGGCAGCTTCGCCGCTGCCAGCGCAAACGCTTCACGTGCAATTTCTTCGGAAACGCCTTCCATCTCGTAGAGCATCTTGCCAGGTTGAATCTTGGCTACCCAGTATTCAACATTACCCTTACCTTTACCCATTCGTACTTCGATAGGCTTTTTGGTTACTGGTGTATCTGGAAAAATACGAATCCAGATTTTTCCACCACGCTTAATGTGACGTGTCATTGCACGTCGTGCCGATTCGATCTGACGTGCAGTTAAACGACCGCGCGCATTTGCTTTAAGACCATACTCGCCAAAGCTGACCTTGTTGCCGTTCAGCGCCAGACCACGGTTGCGACCCTTATGCTGCTTTCGGAATTTTGTACGTTTCGGTTGAAGCATGACTCTTCTGCTCTTTTCTGCTCTTTTCTATATCGCTGTCGCGGTTGTCGGTCCAGATCGATTACTTGGAAGTTGTGGCAGCGGCGCTTTTCGCACGCTTGTCTTCAAGATCGAATACTTCGCCGTGGCAAATCCAAACCTTAATACCAATAACACCGTAAGTTGTTCTGGCTTCCGCCGTGCCATAGTCGATATCGGCACGCAATGTGTGCAATGGCACTCGACCATCGTGATACCACTCACGGCGAGCTATCTCTGCACCATTCAACCGGCCAGAAACCGCAATTTTTACACCCTGTGCACCCAGGCGCATGGTGTTAGTTAAAACACGCTTCATTGCACGCCGGAACATAACGCGTCTTTCCAACTGCTGCGCTACACCTTCAGCCACTAACTGAGCATCGATCTCAGGCTTGCGAATCTCCGCCACATTGATTTTTACGTTATTAATGTTCAAACCAATTTTTGGTGCAATTTTGCGGCGAAGGCGTTCAATATCCTCGCCTTTTTTTCCGATAACGATACCCGGACGTGCTGAGTGAATCGTTATTACAACCGCTTTTGCCGGTCGGTCAATCTTGATGCGACTAACTGATGCATGCGCCAGCTCTTTTTTGAGCAGCTCACGAACCATAATGTCGTCATTCAAATAGTTAGCGTAATCTTCCGAACCTGCATACCAGGTTGAATTCCAGTCCTGGGATATGCCAAGACGAATACCGATTGGATGTACTTTTTGACCCATTTTCTTTGCTCTGCTCCTAGCGGTCCGAAACAGTCACAGTGATGTGACTTGTGCGCTTGAGAATACGGTTAGCGCGGCCTTTGGCTCTGGCGCGTAGTCGCTTCATTGTTGGACCTTCGTTCACTTGAACGGCGGCAATTTTAAGTTCGTCGATGTCAGCACCTTCGTTGTGTTCAGCGTTGGCTATTGCACTGTCAACCAGTTGCTTCATGATTGCACCAGCTTTCTTCTCGCTGAAAGTCAGCACTTCCAAGGCTTTCTCTACTGGCAGCCCGCGAACCTGATCAGCAATCAGGCGCACTTTCTGCGCTGATATTCGTGCGTGTTTCAATGTTGATTCAACTTGCATGTCTATCTGGCCTTTTTGTCGGCTACGTGGCCTTTGTAAGTACGAGTGGCAGAGAACTCACCGAGTTTGTGACCAACCATATTTTCAGAAACCAACACCGGTACATGCACACGGCCGTTGTGTACAGCTATGGTCAGACCAACCATGTCCGGCAAAATCATAGACCTTCGCGACCAGGTCTTGATTGGACGCTTGCTATTAGTGGCTTTGGCTTCATCAACTTTTTTTACCAGATGATGATCGACAAACGGACCTTTTCTTAATGAACGTGGCACGGCTTATTCCTTATTTCTTGCTTCGACGACGCACAATCATGTTATCTGTGCGTTTGTTCGAACGAGTTTTGTAACCTTTTGTGGGTGTACCCCAAGGACTTACCGGATGACGACCACCTGAGGTACGACCTTCACCACCACCATGTGGGTGATCAACCGGGTTCATCGCCACACCACGAACGGTAGGACGAACACCACGCCAGCGCTTAGCACCGGCTTTACCCATTTTACGAAGTGCATGTTCCGCATTTCCCACTTCGCCAATGGTTGCTCGACAGTCGGATTGAACACGACGCATTTCACCAGATCGTAGTCGAAGTGTTGCGTACTGACCTTCACGTGCAACCAACTGCACGGCAGCACCGGCTGTTCGCGCTATCTGCGCGCCAGCACCGGGCTTCAGTTCTATGCAATGCACGGTTGAACCAACGGGTACATTATTCAGTGGTAAACAGTTTCCGGATTTTATTGGCGCTTCTCGCCCAGACATCAGCTTGTCGCCTGCAGCCATACCCTTGGTGGCTATGACATACCGACGTTCACCGTCTGCATACTTTATCAGTGCGATATTCGCTGTACGGTTCGGGTCGTATTCCAAACGCTCTACTACTGCTGGGATACCGTCTTTATCGCGTTTGAAATCGATGACTCGATAACGACGTTTATGGCCACCACCAATGTGTCGCGTGGTGATTCTACCTTTATTATTTCTACCACCTGATTTGTGCAGGCTTTCAACCAAAGGCTCGTACGGGCCCTCTTTTGATAGGTTTTTATTGACAACACGAACCTGAAAACGACGACCAGGTGAGGTTGGATTGGATTTAACCAGTGCCATATCGCTTTATCCCTCGATGCTCATGAAGTCAAGATCCTGGCCTTCAGCCAATCTGACTATTGCTTTACGCCAGTCGGAACGCTTGCCGATTGAAGCACCAAAACGTTTGGTCTTGCCTTTCACGTTCACAATTTGCACGCTCTTCACATTCACACTGAAAAGACGTTCAACCGCTTTACGTACTTCTTGCTTACTGGCATCACCGGCCACTTTAAACGTATGCCGACCTTGCATTTCTGCAGCATTGGCGGTTTTTTCTGAGATATGTGGCGCCAGAAGAATTTTATATAAACGCTCGTCGTTCATGCCAGACGCTCCTCTAACTGCTTGATAGCGGCTGCAGTTGTAACAATGTGCGGATACCGAACCAATGAAACTGGATTAACGCCCTCAACATCGAGTACTTGGATGTTCGGAATGTTGCGACAAGACAAATAGACCGCCTGACTGACTTCATCTAGGAGTACCAACGCTTTACTTACGTTTAGATCTGCAAGCTTGGCTTTCATCGCCTTGGTCTTCGGCTCATCCATTTCCAGCGAATCAACAACAATCAACCTGCCATCTGTAGCCGCTTGCGACAGAATTGATCGTAGAGCCGCACGGTACATTTTCTTGTTTACTTTTTGGGTGTAGTCGCGTTTCTTTGCAGCGAACGTCACACCACCACCGGCCCAGATCGGACTTCTCGATGTGCCTGCTCGCGCACGACCGGTACCTTTCTGACGCCACGGCTTTGCGCCACCGCCGCGCACTTCAGAGCGTGTCTTTTGAGCCGCGTTACCAGAACGGCCACCAGCCATATAAGCTGTGACAATTTGGTGCACAAGGCCTTCGTTATAAGTTGCGCCAAAAACGGTATCAGATACCGCTACGGTGCCGCCACTGTGTGTTTTAAGGTCCATCGGAATCAGCTCTTACTTATCTACTTACTAGGTTACTTACCACTTGGGTTAAATTTCTTACAGCAACTACTTACCGCTTGCCTTTGCTACTTTGCTTTTCACTGCAGGCTTGATAACGACGTCGCCACCCTCTGGCCCAGGGACAGCCCCTTTTATCAGAATGACTTCTTTTTCTGGATCAATTCGAACAACGGTCAGGTTTTGAGTGGTTCGCTTGCGTGCGCCCATATGGCCAGCCATGCGCTTGCCTTTAAATACGCGACCTGGCGTTTGGTTCTGACCAATAGAGCCCGGTGCTCTGTGCGAAATAGAGTTACCGTGAGTGGCATCTTGCATTTGGAAATTGTGCCGCTTCACACCGCCGGCAAAGCCTTTACCAATGCTGGTGCCCGTAACATCAACTTTCTGGCCAGCCTCAAATATGCTCAGACCAACTTCGCCACCAACAACCATCTCTTCTTCGTTAAATTCAACGCCTTCCAGACGGAATTCGCGCACGGTGCGCCCTGCTTCAACGCCCGCTTTGGCAAAATGACCAATCTGCGATTTGCTCAGATGCCGTGTTTTTCTAGAACCAGTGGTTATTTGCACAGACTCATAACCATCGGTTTCGACGGTTTTGCGCGCAGTAATGCGATTGGGTTGCACATGGATCACGGTGACTGGCTGAGAAATGCCTGCGTCATCGAATATGCGTGTCATGCCAAGTTTTTGGCCTAGAACACCAAGTGTCATTTTTCTCTCCGTCATAGGTGCACGACCAACCGGCCTGAGCTAACAATGGGCTCGCGACCTTAATCGAACACGTGACTGTAACAACCAATAATTTCCCGCCATGTACAAGGCGTGGCTTTTCTGGTCTGGTTCATATGCTTGCTGGTTTTCTGGCCTTTGCCAAAACCTATCAAACACAAAAACCGGCAGATCGAGTTGGAGCGTGTCGCTCTAACTGCGAACCCCGGTTTTTAGGAAATATTGCCGCTCACCTGATGCTTTGGTAAGCGGTAGCCGACAAGTATAACAGGGAAGAATGGCAATTGCTACACTTTGTAATTTAAATATAACCTTCCATCTGGCAAGTCATTTGTGCCGCAACGCTATCTAGTTGCCGTATAGCAAAGCTATTCGCTATTATTTTCATCAATTGCCATCGCAATGGGACAGATAAATCAACGTATCAAAGCGATTGCTAAAGCCCGGCTGACGTTTTTATGCGAATTTTAATGCTTAATCGCTAACCCGCTGAGGCTTTGCCAGCACCCCACGTAAAAACATTGGCGCTACAAAACCGAGCACCGCAGCTATCCAGAATCCAATCGCTATAGGCGATGAGAACAAATACAACGCGTCGCCATCGGACAGCACCATTGCACGACGTAGTGCATCTTCCATGTGACCGCCAAGCAAAATGCCGAGAATAACCGGGACAGTAGGTACATCAAGCTTACGTAGCACATAACCGAGCGCACCAAACGCGACCATGAGGAGCAAATCGAAATAGCTGCCAGATAGAGAATAGATGCCGACAAACGAAATCATCGTGACGCCAGGCAATAATATCCAGGCTGGCACCATCAATATCCGCACAAAAAACTTGACCAACGGCACATTCATAAGCAGCAACACGACATTGGCAATAAGCAAGGATGCGATTAGCCCCCACACCACCTCTGGCCTGTCAGTGAATAGGGTCGGTCCGGGGGTGATGTTCAGCGTCATCAGCAAAGCCAGTAAAACAGCCGTCGTTCCGGAACCAGGCACACCAAGCGTCAGCATTGGCACCAGCGCCCCACCAGCCGCTGCATTATTTCCCGACTCTGGCGCCGCAACCCCTTTGGCCACACCGGTACCAAACCCACCTTCTTTACCGGCAATGGATTTCTCACTCATATAAGCCAGAAAACTGCCCAATGAGGCACCGGCACCTGGCAGGATGCCAGCAACAAAGCCAAGCAGGCTTGCACGCAGCATGGTCCATTTAACCAGCCAGATATCGCGCCAAGGCACCACCACCTTTTCAAGCTTTACACCGATAGATGAATTTTTTCCGTGCCCTTCGATAAAAAAGAACACTTCTGCAATAGCAAACAATCCGACAATCGCGACGAGAAAATCGATACCGTCAGCCAAATGCATATTGCCGCCGGTAAGCCGGGGTAAACCCGAGTTGTCATCCACGCCAATCATCGCGATGCCCAACCCAAGACACGAGGCAATGGCGGCTTTCGCCTGATTGTTTGATGCCACACCACCGAGCGTGCAAAACGCTAACAAATACAAAGCAAAGTATTCAGCCGGTCCAAACAAGTAAGCGACTTGTGCAAGCCACGGTGCCATTATCAATAAACCAATCGTTGCCAGAAACGCACCGACAAAAGAAGCAACACCTGACAAAACCAATGCATCTCCAGCACGACCTTGTTTGGCCATTGGATAGCCATCAAGGGTGGTCATTAGCGCAGGCTCATCGCCGGGGATGTTTAATAGTATGGAACTGATACGACCACCATACATTGCGCCGTAATACACGCTGGTCATCAACACTAACGCTGAGGTTGCATCCAGCCCTAGCGTGAACGTTATCGGAATAAGAATGGCCACACCGTTTGACGGACCCAAACCTGGCAGCGCGCCTATGATGGTTCCCAGGAAACAGCCTACAACTGCCAGCATCAAGGTATAGGGAGACAAGGCAATGGAAAAACCCAGCGCCAAATTGGACATGATATCCATCTAAATTCCTAAGTGTCTAATTTCAATTTAAGCGCCCAAACCAATCGAACAATGGAAGCAGGTTATGCGAACAACCCTTTGGGAAATGGTACTAAGCCAAGCTTTAACGCGTACTTGAATAGCACGAACAGGCCAATCGACAACCCTGCACCGGTGAATACCGCTGGAATCGCTCGCGGGGAAATCTGATAGCTCAATATAGAAGCTGTAACCGCTGTAGGTAAAATAAATCCAAACGGTTTCAGTGCATAGGCATAAGCCACCAACACAACTAACGCAATGAATAGAGCACCGAAAGTGCGCACCCCGGGCCACTGTGGGCTGGGATCTGGCTTGATAATCATGACCAGGGCACTTATCGCTGCCACCGCACCCACCAACATGGGAAAGGCTTTTGGCCCGACAGGGTCTTGTAGAAAACTGGTTTGTATCTGAGTGGCGCTTGCAATGTATGCAAGCGCCGTCATCAGAACAACCAGCCCAAATAGCCGGTCACTGGCCATTACTGAATAACACCAATGTCTTTGGATAGTTGACGTACTTCCTCTACAACACCATCGATGTAGCTTTGGAAATCACCGCCTACCTTGGTAAACGGTGCAAGCCCGTTAGCAACCATGGCTTCTTTCCATTCATCGCTGTCGGCAACTTTTTGCAACCGCTCAGCCCACATGTTGAATGTTTCATCACTCACACCTTTAGGCACGTACAGTCCGCGCCAGTTAACCGCTACCACATCAAAGCCCTGCTCCTTGGCTGTTGGGATATCATCAAAACCAGGTACTCGCTCTTCAGTTAATACTGCCAATGCGCGTATTTCACCCGCTTTCAAAAAGCCCACAATTTCAGACATATCACCTGTCATTGCTTGAGTGAATCCACCGACAGTTTGGGTGATTGCGTCTGCACCACCATCAACACCGATGTATTTCACTTTTGTGATATCGGTAAAGCCTACGCGTTGCAGCAACATTAACGGCTTCAGATGATCAAAACCACCAACGGCAGACCCGCCTGCAAAGGCAACTGAACTTGGGTCTTCCTTGATTGCATCAAGCATTTCACCCAGGTTCTGAAATGGGCTGTCTTTGGCGACTACAATAACGCCAGGGTCTGCGCCAATGGCTCCGACAAAACGAACATCAGAGGCAACACGGCCTGCGTACGCATTCTGGGCCAATCGGGTCGACGTAGCAGATGAGGCAGCAACAATAAGTTCAGCATCGTCATTGCGCTCGGCAACCACATGGTTGAACGCCAAACCACCACCGGCGCCCGCCATGTTTGTTACCTGAATAGGTTTGTCTACAGCACCAATATCAGACATGATTTTGCCGATAGTGCGGCAGGTGAAATCCCAGCCACCGCCCGGGTTAGCGGGTGCAATACATTCGGCAGCTGTTGCTGTACCCATTCCGCCGAGCGCACCGATGCTCAGCAGCAAGCTTGCCGCAATTGATTTTTTTAAAGATAATTTCGTCACGAACTGTTCCTCATTCCAAGTGTGATTCAGTACCCGCATATCGGGCCTGGCGAAAAATAATCCGCCACCACCAGCATACGGCAGTTTATGCTTATGTCACAAGTTGCCACTCTTGCAATCCTGATGATTCCATGGAAGTCTGACATCAACCTGTCATCTCACTCGAGAAGTCGCCATACATGAGATTTTTACTGGTCGAAGACAATTCAGACTTAGCTTTATCAGTCAGCGAGCGATTGAAGCTGGATGGCCACGCCGTAGACTGGGCCGCAAGCCTTGAACAAGCGCATATTTGCACGGCTGGAATCGAATACGATTTGATACTACTGGACATTATGCTGCCTGATGGCAACGGTCAGGAGTTTCTTCATGCCCAAAGGCAAACCAATAGCAATATTCCGGTTATTGTGATGACTGCCCAAAATTCGGTATCAGACAGAGTCGCATTACTCGATAGCGGCGCCGACGACTATGTCACCAAACCATTCGACTTTGCTGAACTCGAAGCGAGATGTCGCGCGGTATTACGACGCCGAGGAGGAACAGCGAAAAACTCAATTCACTTTGGCGATATCGTTTTTGACCCGCTTGCCGCAACCATTGTAGTTGGAACGCAAACGCGCAATTTGCGCAATCGGGAACTGCGATTATTGGAAATACTGCTATCTTCCTCCGAAAGGTTGTTTTCAAAAGCGCATCTGGTCGACAGACTGTTCTCCTATTCAGAAGAGCCATCAGAGAACGCCATTGAAGTCTATGTTGGCCGGCTCCGTAAGAAACTCGATGGCTCCAATGTACGCATTGAAACTGTGCGTGGTATCGGCTATCGGATTCATAGTGGATGAACGAGCATAGTATATCTTCTGGCTCATTAGGCCGGCGATTGCTTGTTCAGCTGTTGTTTGTTGCAGCAATTCTTTCGGCTCTTTTGTACCTTGCCGTTCGCGCCGTCGCCAACCAGGCGGCTGAAAGTTCACACGATAATATTTTAGGTGCATCTGCTGCTGCAATAGCGGAACAGTTAGGCACAGATGCCGATGGCATCATTATCGACATTCCCTACTCGGCATTTTCGATGCTTGGTGCCATTAGCGACGACCGTGTTTTTTACAGAATTGATATCGACGATGAAACAGCCACAGGATATGAAGATTTGCCTCTTCCCAGTTCTATCCCCATCGATTCAAAGCCGCTTTACTATGCCAGCCGTTTTCGTGATACAACAGTTCGAATTGCCGCACAAACCCGCGTCATACCGGTGAATACCAAACCGGTGCGTGTGCTCATTATGGTTGCGCAAACACAACGCGGACAAGATGCTATATCAGCAAGGGTAGCCAATATAGCTGCCGCATTGGGGGTCGGTTTTTTTCTCATCGCTGGCGCAATGAGTTGGTTAGCAACACGCAGTGCAGTCAAACCACTCTATACGGTGGCGAACGCTATTGGGCGCCGCGGTGCCCACGACTTGCGTCCATTGAAATCACCCGTACCTTCGGAACTTACTCCATTGGTAACATCACTCAATGATTTTATCGCCCGGCTACGCAGCTCGCTGAATCGTACAGAAACATTTATGGCTGAAGCGGCTCACCATGTAAGAACACCATTGGCAACAGTGCGTACCCAGTCAGAAATAGCACTGCGCCAGGCAGAAACAGACACCAGTAGAAAAACGCTTCGCAATGTTATCCGAGCTGTAGATGAAAGCTCCAGATCGGCCTCTCAATTGCTCGATCATGCGATGATCAGTTACCGTTCTGATCAGATGTCGACTGAAAAATTTGACTACACAGCGCTTGTTAAAGAAGTTACTCGCGCATTAAGCGCTACCGCCGAATTAAAAGACCTGGTCATCGAGACCAATCTTGAGAAAGATGTGCAGATCGTCGGCGACAGAATATTAATTGAAATCGCCCTACATAACTTGTTGGACAACGCGATAAAGTATTCCTCTTTCGATAGCAAAATTGAAATTGAGCTGAAAACCGACACGCACGGCATCGCATTTGAAATCAGGGATGAAGGGCGTGGACTGGATGGCAATAAACCGTGCTCACTGATAGAACGATTCCAACGAGGTAACAACGTGCGCGACATAGTTGGTTCTGGTCTGGGCTTAACCATGGTTGAAGCAATTGCGATAGCGCACAATGGTACATTTGAACTGAAGCAAAATTCAGGAGCTGGCACATGCGCCACACTGCTACTCTAGCTTGTTTTTTTAGTTTATTGATTGCTGTAAGCCCAATACTGGCATTCGATATTGAGGATGAGCGTACGTTCGATGTTCCAAACCCCAGTAGCACCTTACATATTCTCTCCAATACTGATCTGGATTATTTCGCGCCATTAATTCATGCGTATCAAGAACAGCAAAGTTCAATCAAGGTCATTTACACGGTAGCTTCGAGTAAGGAGCTGTATAACGCCATCTACAACGATGCCGCACAATTCGATTTGGTCATATCTTCCGCTATGGATTTGCAAGTAAAGCTGGTCAACGATGGGTTAACAAGTGGTTATCGCTCTGATCAAACCGACAGCATGCCTGAGTGGGCTAAGTGGCGAAATCATCTTTTTGCGTTCACACAGGAGCCAGCCGTTCTGGTGGCATCCAAAAAAGGCATCGGAGATTTTCAGGTGCCTGAAAACAGACAAGAACTCATATCTCTGCTTCGCGATAATCCAGAACAGTTCAACGGTAAAATTGGAACTTACGATTTAAGACAATCGGGGGCTGGCTACTTGTTTGCTACGCAGGATGCCAGGCAATCAGACGCCTTTTGGCGGTTGGCAGAAGTCATGGGCTCGCTAAACCCGAAACTCTATTGTTGCTCCTCAGACATGCTCAATGAAGTGGAAACTGGCGAGATCGCGTTTGCATACAATGTGGTGGGTAGCTATGCATCTGCTAACCTGAATGAAGAAAGCAACGCTTTCATTGTGCCGTTATCCGACTATACGCACTTCATGTTACGAACCGCGCTCATTCCTGCAGCTGCGAACAATGCGAAACTTGGCGGACAGTTTATCGATTTTCTCGTTGATAAAAAAGCGCGCTCCCTTATCGAGAATCAAGCCGGTTTACCACCTATCGATGGTGAGGCACTGTCACAACATCAGTATTTTCGACCAATTAGTCTGGGGCCAGGTCTGCTGGTCTATCTGGACAAAATTAAACGTAAACACTTTTTGGAACAATGGTCGGATGCCATGGTGCGTTAAGATCATTGCCATTATCAGAACAGAAAACAACCAACAAAAAAGGCCCGCATAAGCGGGCCTTTTTTCGTATGTCCAGGGCGACATTAAGCCCTTGGCTATGCGATCTAGTTCAACTTGATCTGAACATCAACACCTGCAGCCAGATCTAACTTCATCAACGCATCAACTGTTTTTTCAGTTGGGTCAACAATGTCCATCAAGCGCTTGTGCGTGCGCAGCTCGTATTGATCACGAGCGTCTTTGTTCACGTGCGGAGAAATCAGCACCGTAAAGCGCTCTTTCTTGCTCGGCAGTGGAATTGGTCCCAGCACACGAGCGCCAGTGCGCTTGGCCGTTTCCAAAATTTCCTTGGCTGAACGATCGATCAATCGGTGATCGAATGCTTTCAGGCGTATACGTATTGTTTGACTGGAGGCCATATCAATTACTCAAGAATTTTAGCAACAACGCCCGCACCTACCGTGCGCCCGCCCTCGCGGATGGCAAAACGCAAACCGTCTTCCATCGCGATTGGGTTGATCAGCGTTACCGTGATTTTCACGTTATCTCCCGGCATCACCATCTCGGTGCCCGACGGCAACTCTACTGCGCCCGTCACATCGGTGGTGCGAAAGTAGAACTGCGGTCGGTAATTACTGAAAAACGGCGTGTGACGGCCACCTTCATCTTTACTCAACACGTAGATCTCCGCTTCGAACTTGATGTGCGGCGTAATACTTCCTACGTGACACAGCACCTGACCGCGTTCAACCTCTTCGCGCTTGGTTCCGCGTAACAGAACTCCCACGTTATCGCCCGCTTCACCCTGATCTAGCAGCTTTCGGAACATCTCTACACCCGTTACCGTGGTCTTCTCTGTTGCCTTGATGCCCACGATTTCGATCTCTTCACCGACCTTCACTACACCACGCTCTACACGACCGGTCACTACTGTGCCTCGACCCGAGATTGAGAACACATCTTCTATTGGCATTAGAAACGGCTGATCTACCGGACGCTCTGGCATCGGGATATAGGTATCCAACGCTTCCATCAGCTTCTCGATCGACGGGCGACCGATATCCGAGGTATCCCCTTCTAT